>JAAXXL010000036.1 GCA_013334485.1 Chlorobiaceae bacterium | reverse complement strand
CTATGCGGAGGAGTCGCGCGTGAGTCCGTCGCAACGTGATAAAATAGAGGCTGCCCTGAGAGTGGAGCCCTTTAAATAAACCCGGATATTAAAATTGCCTTGTATTTGTGTGCTGAAATAGCATAAATTGCCTTGTCTTTTAAAGAGTATCCGATTTTATACTATCCTGACAAGGCAACATGTTTCGATTTATTGATAATGATCTTCGGCGCTGGCAGGAGAGTTCACGTCGCAAGCCTCTTATTCTTCGAGGTGCCCGTCAGGTTGGCAAAACCTGGTCACTCAAGGAGTTTGGGAAAAACCGCTTTGAATCTCTTGTCCTTGTTGATCTTGAGCGAAATCAGCCTCTTCGCAAGCTTTTCGATGGTGACTTGAAAGCGACACGCATTTGCGCGGACCTTGAGGTTATCCTTCAGCAAAAGATTACACCCGGAAAAACACTGCTCTTTTTTGATGAGATACAGGCCTGCCCCCGCGCCATAACCGCCTTGCGCTATTTTTATGAGGAGATGCCGGAGTTGCATGTTGTAGCCGCCGGTTCGCTCCTTGAATTTGCGCTTGAAGAGAGCTCCTTTCCTGTTGGCAGGGTTCAGTTTCTCAATCTCTATCCGCTCTGTTTTGCTGAATATCTGGAGGCAATTGGTAACGCGCCTGCGGCAACGGTGGTGCTTGGTAACCCCGCTGCTATTTCATCGGTAGTGCATGAACTGTTGCGTGATGAGCTGAAACGCTACTTCTTTATCGGGGGAATGCCGGATGCTGTAAAGGCGTACCTTGACAACAACTCTTTGCGTGATGCCTTTGAGGTACAAAAAGAGATTGCCGAGTCATACAGGATGGACTTTGTAAAATATAGTCCAAAGGTTGACCGCTTCTCTCTTGATTCGGTTTTTACCTCTCTGCCGCAGCATATCGGAAAACAGATCAAATATGCACGCCTTGGAGAGGGGTTCAGCGGCCTGGTATTGAAAAAAGCATTTGATGCCTTGTGCCTCGCTCAGGTAGCCCGAAGGGTTCCTTCGGTCGATCCATCGGGGCTTCCATTGGGAGCAACGGCCTCTGCAAAATTATTCAAGGCGCTCATGCTCGATATTGGATTGTTGCGTTACCTCTCCGGTATGCCGAATGATATTGAGTATGCCAAAAGCGATCTGCTCGCCATCTATCGGGGCACTATGGCAGAGCAGTTTGTTGGACAAGAGATGCTTGTCGCCCAGCAGGGCAGCCTTTATTACTGGGACCGGCAAGCAAAAAACAGTTCGGCTGAAGTTGACTATCTGGCTGTTCTGAACGGAAAGATTTATCCGGTTGAGGTCAAAAGCGGAGCAACCGGCAGCTTGAGGAGCCTGCATCTTTTTCTTGCTTCTTTCCCGGAGTGTGGCAACGCACTGGTCTTTTCCGACCGCCAGTATGCAGATCTTCCAGAGCAAAAGATCACCTTTATGCCGCTCTACAGCGCGTTTGCCGCTACCAGAAGTGAGTAAAACGGGCGGACAACCATCTCCGTGGGCACTTCGGTGATGATGAATGGGGGCGACTCAGTTTACCGGTTGACAACCTCGATTTTAACTTTGGCGGTACCTTTGTTATAAAAGCCGAGTTTTTTTGCGGCTTCGGCACTCAAATCGATAATACGGTCATCAACAAACGGTCCCCGGTCGTTTACCCGCACGACAATCGATGCGCTGGTTTCAAGATTGGTTACCTTTACCAGTGCGGGCAGTGGAAGATATTTGTGGGCAGCGCTTGGTTTTGAGGGATCAAAAATTTCGCCGTATGCAGTCGGCTGTCCATTATGCTGGTCAAGAGTCTCCTGTCCGTACCACGATGCCATACCAACCTCTTCGTAGGCCTCAGCCTCTTCATAGCTCATGGGAACATAGACCTTGCCGTTGATGACGTAGGGTTTGTTTTTCAGTTTTCCCTGTCGATAGGCCTCTTCAGGTGAAATTCCTCCCATATACGAGGAGCGGGATGATGTGCACGAACTGAGCACCAGAGGCAGCAGCAGGCATCCTGTCAATACTATCTTGCGCATTGAATCGTTCATGTGTATAACCTTTCAGGGCATCTTTTATTTTAATAAATGTCAATTTACGCTTATTCTTCCTCTATTAACAGTATTTTTCCTTTCCGGTATTGGGCCGTAACGGTTTTGCAGTTGGAAAGCGATATTTTATAGAGTGTTATCATGTCAGCAGAACCACAGGCTCGGAGTCCTTTTGGCGTTTTGGTCATACACGGTTTTACGGCAACGCTTGAGAGTGTAGAGGCATTGCGTAAGCCGTTGCTGGAAAGGGGTATCCCCTTCAGTATGCCGTTGCTTGCCGGGCATGGAGCCTCATCACCGGCGGCTCTTCAGGGGGTGAAATGGGAGGCATGGCTTAAGGATGCTGACAGGGCTTTTCAGAATCTCTCACTTGAGGTGGAGCGAGTTATCGTGATCGGACACAGTATGGGTGCTCTTCTTGCCCTCAATCTTGCCGTACGCTACCCGAAACAGGTTGATTCGCTCATTCTTGCTACACCTGCGCTCAAGCTTGTCTCTCTGCTCGCGCCTGGCAGACCACTGCATTTTGCAGCTCCGCTTGTCAGTATGATGATCAAAAAATGGGATCTGAAAAGTGATTTAAAGGAGTTAAAGCCCCGGTGCCAGGCTCCCCATTACGCCTGGGTTCCGACCGAGGCGATTCGTTCCCTGTTTGACTTGATCCAGAGAACCGAGTCGCTGCTTGATCAAGTCAATCTCCCTTTCATGATTCTGCACAACAGAAAGGAGGCTACCGTGCTTCCAGAGAGTGCAACAATGCTTTGTAACCGGGTATCGACGCCATCTGCTGAGCGATCAATTGTCTGGTTTGAGCGTTCAGGACACCAGATTTTTTGTGATTGTGAGCGGGACAAAGCGGTTCAGCTTATTCTTGACTATATTTCGCGAAGGATCGCCCTGAAGGAGCAGGCTTCCTGAACGACTCGCACGGGTGAAGTAACGATTTTACTAATGGGCACCATTACACCTAAAACAAAAAAGCAATGAATTTGTATTTCAGGCGAGTGATCTCTCCACTTATGCTTATCGCTTCACTGCTGATTCTCTCTCAGCCGCTCAAGGCGAATGCTTCTGACGGGTTACCGGAGACGGAAAAAAAACCGGCGGTTGTGCTCAATGAGCTTGGTTTCGGTTCAGGGTATGTGTGGGGTTCACTGAACAGAAAAGCGGATAACATCACCGTTTATCCGCTCTTTGCACGTGTTGGATTCAATATGAACAGGGTTGTGGGTATCGAGGGAAGCAAGAGTACACTGCAGTTAGCACTTGAGCCGCATGTTAATGTTATTTCAGGCCCGCAGGATGGCGTTGAGGCCGGGTGCGGTATCGGTCTGCGCTATTTCCGCAAACTCGCATCTCCGGTGGAGCTTTTTTTTGAGGCAAGCTTTGCCCCCATGTTTTTAAGTATTGATTCGGTAGAGCAGGGTAAGGGGGGATTTAATTTTCTTGATCAGTTCGGTTCCGGAGTTCAATACAGAATCTCTCCCAAAACAGCCCTTTTTGGCGGTTACCGCTGGCGCCATATCTCTCACGCAGGTCTGGTTGACCGTTCGAACATGGGTATTAACTCGAACGCCATTATCGCCGGGGTTTCATGGCTTTATTAATAGAGGTGCCCTAATGTTCAATAGAGGTGTCCTAATGTTCCGCAACGTGTTTGCTATAAAAAGAGATCGGCATCATGCGGGTTATTGACCTCACGCATACGGTAGAGTCCGGAATGCCGGTTTATCCGGGGACACCCGAACCGGAATTTCAGCCGATTGCCACTATTGAAAAAGATGGTTTTGCCGAGCAGCTCATCTCACTCTCCTCCCATACCGGTACCCATATCGATCTCCCCTCCCATATGTTTGCGGATTGCCTGACTCCAGATGTTTTCAGTGTTGAACAATTTGCTGGCAAGGGGATGGTCATAGATCTCCGGAGTGCAGCCGTCGGGGTGATCACTAAAGAGCTGCTGTTGCCGTTCTCTGCCAACATAGAGGGGAGCGATTTTCTGTTGCTCTGTTCAGGGTGGAGCGGATACTGGGGCAGGCCTGATTACTTCAAAGGATATCCGGTACTCTCCCTTGACGCGGCACAATGGCTCACGGGGTTTCATCTTAAAGGTATTGGTGTTGATATGATCTCTCTTGATCTTCCGGATTCTCTTGATTTTCCTGTTCACAAAAGTCTGCTCGCCAGCGGGATGGTGCTTATCGAAAATCTGACTGCTCTTGCTTTACTCCTGCATTGTTCATTCACCTTTTGTGCTTTTCCGCTGAAAATTGCGGGCGCTGAGGCATCGCCGGTCCGGGCGGTTGCTCTTCGAGGGTGAAAAGTACTATCAAAGATTATTTTATTGGAAGTTAATCAGGAGGGCATTACCTTCAGTTTCAAAGGAGTTAATCCACTGTTCTTTATCATCGCAATAACGACGGTTCGTAATTCGCACCACTACTATGCTCATGTACTCTTCGATTACCAGAAAAGTGCTTATGGCACTTGCGGGGCTTTTTCTGGTTACTTTCCTCTTCGTTCATCTCGGCATCAATCTTTTGCTGCTGAAGTCCGACGGAGGCGCTGCGTTTACAGAAGCAGCAACCTTTATGGCCACCAACCCAGTCATAAAGGTATTTGAAATTGTTCTTTTTGCAGGATTTCTGCTCCACATACTTTTCGGTATGCTGGTCTCCGGCCAGAACCGCGCTGCACGCACGACTCGCTATGAGTTCGCCAACTCTTCGGACACCTCCTTTTTTTCCAAGTACATGTTCCATACCGGCATCATTGTACTCATCTTCCTTCTTCTTCATTTTATCGATTTCTACTTTATCAAGATCGGTCTGGTCGCGCCTCCGCCCGGAATAGAGCGCCACGACTTCTACCATCGCTCGCTTCTGCTCTTTGCGTCGCCATGGTACTCCCTGATCTATATCGCAGGCTTTGCAGCGCTCGGTATTCATCTCAATCATGCAATCCAGTCAGCCTTTCAGACCATTGGATGGAACCACACTCGCTATATGGGCGCAGTAAAGATTGTCAGCTCCATCTGCTCGATATCCATTGCAACAGGATTCAGCGTGGTGCCCATTTATATCCTGTTATTTCAATAAGTATCACACTATCAGAAACTGTGTTCTTCACCGAAAACAACACTCATAACACGCTTCAATGACACGCCTCAACGCCAGAATCCCTGAAGGGCCGGTGGCTGAAAAATGGACCGCCTACAAATCGGGATGCAAGCTGGTAAACCCCAACAATAAACGCAAACTTGACATCATTGTGGTTGGTACCGGCCTTGCCGGAGCCTCTGCTGCCGCATCTCTCGGAGAGCTCGGTTACAATGTCAAGGTATTCTGTTACCAGGATACGCCGCGTCGGGCCCACAGCATTGCTGCACAGGGTGGAATCAATGCCGCAAAAAACTATGCCAACGATGGTGACAGCGCCTACCGGCTTTTTTATGATACCATCAAGGGCGGCGATTACCGGGCTCGTGAAGCCAATGTCTACCGTCTTGCTGAAGTCAGCAACCAGATTATTGATCTCTGCGTAGCCCAGGGGGTTCCTTTTGCCCGTGAGTACGGTGGTCTTTTGACCAACCGTTCATTTGGTGGTGCACAGGTATCAAGAACCTTCTTTGCGAGGGGGCAGACCGGTCAGCAGTTGCTGCTCGGCGCCTATGGAGCATTAAGCCGCCAGATAGCGGCTGGTACCGTTACGCTCTACAATCGACGGGACATGCTTGACCTTGTGCTGGTTGATGGAAAAGCAAGGGGCATCATCACCAGGAATCTGGTTACCGGCGAGATAGAGCGTCACGCCGCACATGCCGTTGTGCTTGCAAGCGGCGGGTACGGCAATGTTTTTTACCTCTCCACCAATGCCATGGGTTCCAATGTGACTCCGGCCTGGTGTGCCTACAAGCGGGGGGCTTTCATGGCCAACCCTGCTTTTACACAGATTCATCCGACCTGTATTCCTGTACACGGCGATTTCCAGTCAAAGCTGACCCTGATGAGTGAGAGCTTGCGTAATGATGGAAGAATCTGGGTGCCGAAAAAATTAAAGGATGTTGAGCGATTGCGCCATAAGGATATCAAGCCATCCGATATCGCCGAGGAGGACCGTGACTACTATCTTGAGCGGCGCTATCCTGCATTCGGAAATCTTGTGCCGAGGGATGTTGCCTCAAGGGCGGCCAAAGAGCGTTGTGACGCCGGATATGGCGTTGGCACTACAGGAATGGCCGTCTATCTTGACTTTGCCGATGCCATCAAGCGCAAGGGGCATGATACCATTGATGCTCTTTACGGTAATCTTTTCCAGATGTACGAGCAGATTGTTGCGGACTCTCCCTATGAGACGCCGATGATGATCTATCCGGCAGTGCACTATACCATGGGTGGTCTCTGGGTTGATTACGAGCTGATGACGACCATTCCCGGCCTCTTTGCAGTCGGAGAGTGCAATTTTTCCGACCATGGAGCCAACCGGCTCGGTGCCTCTGCGCTTATGCAGGGCCTTGCCGATGGTTACTTTGTTCTGCCCTATACGATAGGCAACTATCTTGCTGCGGAAATTCATACCCCCCGTTTTGATTCCGGTTCTTCCGAATTTACCGAAGCGGCCAAGGGTGTTGCTGATCGCTTGAAGCAATTCCATGACAACAAGGGCAAGGAGTCGGTCGATCACTTCCATCGCCGTCTCGGCAAGATCATGTGGGAGTACTGCGGGATGGCCAGAAATGAGGCTGGTCTTACCGAAGCGCTCTATCTTATTACCGAACTGAAGCGGGAGTATGCCAGGGGAGTAAAGGTTTCGGGCGGGCTGGAGGAGTATAATCCTGAACTTGAGAAGGCCTGCCGCGTTGCTGACTTTATCGAACTTGGCGAACTGATGGTGCGCGATGCCCTGCAGCGAAAAGAGTCGTGCGGTGGTCATTTCAGGGAGGAGTACCAGACGAGCGACGGTGAGGCATTGCGCAACGATGAGAAGTTTGCGTTTGTCGGTGCATGGCAATATACCGGTCGTGATGCCGTGCTGCACAAGGAGGAACTTCAATTCAACGAGATCAAGCTCTCCCAGCGGAGCTATAAATAGAGGATAATATGAATTTTACGCTGAAGATCTGGCGCCAGAAAAATGCGGAGGCCAAAGGCGGAATGGTTTCCTACGAGGTATCAGGGATCTCTTCCGAGAGCTCATTTTTTGAAATGCTCGACATCTTGAACCAGCAGCTTATTGAGAGCGGCGGTGATCCGGTTGCTTTTGACCACGACTGCAGGGAGGGTATTTGCGGTACTTGCAGTCTCTACATAAATGGACGTCCTCACGGACCAGTCAAGGGTGTTACCACCTGCCAGCTCCATATGCGCTCCTTCAAGGATGGCGATACCATCCATATTGAACCATGGAGGGCAAAGGCTTTTCCTGTTATCCGCGATCTGGTGGTGGACAGGAGTGCGTTTGATAAAATCATCCAGGCGGGAGGTTATGTATCGGTCAACACCGGGGGCGTGCCTGATGCCAATACCATTCCGGTTGAGAAATCGAAATCCGATGCGGCGTTTGATGCCGCGGCATGTATCGGTTGCGGCGCATGTGTGGCTGCCTGCTCCAATGCCGCAGCCATGCTCTTTATCGGGGCCAAAGTTTCGCATCTTGCGCTGCTGCCCCAGGGGCGGGTAGAGGCTGACAATCGGGTAAAGAAGATGGTTGCCTGTATGGATCAGCTCGGTTTTGGTAATTGCAGCAACACCTATGCCTGTGAGGCTGAGTGCCCCAAAGGCATTTCCGTTGTCAATATTGCCCGCATGAACAGGGGGTTTCTCAAGTCGAAACTCATGGCTGAAAAAGAGAAGGCGATCCGTGATTCCATGTGACTGCACATGTTGTCATGCGCATTCACCGCAGAGAGGTTAATGCGTTCCGCACTACAATTGCTCCGTTGTCCCGACAGTTCGGGATAACGGTCTCCTCGCTCTCTCAATTCTTTTACCTCTCTCCTGTTGCTCCTCTTGCCAGAGATCACGTTCCTCTTTGCATCGAGAGGGAATGTTTTTGCTGTGCAGGATGTTGTGATGAGTGATTCTGTGCTTCAATTCCGGGAAATCAACAACGAAGGAGTTTGGTTGCTATGAAAAAACAGACTGGTTTATGGATTGATCACAAAGAGGCTATTGTTGTTTCAATAGAGGGTGATTCGGTAGTTGTGCAGCGTGTCGAATCAGGAGCGGAGAGTCATTTCAAGCCTTCTGGTGGCTGGAAAGCGAGCGGAACATCGGTTGCACAGTCGATTTCAAAGGAGCAGAGTGCCGAAGAGAGCCGAAAACACCAGTATCATGCATTTTATAAAAAAGTGATAGCCCTGCTCGGTGATTCAGCCGGGATTGCTCTTTTTGGCCCCGGAGAGGCAAAAATTGAACTTGCCAAGGAGATCAGCAAGATCCATTTGGTGCATGAAAAAGTCAAGGCAGTTGAAACCTCTGCCCGGATGACAGAGAAGCAGTTCATCGCAACAGTCAAAGCTTTTTTTACGGCCTGAACCAACGCGCTCTATGTTGCCCGGCAGTCGGTTTCACTGGCTGCCGGATCATTATCCTTTCTCCGTTTCCTCCTTCGGCACGCTCTCCTCATGTGATTTACACCATCGAACACCCAGACAAAATCCTGTAAGCAGGAGACGCTCTTTGCCGAAGCGCTCTCAATTACTGAATCTTTTGCAATATTTTCCGGTTAATGGTTATAATTCATGCCGGTCAGATGTCAGCGTGACACCTTCCGGGCGGTACGCCGCTTATTAAACGTCGGGTACTCTGTTTGGAAATTGCACTTTAATGGTATAGTTGATAACTTGAGTAACGACAATATCGCAAGAACAGAACTTTTCGGGTTGGTGCCGTTTGAACGTTAACGGCACTTATAGCAAAATTTTATCCTGAGCCCGGGATGTTCAATACTGAATTTATGGAAATACTCTTTCTTCTTTCGCTGATTGTAGTTAACGGTCTTTTTGCCATGTCGGAAATCGCCCTGGTGACGGCTAAAAGATCACGTCTGGCAAAACTTGCCGAGGATGGTGATAAATCTGCGGCTGCCGCCATCAAGCTTGGCCAGGAACCGACCCGTTTTCTCTCTACCATACAGATAGGCATTACTTCAATCGGGATTCTCAACGGTATCGTAGGAGAGGGGGCGCTCGCCGGTCCGCTGGCGGTAAGGTTTCAGGCCTTCGGTATGGAACCGGAAATCAGCCATGTCATTTCGACCGCAATTGTTGTTATCTCCATCACCTATATCACCATTGTTGTCGGGGAACTTGTTCCCAAGCGGCTTGGTCAGTTTGATCCCGAGGGCATAGCATGCCTTGTCTCACGTCCCATGTATACCCTCTCCACCATAACCCGACCGTTCGGCAGGCTGCTTTCGGCTTCAACTGATGCTATTCTCCGTCTTATGGGACAAAGCCCTCATGCCTACCCCAGTGTTACTGAAGAGGAGATTCATGCCATGCTTGAGGAGGGCTCTGAAGCTGGAGTTATTGAACAGCACGAACACGAAATGGTGCGAAATGTGTTCCGTCTCGATGATCGTCAGCTTGGTACACTGATGGTGCCGAGAGCTGATATTGTTTTTCTTGATGTTTCCCGTCCGCTGGAGGAGAACATCCTGCGGGTGACTGAGTCCGAACACTCCCGTTTTCCGGTCTGTAAAGGGGGGCTGCAATCGCTCCTCGGCGTTGTCAACTCAAAGCAGCTTCTGTCGAAAACCCTGAAAGGGGGGTTGACGGAGTTCACTTCACAGCTTCAGCCCTGCGTCTATGTTCCAGAAACCCTCACCGGGATGGAGCTGCTCGACCATTTCAGGACTTCGGGTACCCAGATGGTTTTTGTTGTTGATGAGTATGGGGAGATTCAGGGTCTTGTTACCCTCCAGGATATGCTTGAAGCTGTTACCGGTGAGTTTGTTCCCCGTAACAGTGAGGATTCATGGGCTGTGGAACGATCTGACGGCTCATGGCTTCTTGACGGTCTGATTCCTGTGCCGGAGTTGAAGGATACTCTTGAACTCAGAGCAGTTCCTGATGAGGATAAAGGACTCTATCACACCCTGAGCGGTCTTATGATGTGGCAGCTTGGCCGAATGCCCCAGACCGGAGATGTGATGACATGGGAAAACTGGACTCTTGAGATTGTTGATCTTGACGGTCAGCGTATCGACAAGGTGCTTGCCTCAAAACGTCCCGAGGAGGTAACCTCGGAAAACGGGCGTTCAGAAGCGCCGTCATCTGAAGCGAAAGGCGACTCCTCACATAAAATCTGAACTCAATGACTCATCATCATCCAGAGTGCCTTTTTTGCCGAATCGTAAGCGGCGAGATTCCGGCAACGATTATTTATCGAAACGAGCATGTTCTTGCGTTTCGGGATATCACGCCTGTGGCTCCGCAACATGTACTGATTATTCCTCTTCGTCACATTGCATCGCTGAACGATCTTGCTGCAGAAGATGAAGCGATAGCCGGAAATATTCTTCTTGCCGCATGTGTTGTGGCGGAAATTCTTGGTATCAGGGAGTCCGGCTACCGGCTGGTATTCAATACAGGGCGAGATGCTCTCCAAAGTGTTTTTCATATCCATGGGCATCTGGTGGGCGGAAAAGAGATGGGGTGGCCACCCTTTTCGGGATCGGCAGCACGCCACGGATAGTGCCTCTGCACTGAAAAAAATTCCCGGAATTATATCTGTCTGAAATTGTTATATAGGATATATATTGTCCTGTATTGAATTACTGTTTTCAAGGAGTCAGTTGTATGAAATTATCGGATTTGCAGGTTGGCGACCGTGCGGAAGTGACAGCTCTGAAGTCAGAGAGTGCTGTCAGGCGGCGGATTATGGATATGGGTTTGATAAAAGGGACAAGCTTCAAGGTGCTGCGGGTTGCGCCTCTGGGCGATCCGATAGAGATATTTTTCAAGGGGCTCTACCTTGCTTTGAGAAAAACCGAGGCAGAGGGTGTTCTTGTTCGTAAAGTTGCAGAGCCGGTTGAACTTGTTGAGCATCAAGAGAGCACTCCACCGTTCTGGAGGTTTGGAGGCAAGGCATGAGTGGCCTCAAAGAGATTACTGTAGCGCTTGCCGGTAACCCGAACTGCGGAAAATCCTCCCTTTTCAATGCACTTACGGGCGCGCAGCAGAAAGTTGGTAACTTTTCAGGCGTCACGGTTGAAAAGCTTGAAGGCTATCTCGATTACAAGGGGTACCGGATCATGGTGGTTGATCTTCCCGGAACCTACTCCCTTACCCCATACTCTCCCGAAGAGCTTGTAACAAGGGCCTATCTTGTCAGGGAGCGTCCTGATGTGGTTGTCAATGTTCTTGAGGGGCCTAACCTTGAGCGGAACCTGCTTCTGACGACCCAGCTTATGGAGCTTGAGGTGGATTTTCTCGTTGCACTCAACATGATGGATGAAGTTGAGGAGAAGGGCATTTCCATTGATATCAAACAACTGCAGCAGCTTCTTGGATGCCATATCATTCCGGTTTCAGCAAAAAAGAAGAGCGGCCTTGACGGGCTTCTTGATCATATTATCCGGGTTTCGCAGAAAGAGATCAGGATCAAAAAGAACAAGCTCTTTTTCACTCCCTCCCTTGAGGCCTCAGTCGATAAAATTACGGAACTTCTGACCCACCAGAGGGAGCTTGCTCTTTATAACGCACGCTGGATGGCGATCAAGCTTCTTGAAAATGACCGGGAGGTCTATCAGGAGGTTCAGCACTACCCTGTCTGGGTAAAAGTGGAGCTTGCTCTCCAGGATGCACTCAGGGATGCTGAACGACTTCATGACTCCGAGCCGGAGCTGCTCATTACCGAAGACCGTCATGCCTTTATCCGGGGCGCCATGAAAGAGTGTGTTCGCCAGCCCGGAGTGGTGAAGGCCACGGTAACTGACTATATCGATATGGTGGTACTCAACCGGGTGCTTGGGCTGCCCGTTTTTTTACTTGTGGTATGGGCTATTTTTCAGCTCACCTTCACTCTGGGCGCTCCGGTGATGAGTGCTCTTGAGTTTCTTTTCGGCACGTTGGCCTCATACCTCCGGCCACTTCTTCCGAATGAGACTCTCCGATCAATAGCCATTGACGGTATTATTGCGGGCGTGGGAGGGGTACTGGTTTTTCTTCCCAATATCGTGCTGCTCTTTATCGGGCTCTCCTTTCTTGAGGCATCGGGTTACATGGCCCGTGCAGCATTCGTAATTGACCGGCTGATGCACCGTTTCGGACTGCATGGCAAGTCATTTATCCCCATGATCACGGGGTTCGGCTGTTCTATTCCTGCTATCATGGCAACACGAACACTCAAAAGCCCGACGGACAGGCTTGCAACGATCATGATTATCCCCTTCATGAGCTGCGGTGCGAAACTGCCGGTCTATGTGCTCCTGACCGGTGCATTTTTTGCTCCTGAGGTCGCGGCAAACGTCATGTTCGGTATCTATTTTCTCGGTATTGTTGTCGGACTCTGGACGGCCTGGATACTCAAGTCAACCCTGCTTAAAAGCGATTCCGAGCCCTTTGTTATGGAGCTGCCGCCCTACCGCTGGCCGACACTCACCTCCGTACTGTTTCAGGCAAAAATGAAGGCACTGATGTACCTGAAAAAAGCAGGAACCCTTATTTTAGGAGCGGTTATCATCATCTGGGCGGTAAGCAACTATCCCCGTAATGAAGCGCTTGATGCACAGCGTCTGGCTGAAACCGCACGTATTGCTTCAAGCCCCATTGGTGAAGTCGATAAAAAAGTGCAGCAGCAGAAGCTTGACTACGAGGTCAAATCAGCACAACTCGCCTACTCTCTGGCCGGGCGTGCGGGCAGGGTGCTTGAGCCGATGATCAGCCCGCTTGGTTTTGACTGGCGGATCGGTATTGCTCTTGTTACCGGGCTGGCGACGAAGGAGGTTGTTGTTTCTACGATGGGAACCATCTACTCAATAGGCAAGAGCGACGGAGAGTCGGTTGATCTGAAATCGATCATCAGAGGAGACCCCTCTTTCAGCAGGGCAACCGCACTCAGTCTTATGGTTTTTGTTCTGCTCTACCTGCCTTGCGTTGCAACGCTCGGAGTGATGAAAAAAGAGGTTGGTAGCTGGCTGCCGGTTGCACTCTATTCGGCATACTCTCTTTCCGTTGCCTGGGTGCTCTCTTTTGCCGTCTACCGCGTTGCGCTCTTTATGCAGTAACTTCAACTGCAACTTCTGCCGGAGCAGAGACAAGTCCGGACTCCTCTGCTCTCGAAATAATATCGTCAACAGGGATGGTCATCGGTACCGGTTGACCATCCAGCATGGTAAGTGTTACCGCCGGGTGAGCTTTCTGATGCTCAGCCATTACTGCCTCCCAGCGCTTCTGTGCCGTTTCGTCAAGCGTGCTCCAAGCAAGTCGTCCCCGGCACTTCGGAAATTTTGAACAGCCGAGCCAGAGCCCTCTCTTTCCGCTTCTGAGGTAGAGCGGGGAGTTGCACTTGGCACAGAGAATATCGGTCAGAACCGGCGGAGTTTTTAACGGCTCAATGTGGCGCTGTTTATTGAGATTCAGCAGCGTGTTGCACTTCGGGTAGTTGGAACAGGCAAGAAACGCGCCCAGCCTCCCCTTGCGGAGCAGCATATGCCCCTCCTTGCATGAGGGACAGAGAATGCCGCTATCCTTTGGCTTCTCCTTGTTAGTGGCAATGGTCTTGATGTTTTTGCACTTCGGATAGTGTGAACAGCCGAGAAATTTCCCGCTCGCCGTCCATTTAACAATCATCTGGCCCACACCGCATTTTTCGCAGGTTGTGGTTTCGCTGTTCTGCGGGATAAGCGGATCGCTTTTGCGAAGGCTCAGGACGGCTTCAAGCGGTTTATAGAAGCTGTCGAGCACCTTTTCATACTCATCCTCACCACTTGCCACCTTGTCAAGCTCATCCTCCATGAATGCCGTAAAGCCGACATTGAAGAGGTCGGGAAAGTTGGCAACAAGAATAAGAGAAACATCCTTGCCAAGTTCGGTAGGAATGATCTTTTTCTTCTCAAGCTCAACATAACGGCGATCCTGGAGCGTCGAGAAAATCGAGGCATAGGTTGATGGCCGGCCTATACCGTAATTGTCGAGATCCTTTACCAGTGTTGCCTCACTGTAGCGTGCCGGCGGGCGGGTAAAGCTCTGCTTGCGGTCAACATCTTCCAGTTCGAGCGACTCATTGGCGGCAAGGCGTTCGGGAAGCTTGACCATCTGCTCTTTTTCTACATCCTCCTTCGTGGATTTCTGGGCTTCGTAGTCAAGCTCCTTCTGGTCATCATAGACTCTCATAAAGCCGGGGAACAGCACCCTGTTTCCGGTTGCACGGAAGAGGAATCTGGCGGATTGATCTTCAACATCAACTCTTGTCTGCTCAATTTTGGCCGGTGCCATCATTGCTGCCAGAAACCGTTTCCAGATCAGTTCATAGAGCTTGAACTGCTCTGCGGAGAGGAACTGCTTTACCTGTTCAGGCCGTTTTGAAATAGAGGTGGGACGTATGGCTTCGTGCGCATCCTGGGCATTCTTGCCGGACTTTGCCGCACCGCCAAACCCGATATACTCCTTGCCGAACTGGCTGTCGATATAGGCTCTCGCCTGGCCAACAGCTTCTGCTCCGATTCGGGTTGAGTCGGTTCTCATATAGGTAATAAGACCCGCAGCTCCTTCCGCGCCGAGGTCGATTCCCTCATAGAGCTGCTGGGCAATGCGCATGGTTTTCTGGGAGCCGAACCCGAGCTGGTTTGACGCAGCCTGCTGGAGAAGCGATGTCGTGAATGGCAGTGGTGGTTTGCGCTGCTGAATGCGGGGAGCGATCTCCTTGACCGAGTAGTTTCCCTCCCTGACGAGTGCAGCAATGGTATCGGCCTTATCCTGATTGGTTATTTCCGGTTTGTCGCCGTCAAAGCGGACAAGTTTTGTTCTGAACGACTCTTTTCCCGGAGTCATGAACTCTGCTCCGATAGTCCAGTACTCCTGGATTTCGAAACGATTAATTTCGGCTTCACGCTCGCATATCAGTCTGAGCGCAACCGATTGTACCCTTCCTGCGGAAAGACCGCGCAGCACAACATTCCACAAAAACGGACTGATTTTGTAACCTACGATTTTATCAAGGCCCTGGCGGGTCTGCTGCGAGCGGACAAGCCGGTAATCAATTTGCCGGGGTTCCTGAATGGCGGCAGTGATAGCGGTTTTGGTGATCTCGTTGAAGAGAACCCTGAAAACCGGTTTTTTTGTTGCGCCGATCTCATTTGAGATATGCCATGCAATGGCTTCGCCTTCGCGATCAGGGTCAGTAGCGATCAGAATTTCATCAGCCTCTGCAGCAAGCTTCTTTAACTGCCGGACAACTTTTTCCTTTCCTGCAATTATTTCATACCGCGGTTCGTAGTGATGGTCAAAGTCAAGACCGATCTCTTTTTTCGGAAGATCCTTGATATGGCCGACTGAAGCAAAAACCGTATACTTGTCGCCAAGGTATTTATTGATTGTTTTTGCCTTTGAGGGGGATTCGACGACAATCAGGGTCCTGTTTCTGGCAGATGGTGTTGGAGCTTTTGAAGCCATTGATCAGTCCCGAGGTAAGAGCGTTACAAGTAAATTTTGAAAAAGATAGGTGTTGCATGGCAAAAAACAAATTTTACCATTGTTACGCTGTATACTGTTATGCTCATAATGGCTCGTAAATGATGATTTCCTGTTATTAAAGGGAGTGCGGCCCAACAAAAAAATATTTTATTTTACTGCTGCGATAATCCGGTATTGTTATATAACCGACCAAAATGCCTTTGACTGCCATGCGTCACTCTGTTTTTCATATTCGGCATCGCCTGCGCTTTTTTCTCATGACGGCACTGCTGTTTTTATTCAGCAGCACACTCTATGCCGGTGACTTTGTGCCCTCTATGCCGACCACCGTTCCGATCAAGGTCAGTACCGGTGTGGATCAGGGTTTTACCATCAAGGTGCTCGCCCGCAGAAGCGGTAACAAGCTCCTGATTGATATTGAGTCAATGGCCAGGGCTCTGCGATTGAGTTTCCACAAGGAGGGCAGTGCCCTTGTTTTCGAAGAGTCTCTGGAGAGTCCCGGAACGATCTGCACGGTTGCTCCCGGTAATTATTTCGCCAGAGTGGTGTCAAAGGATCCCGAGGATCAGCAAAGGATCATTCAGTTGCATTCCGCACCGCTTCAGATTGAATCAAGGAGCTATCTGCCGGTGATTCAGGCCTGCCGGCTGTTTACGCTCTGGCTGGACAGGGAGATTGTATACAGCTACTCATCCGGCAGGATCAGTGCCTGGCTCAAGGGCAAGCCGTTTGCGGAATCAGTGGCAACCATAGGTCTTGTCAGGCGTGATGCTCAAAGCTATTCCACACGCAATGCTCCTGTGGTTGAAGAGGCGAAAACGGTGATAACCGGAATTGAGGTTGAAAACCGAGCCAACGGAGCAATCATCACCTTTTCGGCCTCCGGCGCGCCAACTCAGGCCTCGATTCTCAAGCCTGACATGGATGGAACGGCATATTTTTCGCTTCAGCATGCCTCGTGTGATGGTGATGCACTCTCCAAAATTTATGGAAGCAGCGTTGTCAGGGTAATCACTCCAAAACAGTTTGAAGGGGGAGGGTTACAGTTTGCCATAACTCTCGACAACAAGGCATATACTATTAATTCAGTCGAGTTTCAGCGGGATGCAAAAAATAATCGATATATGCTCTATGTGCGCAGCAAAGCTGATGTGCAGGAGATACGCAGAAGAGAGAAGGAGCTGCAGATTGCAAAGGTTATCAGCCGGGATGTTGAAAAATGGAAACTCAATACCATTGTTCTTGATGCCGGTCACGGAGGCAAGGATCCCGGAGCCATAGGTGGCAGTGGTACCAGGGAGAAAGATGTGGTTCTTAATATTGTTCGTGACCTCGGCACCTTTATTGAGCAGAGGTGGCCCGATGTTCATGTGATTTACACCCGAAAGGATGACAGTTTTATTGCTCTGCACGAGCGGGGAAAAATTGCAAACAGGGCGGGAGGAAAACTCTTTGTCAGTGTGCACTGCAACGCGAGCCCGAATCGTTCAGCCCGGGGTTCCGAGGTCTATATTCTCGGACTGCATAAAACAAAGGCCGCTCTTGATGTGGCTATGTTTGAAAACTCGGTTATTCGCAAGGAGGATGACTATCAGTTGCAGTATAAAGGGTTTTCCGAGGAGCATCTCATTATGAGCAGCATGGCCCAGAATGCCTTTGCCCGGCAATCAACCTCGCTGGCCCAGGATATTCTCAGGCCGGTAGAAAAAATTCCGGGCAACAGCAGCCGGGGAGTTCGTCAGGCAGGCTTTATGGTTTTATGGACACCTTCCATGCCGAGTGCACTTGTCGAAGTTGGCTATCTGTCGAATTTCGATGAGGAGCGGGTACTGAGGGATCGCCAGGAACAGGCCAAAATCGCCTACGGCATTTTTATGGGTCTGGAGAGTTACCGCAAGAGTTACGAAACTTCAACCATGGCCTCTATGGGGAAGTGAAAAGCAAATAAGGGCATTCCGGTTAATTGATTGCTTGCAAAGTTGTGAACCTGAAGCTAAATTCCGGTTCACAATTGCTCCGCCAACAGGAACGATAGCCTCATTATTTGCGCCTCTACTCTCTCTCTTCATGAGCACTCTTTCCACACAGATTCTTTCCCGACTCTCTCTTGCCGATGATTTTTTATCGGGCGAAGAGCTTTGTGCGGCATTTGGTGTAACCAGAAGTGCCATATGGAAGCACATTCGTCTGCTTCGCAGGGAAGGCTATCAGATTGATGCCGTAACGGGTCGAGGATACCGGCTGGCCGCTCTTACCGGCAGAGCTGTTGCTGCTGAAGTGGAGCCGTTTCTTGCGACACGATGTTTCGGGAGAAACCTCTCCTATCATGAGGTTACCGACTCCACCAATATCCAGGCTAAAATGCTTGCCCTGAAGGGCTCAGCGGAGGGGAGCGTTGTTGTTGCCGACTCGCAGACCGGGGGTCGTGGAAGAATGGGCCGGAGATGGCTCTCTGTTTCCGGAAAAAATCTCTACTTCACCATTATTCTTCGTCCCGGAGTGCCTTCTCTGCGGGTCCCTCAGCTTACCCTGCTGGTCGCGGTTGCCATTCACCGGGCACTGGCACAGTTTGTTCCTGAACTGCAGCCGAAGATCAAGTGGCCGAACGATATTCTTGTCAATGAAAAAAAGATATGCGGAGTGCTGTGTGAAATGCAGTCGGAACCTGATTTTACCCACTTTGTTGTTGTCGGGCTCGGCATCAATGTCAATCAGTTAGCATTTCCGGGTGAGCTTGAAGGGCGTGCAACATCGCTCTTTCTGGAAAGCGGCCGCACACATTCGAAACCGGAGCTGCTTGCCGGGTTTCTGAATCAGTTTGAACCTCTTTATGACCGCTGGCTTGGTGAGGAGGATCTTGGTTTTGTGCTCCCCTATATCGAAGAGCACTCACTGCTTCAGTCACGGGTTGTCTATGTTGAGCAGTTTAACCGGACGATCAACGGAACCGTTACAGGAATCGCAAAGGGCGGTGAGCTGATGCTTGCAAGTGAGGAGGGCGGAACGGTTCTGATCTCATCGGGCGAAGCCCATCTGTCGAAAAGCAATTAACCAATAAATTTAACTTTTATGGACCCGAAGACATTGCATCCTCTTATTGCGGAAGCCTACCATGTTCTTGATACAGGAGAGCCGATTTTACAACACAAAGCTCTTCAGCTTGCCGCTTTGCCGGGTGAACTTGCGCTTGATCTTGCCTCCCTGGCAAACAAGGTGAAAAACCGTTATGCTTCAGCGGAGGAGTCGCTCTACGCCTGCTCAATCATGAATGCAAAATCAGGTGTTTGCGGTGAAAACTGCAAGTTTTGTGCCCAGTCACGGCACAATCGGGCAGATATCGAGGTCTATGATCTTGTCGATGAAGCCTCTGTGCTTCTTGAGGCTCGCAACTGTTTTTCTGCGGGTGTTTCCCATTTCGGTATTGTTACCAGCGGTTATGGATATAAAAAGATAAACAGCGAGTTTCAGCGGGTGCTTGACATGATCGACCGGTTGCATGCAGAACTTCCCTCGCTGAACATCTGCGCATCGCTTGGTATTCTCGGAGAGGAGCCTGCCGCCGCCCTTGCTGCTCATGGAATCTCTCACTACAACATCAATATACAGGTTGCTCCCGACCGCTACCATGATCTTATTGCCGATACGCATTCGGTTGAAGAGCGGATTGAGACGATCAAGCGGTTGCGAAAGAACAACATTTCGGTCTGCTGCGGCGGCATCATGGGTGTAGGCGAGAGTATGGAGGAGCGCATTGCTATGATATTTGCCCTTCAGGAGCTTGATGTATCGGTCATACCTCTCAATGTACTGGTTCCGATTGACGGCACTCCGCTCGAAGGAAAAGAGCCTGTTTCGGTGGCCGATATCGTTAAAACCTTTGCAATCTGCCGACTGGCGCATCCTGATAAAGTCATCAAGTTTGCTGCAGGCAGGGAGACGGTTATGAAGGATTTTCAGGGTCTTCTTATGCTTTCGGGTGCCAACGGATACCTTACCGGCGGTTACTTGACTACCAGAGGACGGGATACGGCTGAAGATCAGAGGTTTGCAGGCCAGATCGCAAGTTTTAACTGAGGGCGAGCAGGATGCAGTTTCAGGAACGGATCCGGGGTGAGCTTGATGAACTCAAACGGCACTCTCGCTACCGCGAGCTTCCGGATATTACCGGTCGCAGCGGCAACGGAATTTCTCTGAGCGGTAACACCCTTCTGAATCTCTCCTCGAACGACTACCTCGGTCTTGGCGATGATTCCGGGATGCTTGCCGGATACATGGATACTCTTGCAGAGCGCGCTTACGCCATGACCAGCTCATCGTCGCGTCTCCTGACAGGCAACCATCCCCTCTATGACCGCCTTGAGGAGGCGCTGGCAGCACTTTACCAGAGAGAGGCGGCTCTTGTCTTTAACAGCGGTTACCATGCCAACATCGGCATTATTCCGGCTCTCACCAACCGCCATGATCTTGTGCTGAGCGACAGACTCAACCATGCAAGTATCATTGATGGACTGAGGATAGCCGAAGCGCCCTATCAGCGATACCGTCACAGGGATTATGATCATCTTGAGGAGCTGCTTGCCGGTGCAGGTGAGCGTTACCGCCAGATAGTTATTGTCTCTGAATCACTCTTCAGCATGGATGGAGATCTTGCCGATCTTCACCGTCTGGTAGAACTAAAAAAGCGTTATGGAGCCCTGCTTGTGCTTGATGAAGCTCACGGTGTCGGAGTTTTCGGGGATCGGGGTCTCGGCCTGTGTGAAACTGCCGGAGTGGTGCAGGATGTTGATATTATCACCGGTACGTTCGGCAAGGCGCTCGCCTCTACCGGGGCCTATGCCGTTATGAGCGCTCTCTGCCGTGAGTATCTTATAAACACCATGCGCTCATTTATTTTTACCACAGCGCTTCCTCCGGTTGTTCTCGGCTGGAGCCTGCTTACACTTGAACGGCAGTCGACCATGGTTTCGGAGCGCCGTGATCTGCTCAAGCTCGCCTCAAGGCTTCGCCAGGAGCTGACAGGGCGCGGTCTGGATGTGCCCGGTGAGAGCCATATAGTTCCGGTTGTTACCGGAGGTAATGACAAGGCCGTCTCTCTGGCCTCAAAGCTCAGAGATGCAGGGTTTCTCTGTCTGCCGGTTCGTCCACCGACTGTACCTGAAAAGAGTGCCCGTATTCGCATATCGCTTCGTTCGACATTGAAGTGGGAGGATATTTCCCGGCTTCCTGAACTGATTGGAGGGTAGCCTGCGATGAAAACAGAATGGCTCAGAAAAGAGGGATCGGAAAAGCTGCTGATTTTTTTCAATGGCTGGGGAATGGATGGCCGGATTGCAGCTCACCTCGTCAACAAGTCGCTTGAAGAGGGTGGTAATGATGCGTGTAATGAAGCGTTTACTGAGGATGTTCTGGTCTGTTACGATTACCGTACGCTCGAACCCGGCGAGGAGTTTATGGCTGAAGTGAGCAGCTACCCACATATCACGGTTGTCGCCTGGTCTTTCGGGGTCTGGGCAGCGCAGCAGGTCAAGCTGCCACCTGTAGCCCGCGCACTTGCCCTCAATGGTACGCTCTATCCTGTTCATGACACGCTCGGGATCCCCTCCGCCGTTTTTCAGGCAACACTTGCCTCCTACTCTGAAGAGAGCCGCAACCGCTTCAACCGCAGGATGTGCGGCAGCAGCGAGGCATTCGCCTGTTTTTCAACCATGTCACCCTCCCGGGATACATCGGAACAGAAGGAGGAGCTTGAAGGTCTGAACACTCACTTTCAGTCAAGGAGCCTTCCATCAACTCCTGACTGGCACTTCTCTCATGCCGTAATCGGAGGCAGGGATCTTGTTTTTCCGGCAGAGCAGCAGTATGCCGCATGGAGAGGAGTTCCTCAAACCATCATTGGAGATATGGCACATTTTCCTTTTTTCCATTTCACTACCCTGCAGGAGTTGCTCGCATGCTTCCGAAAATAGATAAACCTCTTGTGAGGGAGCGGTTCGAGAGGCGGCTTGGCAGTTATGCCTCTCATGCCGTTGTACAGAAAGCTATGGCCCGTGAGCTGGCAGAGATGATCTGCCGTAACAGCGCCTCAAGCGCCTTCAACCGGGTGCTTGAAGTTGGTTCCGGTTCCGGAGCCTTCACCGCCGAACTGTTGAGTCGGAGTGCGGTCAAGGAGTACTATGCCAACGACCTTGTTGAGGAGAGTCGCGCCTGTCTTGAGGGGGTGCTTGCGCTTTTCCCTGTTGAATTGTTCCATTTTCTTTCGGGTGATATTGAGCACTGCGATGCTCTTCCGCAGGAGCTTGACCTTGTTGCATCCAATGCAACCCTGCAGTGGCTTGAAGATCTCGACCTGTTTTTTCGCAGGATCTCAGATCATCTTCTGCCTGGCGGAATGCTTGCCTTTACGACCTTCAGTACCCGGAATATGCAGGAGATATCGACTATTGAGGGGGGAGGACTTGGCTATTACTCGATAAAAGAGCTTGAAATGAGTGCCAGGCGCTATTTTGATGTTGTGACCATCAGGGAGGAGGATGTGCGAATGGAGTTCCCTACACCTGAAGCGGTGCTGCATCATATTCGCCAGACCGGTGTTAACGGGCTGCATCGTCGATTGTGGACCAAAAGTCGTTATCAGCATTTTCTTGACCGTTACCGCCACTCTTTTTCCTGCGAAAACGGTGTTTATCTGACCTATCATCCTGTTTACTGTTGTTTGAAAAAGAGCCTCTCATGAAAGGAACGGTTGTTGCCATCTCCGGAATAGATACCGGGATAGGAAAAACATATGTGACCGGTCTGCTCGCCAGAGCCCTGAAGGCGCAGGGCCGGAATGTCATTACCCAGAAAATTGTCCAGACAGGGTGTGAAGGCATAGCCGAAGATATTATTGAGCACCGTCGTCTGATGGGAATCGATTTGCAGCCGGTTGATCTTGAGGGGCATACCGCCCCCTATGTTTTCCGGTACCCGGCCTCTCCGCATCTTGCCGCCCGGCTTGAATCGAGGGAGATTGATCTCATGCAGATCCGACGGGCAACATTTGCATTGCAGAAGAGTTACGATCCGGTGCTTCTTGAAGGGGTCGGAGGCCTTCTTGTGCCTCTTTCTCGTGAATTGCTTTTTGCCGACTATATCCGGGATGCAGGCTACTCTCTTATTCTGGTGACCTCCTCCAGGCTTGGAAGCATCAATCACACGCTGCTTTCGATTGAGGCTTGTCTCAAGCGGGGGATTCCGATCAGAGGAATTATCTACAACTGTTTTCCTGAGAGTGAGCAGCTTGTCACTGATGATACCCGTGAGCTTATTCGTCACTGGTTGCATAAAGAGGGCTCTACGGCTCCGGTGATTAACCTCCTTGGCGGAGGGCTCGATATGGACGGAGTTGCTTTACTCGGGTTGTAGCAAATCATTTTTTTATCAGGAGAGTAAGATCTGCATCGACATGACTCTACAAACCAGCACGTTTGATTCTGATTTCGACCGTCATCATATCTGGCACCCCTATACCTCGGTAACCGATCCTCTTCCGGTCTATCCTGTCAGGCGGGCCTATGAGGTCTTTCTTGAGCTTGAAGATGGGCGGCGTTTGATTGACGGCATGTCCTCCTGGTGGTCTGCAATCCATGGCTATAATCATCCGGTGCTCAACGATGCGGTGGTTACACAACTACAGCGTATGAGCCATGTGATGTTCGGAGGCCTTACCCATGAACCGGCGGTGACGCTGGCAAAGAAGCTGACAGGATTACTCCCCTCTTCGCTTCAGAAAGTTTTTTTCAGCGATTCAGGATCGGTGGCCGTTGAAGTAGCCATCAAGATGGCATTTCAGTATTGGTCGGCACTTGCAGAGAGCGGGAAAAACCGCCTTTTGACCGTCCGAAGCGGCTATCACGGCGACACCTTTACGGCCATGTCGGTTTCGGATCCTGAAACCGGCATGCACACGCTCTTCAAGGGTGTTATAGCGGAACAGTTATTTGCTGATGCTCCGGCATGCCGCTTTCATGAGCCCTGCAGCGATGAGGATATGGCCTCATTGACCCGGTTGCTTGAACGGCATCACACCGAAATTGCCGCAGTAATTATAGAGCCGGTTGTTCAGGGAGCTGGTGGAATGCGGTTTTATTCGCCCCACTATCTTGTACGGCTCAGAGCGTTGTGTGACCATTATGATGTGCTTCTGATTTTCGATGAAATTGCTACGGGATTCGGCCGTACGGGCAAGCTTTTTGCGCTGGAGCATGCTGGAGTAGTACCCGATATCATCTGTGTGGGCAAAGCATTGACCGGCGGCTACATGACACTGGCGGCTACGGTAACAACCGAGAGGGTGTCGGAGGCAATATGCTCAGGTTCACCGGGGCTTTTCATGCATGGCCCCACCTTTATGGCAAACCCGCTCGCCTGCGCTGTTGCATCGGCCAGCATCACTCTTCTCGGCAGTTATGACTGGCAGGCAGCAGTAACACGTCTTGAGGCAGGGCTGAGAGAGGGGCTTGAGCCCTGTCGCACATACAGCAGCGTTGCCGATGTGCGTGTGCTTGGGGCAATCGGGGTTGTAGAGCTGCATCGTCCTGTGGAGATGCGTGTTGTTCAGCAGCAACTGGTTGACCGGGGGGTTTGGGTTCGCCCTTTTGGACGGCTGATCTATCTTATGCCCCCCTTCATCATCCCGCAGGCAGAGCTTTCGCTTCTTTGTAAAGCGGTTTGCGATGTTGTGGAAGCTATTGCGTAAATTGTTGCTTTGCATTCATCGATATACTTTAGGGCGCCTCTATTTATTGTCGTGAGAAGCCCGAGGACAAGGCGGATGGAGCACAGAAACCGGAGTGTACACGTAGTACATGAGGATTTCGAGCACCACCCAACGCAGTAATCGGGTTTCGGAATAAATAAAGAGAGGTGCCCTTTACCTCTCTTTATCAGCTACCTGTAAGTTCAACTTGTTATCCCATGAGTTCCAAACCCTGGATCCAGCACTACGACAAGGGAGTTCCCCATACGCTCCATCCCTATCCGGAGGAGAGTATGATCGATGTTGTTCGACGCTCTGCAGCGCAGTGCCCTGATCATCCGGCACTCCATTTCAAGGGTTCGGTTCTCTCCTATGGTGAGCTGGAACGACAGAGCAATATGCTTGCCGGAGCGCTCAGATCGCTTGGTATTGTCAAAGGCGACAGGGTTGCGCTTGTCATGCCAAACTCTCCGCAGATGGTGATCTCCGAGCTTGGAATATGGAAAGCGGGAGCTATTGCGGTGCCCATGAATCCGCTCTATACCGCCCACGAGTTTGAGCACACGCTCAATGAGTGCGGAGCGGAAACCGCTATTGTGCTCACTCCTTTTTATGCGAAAATCAAGGATGTTCAGTCAGCATCCCGGCTTAAACGGGTGATTGTTACGAGCATCAAGGAGTATCTCTCTCCTCTCAAGAGGGTTCTCTTTACACTCCTGAAAGAAAAAAAAGATGGCCACAGGGTAAAAATCCGCACTGGAGATCACTGGCTGCAAGAGCTGATTGCAGCTCATGACCGCCACACTGAAACCCTTCAGCCGGTCAGCCATGATGACCCTGCGATATTTCTTTTTTCCGGCGGTACGACCGGTAATCCGAAATGTGTGGTCATAACCCATCAGGGGCTGGTGATGACCGGTATGCAGATCGCCGGATGGTTCAGCGTTATTCTTGAAAAAGGGAAGGATGTTATTCTGCTCAACATGCCTCTCTTTCATGTCTATGCCCAGGTGGGAATTATGGGAGCAGCGCTTATAGCCCGCTACCCTCTTGCCCTTGTGCCGAATCCCAGAGATCTCGATGATTTGCTCCATACCATTCAATCCATCAAGCCGGCTGTAATGCCCGGTGTTCCGACGCTCTTTACCGCACTGATCAACCATCCGAAGGTCAAACGGGACACCGCTATTCTAAAATCTCTCAAACTCTGCGTATCCGGAGCCGCCCCGCTCATGCTGGAGACCAAAAAGAGGTTTGAAACCCTTACGGGAGGACGGATTATTGATGCATACAGCCTTACCGAATCGGCTCTTGCTTCTGTTTTCACTCCGATTCTCGGTACCTACAAGCCGGGATCGGTAGGGATTCCCGTCACGGATGTCGAGGTGAGAGTTGTTGAGCAGGAGAACGGTCTGGAGACTCTTGGAGCAAATGAAATCGGCGAAATTGTGATGCGTGCTCCCCAGCTCATGAAAGAGTACTGGCAGAATCCGCTTGAAACCGATCTTGTTCTGCGTGAAGGATGGCTCTATACCGGTGATATCGGATACCTTGATGAAGATGGCTACCTCTTTATTGTTGACCGCAAGAAGGATGTTATCAAGCCCGGAGGGTTCCAGGTGTGGCCCCGCGATGTTGAAGAGGTCATTGCAGTCCATCCGGCAGTGCTCGAAGTCGGGGTTGCCGGTGTTCCCGATCCCTATCAGGGAGAGGCGGTCAAGGCATGGGTTGTGCTCCGAACCGGCACTCAGCTCTCAGTCGAAGAACTTCGCGACCACTGCCGCAAAGAGCTTGCCGCATACAAAATCCCGAAGCACATCGAATTCATTGCAGCCCTCCCGAAATCCACGGTCGGCAAGGTGCTTAGAAGAAAGCTTGTGGAATCACACAACGAGATAGTGTAAAACAAGGACTTGTATTCAGGGACTTAAAGGACAGCAGGGACTTCAGGGACGAAGAGGAAGAATGTTTTATTCTTAGTCGTTGCTGTCGCTGGAGTCCCTGCTGTCCTTCAAATCTGTTCAAAAAAACCAGGTTTGCTCAGGTTTTTCGATTGATGTGAAGTATTTTAAAGATAATAATTCTCTTTTCGGTTTTTTTCTCAAAAAATCTTCGGAGGGAATTTATGGCTGAAGGCTTTATTCCTGTTCATGGAGGTTACAGGAATCTTCTCTCCTACAGGAAGGCTGAAATTATTTATGATGCCACCTGTTATTTCACCCGGAGATTTTACAAAAAAA
>JAAXXL010000035.1 GCA_013334485.1 Chlorobiaceae bacterium | reverse complement strand
TTGTCGTGAGAAGCCCGAGGACAAGGCGGATGGAGCACAGAAACCGGAGTGTACACGTAGTACATGAGGATTTCGAGCACCACCCAACGCAGTAATCGGGTTTCGGAATAAATAAATAGAGGTGCCCTTTAAAGAGAAGTCTCGGAAGTGAACCTGTTTCCGGAGAAATTTTGTGATGTCACCCTACAGAACTGCACGAGCCCTTTGCCGGTTCGGTTTTTTACTCGCTCTTGTGCTGCTTGGCGGATGCAGCACGGCTTATCTTTTTTCGGATTCGGATCCATCTATTGACCGAACCCGCTATCGCACCTACTCATGGTCGAAAGCGGAGCAGTCTGATGATGCAGCGGGGGATCCAGCCATTACTCCGTTTATCTATGGCCGCATTCAATCAGCCCTGCAGAGAGAGCTTTCGGTGCGAGGCTACGAGCTGAAAAAAAACGGACCGGTTGATTTTACGGTAAAAGTTCAGGTGGCACGGGTGATCGCAAGCTCCATTTATCGGGGTTCCCTCTACTATCCCCGCTTCTATTCCAGAAGCTTCCACAGTGGCCATCTCTTTGCTGCCGACCCATGGCGGGGAGGGCCTTTTGGTCCGACACCCACTGTCATTTACCATGAAGAGGGCTACCTGGTGATTGATGTCGTTGATGCTCAGAGTGGCAAGCCGGCATGGCGCGGATCACTGCTGCTGCCAGTTCGTCCAGATCGTGAGGGAAGCCAGAAGGAAATTGACCTGTCGGTGAAGGAGATCGTGGAGAGGTTCTCTCCGGTGAAAAACGGTAAGTAGAAGTGGCTCTTTTTTGCTCCCTTATGCTTTTAGCTTATCTTGAGGTTCAGAACCTCTTATATGTTAAAGTGCCTCAACTGCATTGAACGCTGTGACTCCTCTTTTTTCAAAGGTCTATTGTCTTGATACCGGTTTTCATACCGGTCGGGAGAACATGGAGTTTGACCGGAAGATGATGGCCGCATTTCTTGACGGGAGGTTTCAGGAGAGATTCGGATACGGCAGTTGCCTCTGGCGTTTTTATGCATGGCAACCCTTCGCCATTACATTGGGATATAATCAGCCGGAGCATGATATTAACCGGAGAGCCTGTATTGCTGACGGTATTGATGTTGTCCGGCGACCGACCGGCGGCCGGGCGGTCTTTCATGCTGATGAGTTTACCTACAGCTTTATTACCGATTCACCTGCAGAGAACAGTATCCACTACAGAATGGTGCATGAGGTGATCATGCATGCTCTCGAAGATCTCGGTATCAAGGCGGAGTTCTGCCGTTCAACCCTTTCACGGTCTGAGAGTGCGCCGGATACCGGTTCTGTGAGTTGTTTTACCGCCTCTGCCCGTTATGAACTTCAGGCTGAGGGGCGCAAACTTGTTGGTTCTGCCCAGCGCAAAACCCGCAATATCCTGCTGCAGCATGGTTCTCTTCCTCTTTCATGCCGCCACAGGGAGCTTTGGCGCTATATTGCCTTGTCAGAAGGAGGGAGGATTCAGGAACTCAGGGAGGAGATGGAGAAAAAGAGCATCTCTCTCGGAGAGATTCTCGGCTCTCTTCCAGACTATAACCGTCTTGTGGAGCTGATGGTGCACTCCGCAGGAGTAGTGCAGCAAACCGTTCCGGTACTCCTTCATACCGGTGACTTGTCTGATTTTATTGAAGGTTATGATTATCCGGAATCCATTAAGCAGCAAGCATCATGAACAGACGCGTCCAGCATAAAGCAGCTCATGTAACGACCAGAAGGTTGCTTGACATGAAGCAGCAAAAAGAGAAAATATCAGTCCTGACGGCCTATGACTATACCATGGCAAGAATTCTCGACCGTGCCGGTGTTGATGTCATACTCGTCGGAGACTCGGCAAGCAATGTTTTTGCCGGGCACAGTACAACCCTGCCGATTACCATTGAAGAGATGATCTATCATGCCAAAGCGGTGGTGAAGGGGGTTCAGGATGAGAGTAACCGGGCGATGGTGGTGGTTGACATGCCGTTTATGAGCTACCAGATTTCAGGTGATGAGGCCGTGCGCAATGCCGGAAAGATCATGAAGGAGCATGAGTGCGATGCCCTCAAGCTTGAGGGTGGAATGGTTATTGCTGATACGGTGAAAAGAATAACAGATCTTGGTATCCCGGTTATGGGTCATCTTGGCCTTATGCCTCAGTCGATCTATAAATACGGAAGCTACAAGGTGAGGGCAGAGGAGGAGCGGGAGGCAGAACAGCTTCTTGAAGATGCGCGTATTCTTGAGGAGTCAGGTGCATTTGCCATTGTGCTTGAAAAAATACCTACAGCGCTTGCCGCTGAAGCCACCGCTTTACTGACCATTCCCACTATCGGTATCGGCGCCGGTGTTGAGTGTGACGGGCAGGTTCTTGTCATCAATGATATTCTTGGGCTCAACAGGGAGTTTCATCCCCGTTTTGTGCGCCAGTATGCTGATTTGAACTCCGTTATTGAGGATGCGGTCAAATCCTATGTTCATGACGTCAGGGAGAGATCGTTTCCCTCACCTGATGAAAGCTACTGAAAGGGTCCCCGGCATCTCTTTTCTGTTTAAAAGCTTGCTGAAAGATTGTACTTTTATCTACACTCCCCTGAACGGCTTTTTTTGCCGGTTTCGGGTAACTTTTTCTTGGACGCTGGATATTTCGCTCTATGGATGATGCAGGCAGTAACAAAGTTCAAAAACGCTATCCTCCTTTTCTGAAAAACAGTTCAAAGGATCGGTTGCAGCTCTTTCCGTTTGTTTCCCGCTCTTTCGTCCCTTCGGTTTTTACCGTCATGAATATGGTCAGCGGTTACATCTCGATTGTCATGTCGGGAGAGGGAAGTTTTGTTGCTGCCTGCTGGTTTATTATTCTTGCCGCTTTTTTTGATACGATTGACGGTTTCGTGGCAAGGGTTACCAACGGCACTTCCGATTTCGGCTTTGAACTTGATTCGCTCTCTGATCTTGTCTCTTTTGGTGCAGCACCGGCTTATCTGGTCTACAAGTTCGGCCTTGAAGGGCTGCCGGGCATGACCGGCATTTTCGTCAGCTCCCTGCTTATGATCGGCAGCGGGTTGCGCCTTGCCCGCTTCAATATCAGCATGATCGACTATAAAAAGGACTCTTTTTCCGGCCTTCCGACCCCGGCCCAGGCCTTGACCATAACCGGATTTGTGCTCTGGATGAGCGGTGATCCGATCTTGCCGCGCCATATGATGCAGAGTGTTCTTGCATGGCTTGCCACAGGGCTTGCCCTGCTCATGGTAAGCAAGGTCAACTATGATGCCCTTCCAAAGCCTACTGCTGACTCCTTTCGTCAAAAACCGCTGCAGATGTCACTCTACATTGTTGCCATGTTTTGTGTGCTTGTCTTTCATTCCAAAGCTTTTTTTCTTGCCATGTTGTTGTATATTCTGCTCGGTATTGCTCGCTCGATCACCATGCTTTACCGTCAGTGGCAGACTTGATTTTTTTCATCAACCATTCGCATGATAATGCCCTATACTGCAAAAATTAAGGTTACCCTGCGCCAGTCAATTCTTGATGTTCAGGGAAAAGCTGTTGAGCATGCCTTGAAAAATCTTGGTTACCAGACCGTCGGTTCAGCAAGAATCGGAAAATATATCGAGGTGACCATCAATGAAGAGGATCCTCTTCAGGCTGAGCGCATCGGCAACGAGATCTGTCAGAAACTCTTATCGAATCCGGTTATGGAGAACTACTCCCTTGAACTGGAAAAAGTCAATTAATTACCACTATCAACCATGGCTGATGTAACTGTAGGAGTCGTTGTATTTCCGGGTTCAAACTGTGATCATGATACCGAACATGCCGTAGCCTCCTTCAGCGGTGTGAGACCGGTCATGCTCTGGCATAATGATCATGATCTCCAGGGGGTGAAGGCGATCATTCTTCCCGGCGGCTTTTCCTATGGAGACTATCTCCGGGCAGGCTCGATTGCACGTTTTTCTCCCATCATGCAGGAGGTTATAGAGTTTGCACGCAAGGGGTTTCCTGTTCTCGGCATCTGTAACGGCTTTCAAGTCCTGCTTGAGAGCAAGCTTCTCGACGGTGCGCTCTCGCGCAACCGCGACAAGAAGTTTCTCTGTACACAGACCACCATCAAGGCGGAGAACTGCTCTACCATCTTTACCTCGCTCTACAGCAAAAGTCAGGTGCTCCGTATTCCTATCGCTCATGGTGAAGGAAACTATTTTGCCCCGCCGGAGGTGATCGAAAGCCTTGAGGAGCATGATCAGATTGTTTTCAGATATACCGATGTCGAAGGCAGGGTGACTGAAGCAAGTAATCCGAACGGTTCAGTGAAAAATATTGCCGGAATCATCAATCGCCAGGGTAATGTACTCGGGCTGATGCCGCATCCCGAGAGAGCCAGTGAACAACTGCTCGGTTCAGATGACGGCAGGCCGCTTCTTGAATCACTTTTTCGCCATATTGCAGGGGTGTAAAGCTCAATTCCCCAGCAAGTTAAACCGGAACCTGTCGTGACGAAGAAATACAAGGTGTTCTCCTGGCTGCTTTTTGATTTTGCCAATACCTCTTTCAGCGTGATGATGGTGACCTTCGCCTTTCCCCTCTATTTCAAGAATGTTATTTGCGCCGGAGAGCCTTCCGGCGATGCACTCTGGGGTTTCAGCGTCAGTATCTCCATGCTTCTCGTCGCCTTCATATCACCGGTTCTGGGTGCTGCGGCTGACTATTCGGGAAAACGGAAACGCTTTCTTTTTGCCTTTACCACAACCTCGGTCATTGCCACAGCCCTTCTCTCCCTTTCAGGCCCCGGTATGGCGCTTATGGCTGCTATCCTCTTTGTTTTTGCCAATATGGGATTTGAGGGGGGGCTGGTTTTTTATGATGCCTATATCAAGGAACTGACCTCTGACAAAAGTCTTGGCAGGCTTTCAGGATACGGTTTTGCGATGGGCTATCTTGGAGCGCTCACCATTCTGCTCCTGATGAAGCCTCTTCTGAGTGGCGGCATTGTGCTCTCCAACGTACAAAATATCCAGCAGAGCTTTCTCTGGGTGGCACTTTTTTTTGCCCTGTTTGCTACACCGCTCTTTCTCTCTCTTCGTGATGCACAAAGGGAGGAGCGAACTCCGCTCTCGATGGCGGCAATCGGTCGATCAATATCGGAGGTGAAGTACACGGTTCGCCATATCATGAACTACCCCGATCTTGCCCGCTTTCTTCTGGCCTATTTTTTCTACAATGATGCTATTCTGACGGTTATAGCCTTCTCATCAATCTATGCCCAGAACACCTTCGGCTTTACAACAGGAGAGTTGATTGTCTTCTTTATGCTGGTGCAGACCACCGCGATTGCCGGATCGGTTATTTTTGGCTTTGTGACTGACCGGATAGGGCCGAAAAGAACCATTGTCATTACCCTGCTCATCTGGTTTGTCGTTGTCTTTTCAGCGATTCTTTCTGACAGCAAGGAGCTTTTTTTCTATACAGGGATGCTTGCTGGCCTCTCCATGGGCTCCTCCCAGGCGGCCTCACGCTCCATGATGGCGCGCCTTACCCCGGCGGAACATGTTACCGAGTTTTTTGGTTTTTATGATGGTACCTTCGGCAAGGCTTCGGCCATAGCTGGTCCGCTGGTGTTCGGTCTTGTATCGGCACAGGCGGGAAGTCAGCGGGTGGCGCTCGCGTCGCTGCTGCTCTTTTTTACAATCGGTCTTCTGCTTATGACCAGGGTTGGATCTGCCGGGAGCAGACCGACTGTAAAGGGGTGAGGGTTATAAAACAGGATAATGTTGATCAAGATGAAACAGCGCAATTGGAGTGAACGGGCTAAGGAGAGTGCTGGTGGCTTTTTCGGGAGCACCGTTTATCTTCGGTCGTTTATCCCTTTTTTCTGGAAGAATTTCATTCATGACCGGATTTTTATCGGTGCCGGTTCTCTGGCATTTCAGACCCTTCTCTCTATTGTCCCGTTTCTTGCCGTTGTCCTCTCCATTTTGAGCGTTTTTGCGGTTTTCACTCCGCTTAAACACGATATCGAGGTGTTTCTTGTTCAGAATTTCATGCCCGCTGCCGGAGGCGTGATTAATCACTACCTGAACGATTTTATCGGCAAGACCTCCACCGTGCCGCTGCTTGGCGGGTTGTTTCTCTTTATTATTGCCCTCTCTCTTATCTCTACCATTGATCACACGCTCAATGAGATCTGGGAGGTGCATGCTCCCCGCAAGATGCTTCAGGGTTTCACACTCTACTGGACGGTGCTGACGCTTGGCCCGGTTCTGATAGGCAGCAGCATTGCCGCCGGTTCCTATGTCTGGTATACGGTATTTACTGAAGGGCCTATGCTTGAGGTGAAAACCAGGCTGCTCTCATTTCTTCCCTTTATCAACTCGGTGCTGGCTTTTTTTCTGCTCTACATGCTTGTTCCCAACTGTCGGGTCAGATTTGTTCATGCTATTTCGGGAGCTTTTGCTACGGCGGTGCTCTTTGAGCTCTCAAAGAAGTGGTTTGGTTTTTATATCACCAACATTGCAACCTTTGAGCATATTTACGGCGCGTTGTCGGTTATACCGCTGCTTTTTTTCTGGATCTATCTCGGCTGGATTGTTGTGCTGACCGGTGCGGAGTTTGTTTTCTGTCTCGGTGCACTCACCCCTGCCGGGCGTGTAGTCGAGCCCTACAACCCCTTGCGGGGCATATCGCTGACGCTCTCGGTTCTCTCGCTTGTGTATGCTGCTCAACAGAGCGGGCGATACATGAACATGAAGAAGATACTCAAGAGCCTTCATCCGGCCACCCCCTCCATTTTGAGAGAGATTGTCGATATGCTTTTGCGCAATGACATCATCCATGTCACAGCCGGTGGCGATCTTGCCACAAGTCGTGACCTGCACTCCCTGAAACTGTACGATCTCTATGAAATAGTTCCTCCGGGGTTTGGTTTGAGTGAAAACGGCTTGATGGATTTTCGGGGTAATAGCGTACATTTAGAAACAATAGGCAGGGGAGTATCAGAGAGCCTGAAAAGCTGTATGGATATACCGCTTTTTACCCTGTTAGAGGATAACAATCAAGAGCAGTCATGAGTTACCAGGTTATAGCCCGTAAATACAGGCCAAGCAAATTTGCCGATATTACAGCGCAGGAGCATATCACACGTACCATTCAGAACTCCCTTCGCATGGGGCGTCTCGGTCACGGCTATATCTTTTCGGGGTTACGCGGAGTAGGCAAAACTACAGCGGCAAGAGTTTTTGCCAAGGCACTCAACTGCCAGAGAATGATGGAGGACAAGGAGTATCTTCAGCAGGTTACTGAACCCTGCGGAGAGTGCGAAAGCTGTCGTGATTTTGATTCAGGTACAAGCCTCAATATTTCGGAGTTTGATGCAGCCTCAAACAACAGTGTCGATGATATCCGTGCCCTGAGGGAGAATGTCCGGTACGGCCCGCAGAAGGGCAAGTATCGTGTCTATATTATTGATGAGGTTCACATGCTCTCCATTGCGGCCTTCAATGCTTTTTTGAAGACCCTTGAAGAGCCTCCGGCCCACGCCATCTTTATTTTCGCCACGACGGAGCTGCACAAGATTCCGGCAACAATTGCCTCCCGTTGCCAGCGCTTCAATTTCAAGAGAATCCCTCTGCTGGATATCCAGAAACAGCTTCAGTCGATTTGTGATGCTGAAAAAATTGCGGTGGATGGCGATGCGCTCCAGCTCATCGGACGCAAGGCGCAGGGGTCGATGCGTGATGCCCAGAGCATTCTTGATCAGGTTATCGCCTTTACCGCTGAAAACGATCATGAAGGCCACATCAGCTATACCAGTGTAGCCGAGCTTTTGAACTACATCGATGATGAACACCTGTTCGGTGTGACCGATGCGGTTCTGGAGCGAAATCCGGCAGGTATGCTTGAGGTTGCTCAGTTTGTCATCCGCAACGGCTACGATGAACAGGATTTTCTTGAAAAGCTGATTGAGCACTTGCGGAATATTCTTGTTGTACTCAATCTCTCATCCACCCGTCTGGTTGAACGTCCCGACGCGGTTCGTGAGCGATATCAGCGTGACGCGGTAAAGTTCTCTCCGTTTTCGGTCATGCAGATGGTTGAGTTTCTCCTGCACACCCAGAAAGAGCTGAAGTTCCAGTTTGAATACCAGTTCCGTTTTGAGCTTGCCCTGCTCAAGCTGATCGACATTAATCAGATAGTGCCGGGTGCCGGAGTCACTTCAGAGCAACAGCCGCCGCCGCAGCCTCAAAAAAAAAAGCCTCTGACAAGCCCCTGACTGCTGTTCCTCCAGTCGCTCCAGCCGCTCCACCGGTTTCCACCCCGTCAGTTGCACCAAAAAAAACCGGAGCCGTTGATCTTGATCTCGGCTCATGGCAGAAAAAGCTTTCTGGATTTGCCACTGTGCCTGATGTGCGTGAAAGACGCATGAACAAGGAGCTTCAGCGTTCGGGAGAAGGTCAGGCAGGAGATTCTGAACAGGTTGCAAATGTGGATGCATTGAGGGTTGAGTGGCGTCAGTTTCTTGATCATCTTGCCCGTAAAACGCATAACTTCATGGCTACTCATCTCCAGTCATGCGAGCTTGCATCCTGCACTCCCGGAGGAGTTCTTGAGATTGTCTGTTGCCGCAAGTTCTCCTATGAAGAGCTGCTCCAGGATCGTGAACTGCTGCAGCGGGAGTTATCGGAGTTTTATGCGCTGTCGCTCCAGCTCCATCTTCGCTATGACGCTGAGAAAGATGCCTGTACCAGGGAGAAGTCAGTCTTTACCCTCTTCCAGGAGCTTTCAGAGAAAAATGAGGTTCTGCGCTTTCTTATTACAGAGTTTGGCGGTGAACTTGTCTACTGATAAAGGGTAACAGGTTTTATAAATCATGAAAAATTCCCCATATTCACTCTTTTAATTTTCTCAATGCCAAAGGACGATAGCATCACTATGAGTAAAGCTGCAGGCAGAACAACGCATGCTCTCCAGAACCGGTTCCGCTCCGAATATTGCGGTTTGTTGAGCCCTCTGCTTGAGCACAGCACCGTCAGGCTCGGCGGATGGGTTCATAGAATAAGGGATCATGGCGGACTTATCTTTATCGATCTGCGCGATCACACAGGAATCAGCCAGCTTGTAATCCAGCCGGAGCAGCAGGAGCTTTTCGCAATTGCCGGTCAGCTCCATTCGGAGTCGGTTATCTGCATCGAGGGCGCGGTGGTTCGCAGGAGCCCTTCTGCGATCAATCCGAAGCTCGCTTCGGGTGAGATTGAAGTGGTTGTCAGCAAGATGACCGTTGAGAGCAATGCCCAGCCCCTTCCTTTTCCTGTGGCCGATGAGGTGCAAACTTCGGAAGAGCTGAGGCTTAAATATCGTTTTATCGATCTTCGTCGCGAGAAGATTCACGAGAATATAATTTTCCGCAGTCGCATTACTGCCGCTATCCGCCGCTATCTGGAGGAGAAGGAGTTTATCGAGATACAGACTCCGATTCTTACCTCAAGCTCACCGGAAGGTGCAAGGGACTTTCTTGTTCCGAGTCGCCTTCATCCCGGCAAGTTCTATGCACTGCCGCAGGCTCCCCAGCAGTTCAAACAGCTTCTGATGGTTTCGGGCTTTCCCCGTTATTTTCAGATAGCACCCTGCTTCAGGGATGAGGATGCCCGTGCCGACCGCAGTCCTGGCGAGTTCTATCAGCTTGATATGGAGATGGCCTTCATTGAGCAGGATGACCTCTTTGCCATCCTTGAGGGTATGGTTGAGCATCTGACGCGCACCATGTCGGAGAAACGTATCACGCAGTTCCCTTTCCCCCGTATCAGCTACAAGGATGTCATGAACCGCTACGGCAGCGACAAGCCTGACTTGAGAATTCCGCTTGAAATCAGTGACGTCACCCCGCTCTTTGTGAACTCCTCCTTCAAGGTTTTCGCAAGCAACACCGTACCCGGTACATGCGTCAAAGCGCTTCTGCTCAAGGGGCGCGGCACAGAGTCGAGGCTCTTTTATGACAAGGCCGAGAAGCGCGCCCGCGAGCTCGGTTCGGGTGGTCTTGCTTATATCCAGTTCCGCGAAGAGGGGCCGAAAGGACCTGTTGTCAAGTTCCTCAGTGAAGATGATCTTGCAACCCTGAAATCGCATCTCGGGGTTGAAACCGGTGACGTGGTCTTTTTCGGAGCAGGGAAGTGGGAACAGACCTGCCGGATCATGGGCGGCATGAGGACATACTTCGGTGACCTTTTTACGCTTGACCAAGACGAACTCTCTTTCTGCTGGATCGTTGACTTTCCGATGTATGAGTACAATGAGGAGTCCAAAAAGATCGACTTCTCCCATAACCCCTTCTCCATGCCGCAGGGTGAGATGGAGGCGCTTGAGTCAAAGTCTCCGCTTGACATCCTTGCCTACCAGTACGATATCGTATGCAACGGCATCGAACTCTCCAGCGGCGCAATCCGCAACCACAGGCCTGACATCATGTACAAGGCCTTCGAGATTGCCGGGTACAGCAGGGAAGAGGTTGACCTCCGTTTCGGTCACATGATCGAAGCCTTCAAGCTTGGCGCTCCTCCCCACGGAGGCATTGCTCCCGGTCTCGACCGCCTTGTGATGATTCTGCGCGACGAACAGAACATCCGCGAGGTTATCGCCTTCCCGATGAACCAGTCGGCACAGGATCTTATGATGTCCTCCCCATCCGAAGTCACCCCCCAGCAGTTGAAAGAGCTGCACCTGCGGGTTGAATTGCCGAAAAAAGACGATAAAAAATCGTAGGGGCATTCGTAGGGGCGAAAAATTTTTCGCCCCTACACCCCAATTCGAACAATCCACACCATCGCATCATCCATGAAATGCGATCCCACCTAAAATCATCACCGCCGATCTATCCGGATATTGGGATACGATTATTCACAATCAGGTGCATATTTCATAACCATCTGTACCCACAATCGTTTTTCGCTGTTCGGTGATATTACCGATGGCGAAATGCATTTGAACGATGCCGGGCGGATGGTTGAACGGTGTTGGAATGAAATACCTGTGCATTTTCCACATGTTGAATTGGATGCATTCGTTGTTATGCCCAATCATGTTCACGGGATTGTGGTTATTGCCGATTCACCAACCGTTGGGATTTCATCCGTAGGGGCGAAAAATTTTTCGCCTTTACACACAATTTTGCCCAACCCGCCAGGACAACCACCAATAACGCCCCTACAGCCCCGTGGCACATCAAAAATCATCGGGTCCATTGTCCGTGGATTTAAAATCGGTGTTACGAAATTGATGCGTCAACATACTGGTGGCCATGACGTCTGGCAACGCAATTACTGGGAACGCATCATACGCAATGAACCGGAATTGAATCACATCAGGGAATATATCCGCGATAATCCTGCGAATTGGGATTCGGATTCATTGCACGTCATAAACCCTCAGGGCAACAGATAAAGGTCGGTTCCGCACATTTTCATCTCTACCAACCAGCCAATCCCTCAATAGTAGTAATTGGTCGTGAGCTTTTTGGTGAAGCGGTTCATGGCGTAGTTGGCAAGCCATACCCAGTTGAGCGGTTTGCCTTGCATGCGTTGCATGATGGCGCGGCCTTTGTAGACCTCTTTCTGGAGCTTGACAAAGTTTGAGAGCAGCTTTTCGCCCGACATTTTGTTTGGCTCGAACATGTAGTGGTAGGTGTCGTACTTGTCCCAGTCGAAGTGGCGGATGCGGGGCTTCATTTCGTCGAAATATGGCGTACCGGGGAAGGGTGTTACCAGTGAGAAGACCGGGAACTCTACCCGGTTTTTCATGATGAAGTCGTAGGTGAGCTGGAAGCTCTCTTCGGTATCGTTGTCAAAACCGAACATGAAGTAGCCCTGGATGGCAATACCGTTCTTATGAAGGTTGTTAACTACGGTTGCGTAGTTTCCGAGCCGGTTTGAACCTTTATGGACGCTTTTTATGGTTTCGGGGTTGAGCGACTCAAAGCCGATGCTCAACAGATCACACCCTGATCGACCGGCAAGTTCGGCCACTTCAGGTTTGTCAAGAAAGTTCATGGAGATGTTGGCATTCCAGTGTACACCGAGTTTTGCCATCTCCTCAAGCAGCGTAAAGAAGTACTGTGGTCTGAAGCTGATGTTGTCATCCATAAAGGAGAAATTGACATTCTCCTTGTTGATGCGTTTCTGGTGGTAACGCATCTCGTCGAGCACCAGATCAAGTTCGCGGTAACGGTAGTTCTTGCCGTAAATGGTTGGTGTGGTGCAGAAGTTGCATCCTACAGGGCACCCCTTTGTGGCAAGGATTGGAATCCGTGAACTATATTTTTTAGCGTTTTTTGATGAAAGTGCATAGCTGAAATCAGGGTGGATCATGCTGCCCATCGGCTTCAGCTCTTTTGCCCGGTAAATGGGCTTCATTTTGCCTGTAAGCAGATCGGTGGCCAGTTCCGTCCAGATGGATTCTATTTCGCCATAAACCACGCTGGTGCAGTGCAGGGCAGCTTCGTCATGCAGCATGGTGGGATGAACCCCTCCAAGGATTACAATCTTTCCCTGACGCAGTGCGGCATCTCCGATCTTGTATGCTTTTGTTGCATTCAGGGTGCGAGAGGTGATAGCAACAACATCGAATCCCGAGAGATCTTCAGGTATCTTGTTGCCGAGCCGCTCATCAATAAAGGTGACGTCAAACAATTTCCCGACAAGGGAGGCAACCATGATCAGGTTCAATGGCATGCTCACCGATCCTGAATCCACCATCATGCTGGTGTTGCTTATCGGCTGGACAAGAAGCCACTTTTTACGTGATTTCTGTTGTGCAGCAAGCTGATGAAGAACTTCCTCTGAGATATCTGAGGCGGAGTGAAGCGGAGAGACGACAGTTTCTGATTGTATGGTCTGCATACCCTGTAATCTGCAAAAGGTGTGGAAAAAACTTTTACTACGAAAGGTACAAGGTATGAAAACTTTTCGATAAAACTGACCGGAGCGCGTAAAAAAACATCAGGGGCGCAAGGTATTGGATTGTTGTGGGGGCTTCGCTGTTGAGGTACCGGGCTGTACCCACAACGCTATGGTTCAGGCTGTTGGTGCTTTATTCAGAACAGCAACGGTAAAGCGGCTGACACAGACCAGTTTACCTTCGTCATTTTTTATTCTGATATCCCACACCTGAGAGCTTTTTCCGAGATGTAGGGGGGTTGCGGTGGCATGGACATAGCCGCTTTTGACCGGTCGGATATGGTTGGCGTTGATCTCCTGGCCGACAATGTAGAACAATTCCCGGTCAACCGCGTATGATGCGGCAATACTTCCCACCGTTTCGGCCAGAGCAAGGGAGGCTCCTCCGTGAAGAATACCGATACGCTGAATGGTGCGTTGGTCAACGGGCATTTTGGCGGTCATGAAGTCCGCTCCGATTCCGGTCATTTCAATACCGAGATGACGGGCCATCTGGCCGTCAATGATCTGGTTGGTGTTGATCTCTTCAAGAGTGACAGGTCCCTGAAAAATGGAAGATTGTGTCATGAGAGGGGGAATAAGAGTTTTTCCGGTAGATGAGCGGGTGACGAGATTCGAACTCGCGACATTTTGCTTGGGAAGCAAACACTCTACCAACTGAGTTACACCCGCTTTACCTTGGTGGTGAGAGAGGGAGTTGAACCCTCGACCTCAGGGTTATGAATCCTGTGCTCTAACCAACTGAGCTACCTCACCATTTTCCGGGCTGAAAATATACAACAGGAGTAATCAATAAACAAGCACAGTGTGCTTTATTTGTTCTTTTTCGGGTGGTTACCTGCCGCTTGTAATCTGGCTGTAAATTGCTTCGGCAATCGGGAGATCTTCGGGAGTTGTGATCTTGATATTGTGATAACCGGTCTCGAAAATTTTGATGGGCTGTTCCGGGAAAAACCGCTCCACAAGTGCAGCGTCATCGGTTGCATACCACTCTTCAAGCTGAGCCTGTTCGTGCGCCTGAACAAGCAGTGCACTCCGAAATCCCTGCGGAGTCTGTACCTGCAGTAACCTGCTGCGTTCAAGTGTTTCACCGAAAAACTCCGGATCGGCCCCTACATACTTGATGGTGTCTTTCGGACGATTTGCCGGAACACAGGCGCCATACTGCATTGAAAGACGGGTGATTTCGTCGATCTCAGCGGGTTGTATGAACGGGCGGGCACCGTCATGGACAAGAATGGTGTCGGGGGTGGTGCCTGAAGAGCGAATCTCACCTTCAATCGCCTTTATGCAGTTGTTGACCGAATCCTGCCGCTCCTTTCCGCCCACAATGATTGCTTTAAGCTTGCTGAAGCCGTATTCGGCTGCCATAGTCTCAAGGGTGGAGATGCTCTCCTCTTTGGTGGCAATATAGATTCCACTGATTGAGGATGCGCTCTGGAATGCCTGAATGGTATGATAAATAACCGGATAGCCTCCGATTTCAAGGAGTTGCTTGCTTTGCCCCTCCTTGAGTTGCATTCGTTTCCCTATACCGCTGGCGGCAATAATGGCAAAGGAGCTCATGATAAAAGAGGTATGGCGTGCCGGTTAATGGATAAACATGGCATCTCCGTATGCCAGAAACTGGTAGTCGCCTTTCAGTGCTGTTTTATAGGCCTCCATCAGAAGCCGGTGTTCTGCAAAGGCGCTGACGGCCATAAGCAGGGTGGTTTCAGGCTGCTGAAAATTGGTCAGAAGCGCATCGGTTACCTTGAACTGGTAGGGTGGATAGATGAACTTGTCGGTCCAGCCTCTTCCGAATTTGATTTTACCGTCAACCGTTGCATTGGCTTCAAGCACACGGCATGTCGTTGTTCCTACAGCAATGATCCTTCCGGTTTTGTTGATCTTGGTCTCGTTGATCTCCATCGCCGTCTGATAGGGAATATTGAAGTATTCCGAATCCATCTTATGTTTGGAAACATCCTCAACCTCAATGGCATTAAAGGTGCTCAGGCTCGGGTGAAGGGTGATTGGAAGGATTTTGACTCCAATCTTCTGGATCTTCTGCAGAAGAGGCATGGTGAAATGCAGTCCGGCCATCGGAGCGACCACTGCACCGGTCTGGTTTGCATAGACCGTCTGATAGTTCTCCTTGTCGGAGGGAACAGGAACGCGGGTGAAATAGGGGGGAAGGGGAATGTTGCCGATTCTTTCAACAAGGCTGAAGACATCGATTTCAGGGTTGAGAAACCTGATGGTTCTTCCCCTTGATGTTGTATTGTCAACAACTTCGGCCACAACATCCTCCTCAAAGTAAATCTTGTTGCCTACGCGCACCTTTCGGGCTGGATCAACAAGGACATCCCACAGGCCGGCCTCCTTGTTGAGCACCCTGAGCAGGAACACCTCGATCTTGGCATCGGTTTTTTCCTTCTGACCGAAAATTTTAGCCGGGAAAACCCTGCTGTTGTTCAGTATAAGCAGGTCACCCTTTTTGAAATAGGAGACAATATCATCGAACACCTTATGTTCGATATCTTTTTTTCTGCGGTTCAGCACCATCAGCCGGCACTTGTCTCTTGGCTCGGTTGGCTGATCGGCTATTTTTGTTTTAGGCAGAGTATATCGAAAGTTGGACAGGCGCATAAAGGGTCAGGCAGTAAGTCAACATGAATGTGAAATCAATCAAAAATACAACATAAAGCTTTTTTTCAGGCAAAAAAAGAAGAGAGGGGAGGCGGCTTCAGCCCACCCTCTCTTTTCATCACTTTGCTGAGTGGTACGGCACTCCTTTTTTCAGTGTGATATGCTTTCCGACAATGCATGCCGGAGAGTCGCTCTCTGCGGCATCCATCAGCGTCACAACCACATCGTTTCTCGAAATGGTAATGGTGTAGCTGTTTTTGCGGAAGCAGACGTTCAGTGTCAGTTTTTTCCACTGATCCGGAAGGTTCGGATGCACATTGAGTTTCTCGTTGTAGAAGGAGATACCGGCAAAGTAACGGGTAACCGTATCGAGCGTTCCTGCCATGACGCCACAGTGAATACCCTCCTGTGTGGTGCCGCCCTGGGTGTCTTCAATATCGCTCTTCAGCGCTTCGGCAAACCATTTCCATGCCATCTCATGGCCATCTTCAAGGTAGCTTGAGATAATGCTGTGAACAACCTTGCTCAGTGTCGAGCCATGGCTTGTTCTCGGTTCATAATAGGCATAGTTGTTTCTGACCATCGTGAAGGAGTCAGGAAGCCGGTACCCGATCTTTCCAAGCAGTTCGCCAACCTCTCCGGGAGAGAGTGTATAAAAGGTCATCAGTACATCAGGCTGTTTGGCGACCTTGTAGATATCAGGAGTGTCCCCCTCAGCTTTCAGGATTCTGTCCATACGGTGGATGTTACCGTAGGTTGTACGGTAGTGTTTCCAGTCCAGCTCCTTGAGGCTCATGTAGCCGTCGAACTGCTCTATGACTCCGTTACTATCTATCAGAATATTGAGGTTGTTACCGATATCGCGCCACAACTGCATTTCATCAAAGCCGAGGTGTATTTTCTCGATCAGGTGACGCAGAATAGCAGGATCAATTGTTTCGCCAACTTCCACAGCTTTGCCGAGGAGCCAGACCGCCATGATGTTGGTGTAGGCATTATCCTTCAGTCCATCTTTGCCGCTGCCTGGAAGTGTTTCATGGAACTCGTCAGGCCCCATCACACCCTCGATATGGTACTTGCCGGTCTCGGCGGAGTGGGTGGCAATCGAAGCCCAGAAGCGGGCAATCTCAAACATCAGCTCGGCGCCGTATGCGTTCAGAAAATCGGTGTCTCCGGTGTCGTAGATGTAGCGCCAGACGTTGTAGAAGACTGCAATGGATACATGACGCTGCATACGGCTGAGGTCGGGTCCCCAATGGCCGCTTTTTGGATTGAAGTGTATGATCTGCGTATCCTCATGGCCGTCATCGGCTGTCTGCCAGGGGAACATTGCGCCCTTGTAGCCGTTTTCACGGGCGTACTCTCTTGCGGCATCAAGCCGGTTGAAGCGATACATGAGCAGCGCTTTGGAGATCTCCGGGAAGTGGCGGTTGAAGAAGGGGAGAATAAAGATCTCATCCCAGAAAATATGGCCGCGATAGGCCTCTCCGTTCAGCCCCCTGGCCGGCATGCCGGCGTCAATAGCCGGGTTATGGGGCGAAGCGGTGCAGAGCATGTGATAGGTATGCAGCCGTAGCAGCTTCTGACTGTAGCGGTCACCTTCAATCAGGATGTCGGCCTTCTCCCAGATTTTTTTCCAGGCCTCGACATGCGCTTCAAGGAGGAGATCGAACGATACCGTCTTTTCTATGGAGAGCGTTGCCGATTTCAGCGCACTGGTGCTGTTCTGGTCGAGAGAGGTATGTATGGTGACCAGTTTTTCAATGGTGCAGCTTTTTTCGGGTGTCAGGTGAAGATGGAACAACTCGCTGACATAGCGCTTTTCGCTCTGGGTCGTGCGTTTGAGTTCAATCTGTTTGCCATGGGAGAGGATCCTTGTTCTGGCAGCGGTAACAATCTCATAATGAGAGGTATTGGTGCGTACATGAAGCAGCATGCTCTCCTGATCACCGGATGAAGCGATATGCTCAAGATGGTCGCATGAGAGTTCGCTGTAACGGGCTACACCCTTGTTCTGAATCCTGCCATCAATAGCGGAGCGGAATTCGACCGTGCCACTGTAGTTGACCGGTTTCAGGGTGAACTTCAGGGCGCAGCGGTGAGGGTCAGCCATACTTGCAAACCGGGTGCTGCTGATTTTGGTGATTCTTCCGAGGTTGTCCTGAATGACGAAGCTCCGCTCCATGGTGCCCCTGGCCAGAGAGAGGTTCTGCTGATAGCTCAGAATCTTCTGTTCGAACGGATCGATAAACTCTCCGCCGCCGATTCTGAACTCTATCGGAAGCCAGTTCGGTGTATTGACAAAGTCGTTGTTGAAAATTGTCTGGCCGTGGACATCAGAGGGAAGTTTATTGAAAATACCGGCAATATAGGTGCCCGGATAGTGATGGTGTGACATTGAGGAGCCCTCATAGGTGCCCCTGACGCCAAGATAGCCGTTACCGGTTGAGGTAAGTGTTTCGCGGAGTTTTTCATCCTTTGGAGAGAACTCGGTATAGGTCAGGTTCCATCCCTCATGATCAAGGCCTTCAGTGAACCACTGTTCAATTTCGGCTATGGTTATTTCAGCCAGATCGCGAACAACAATGTCGGCTCCGTTTTCCCTCAGCTTTCCGCCTTCAATGTCGCGGGCAATGCCGAGCACCATGCCGAAATTACCTCTCGATCCAGCCTGAACACCGGAGATGGCATCTTCAACTACAACGCATTCGTGCGGCTCAAGACCAAGGTTATGAGCCGCTGTTACAAAGATATCAGGATTTGGTTTGCCTTTAAGGCCCATCTCAATGGAGACCTCTCCGTCTACGCGGGTTTCAAAGAGATGCTCAAGTTTCGAGAGTTTCAGAATAAGCTGGCAGTTGCGGCTGGAAGATGCGATACCGATCCTGATCCCTTTAGCTATGAGGTTGTTGATCAGCTCAACTGAGGAGGTATAGACCTCAGGCCCCTCCTTGATGAGAATTTCGGTAAACAGGCTGTTCTTACGGTTTCCGAGGCCGCAGACCGTCTCCTTCTCCGGCTTGTCATCCAGTTCACCAAAAGGGAGCTCGATGTCGCGTGACAGAAGGAAGCTTTTGACCCCTTCCATTCGGGGTTTTCCGTCTACATACTTATGATAATCGTGAGCAGGATCAAATGGTACGTAAGGCTCGTTATTGACTTCGGCATGATTTTTCAGAAAAAAATTGAACATGGATTCCCATGCCAGGCTGTGTACTTTGGCTGTGCCTGTGATCACTCCGTCCAGATCAAAAATCGCGCCTTTAAAGAGGTTGCTCATACCGTTGTAGAAAGATTATGTGGTTAGAGGGAAAGTAGCCCGAGAATAGTCAGAAGAATATCAGGATAGGGTACGGTAAAGCTGTTGGGACAGATATTGGCAACCGTCTGTTTCAGCTTCTCATCCCTGGTTACAAAAACTGCCCAGACATCGTCAAACATCTCCACCGCCTTTTTCAGCATTGGAATATCGGAAGGGGTATCGCCGCAGACAAGATGCGGGCCTTTGGTGCTCTCCATTCCGAGTTTGCTGCAGATAAAGGCAAGACCATCACCTTTGTCAAAGTCCCTGATGGGTGAATCTGCGGAGGCACCATCAATTGTCAGAATAATCTCAATATCAAGACCGGTGTCTTCAATCCTGAAAACCTTGCCACACGGGTCTATTTCACGAACAATGCTTTTGACTTTTTCAAGAAAAGCGACTGACTCATCGTCCTTGATTGATCGACTGATATCCTGTCGGGCGACTGTTGTCTGACCGAACTTGATCTGCAAAGCTGAGCCGATAAAGTTGAATTTTTCGAAATTCGGGTCCTGAAGGAGTACAAGCATCCTGTCGTTCAGGAGACGGATGAGTTTCTGCTTCTGTTCATCAATAGGAAAGCTGTTGAAATCCTCGTTGAGATCAATAAACTCACGACCCTTTGATCCTGCATAGACAAAGGTGTTTGCCGGATTGATTGAAACATTGAGGATGCCGAAATCTTTAAGCGGAGCCGAGGTGATAATGATCGGATAGCGGCAGCAGTTTTTTGCGAAACGGGTGAGGAATACCGAGTTATAGATTGGCTGAACCGATGACCGGTATCGTCCGCAGTAGTTGTTGGTTGTTCCGTCCCGGTCAGTAATGAAGGCGTTGAACTGTTTTCCCCTGAGCATCCTGACCCCGCTGTTGACATAGGCGCGGAACTCCGGCATGAACTTGGCCAGGTAGTCGATAAACTTGTCTTCCCCGTACTCAAGGTAGTAGATATCTTTCTGAAGCTCCCTGATCTCATAGGTCAGATCCACCTCTATCTGCTTCATACCGTCAAGTCGAAGCAGGCGATGACCGGTGTCATCATCAATGTAGATGGTCTCAAGTGAGTAAAGTGCGTTTTTCAGCGACTCTACGCAGGTTTGACCGACAACTCTCTGTTTGATGATGTTTTTTACAATCGGTTCACGCAGTTCACGAGTCTCCGCCTTGAGCTGGTAGAGCTCTTTGAGTGTTCTTATATCCTGCAGGGTAATGGAGGATGTAAAGGTGCTTAGATTGCGTTCTTTAAGAATACTCTCGTGCATGCGCGACCGGTAAGGAGGTGATGGTATTGAATAGTAATGTGTATCACAATTTAATCAAAAATCCACTCAAACTCTTCAGAAAACTTTGATAATTAAATACCTCAGCAAATACAATAATGGTTGCCGGGTTTTTGTTGTCACCGGGGTATACTTCAGGCCTTCAGTCGCTCATCAAGAAGAGCGGTTATACGTTGGTGAATCTCTTCAGGCGAATCAAGGGCGTTGAGTGAGACAAGGCGTCCCTGGCTCTCATTCAGAATTTCAAGGTAACCCTGGCGGACCTTGCGATAGAATTCGATTCCGGAACGTTCAATGCGATCAAGTTCACTGTTGTCGAATTCGATGGGGAGAGATTTTTCCGAGAATTTTCTGCGTATGGCATCTTCCGGCTGTATATCCAGATAGAAGGTGATATCGGGGGTTATACCGCAGGTTGAAATGGCAATAATTGAGCGCAGCAGTTCAAGGTTGAGGCCCCGTCCATATCCCTGATAGGCGGTTGTTGAGTCGAAAAAACGGTCGAGAATGACGGTTTTATTCTCCGCAAGTGCAGGCTTGATAATCTCCTCTATCAGTTCAGCCCTGCTTGCCGAAAAGAGCAGCAGCTCTCCGATCGGGCTTATTTCATGACGGCTTTCAAGAAGAATGAGACGGATTTTTTCGGCAACTTCGGTTCCGCCCGGCTCCCTCAGTGTCAGCACTTCCCGGCCCTTCAGAGTAAGATAGCCGACCAGTTTTTTTATCTGTGTTGATTTGCCGGCACCGTCTATGCCTTCAAAAGATATGAGCATTGCTTTCGATTGTGAATTGGGTTCTTTAGGGCACCTCTATTTATTTGTTCCGAAACCCAATTACTGCGTTGGGTGGTGCTCGAAATCCTCATGTACTACTTTTACACTCCGGTTTCTGTGCTCCATCCGCCTTGTCCTCGGGCTTCTCACGACAATAAATAGAGGCGCCCTTTTATTTAATTCGGCTGTCCGGCAGGGCGTATCAGGATTTCATTGATATCAACATGTGGTGGCTGGCTTACGGCATAGAGAACAGCCCTGGCAATATCGTCCGGCTGAAGCTCCGGAGTGCCGGGTTTCTGGAGATTCTCCCAGAACGGGGTGTCAACAACACCGGGTTCAACAAGGGTGACACGCACACCTCTTCCCGCCATCTCGTTGCGAATAGCCTGGGCCATGCCGGTAACCGCCCACTTGGTGGCCGAGTAGAGGTTTCTGATAGAGGTAGTGCGTCCGACCACAGAACCGGTAACAAGAAAGTGTCCTCCGGTTTTTACCAGTTCAGGCAGGGTAAGGCGGGCTGTGGCAGCAGCACCGAATACATTGACCAGCACCATCTCCTTCCACTCTTCAGGCTTATCCTCTCCGCCGAAAAAGGTTGAGCCTTTTGAAAATCCTGCGTTGGCAAAAACCACATCCACTCTTCCGAAACGCTCAATAGTCTCTTGAAGCATCTCCTCCTGGGAGTGCCAGCTTGAGACGTCGCAGCTTATGGCAAGTGCCCGGTCGCAACCAAGTTCCTCCTGAAGCTGCAGAAGCTTCTCTGTGGAGCGTGCGGCAAGTACAACATTGAACCCGGCTTCAACGGCACGACGGGCGGTAGCTTTGCCGATACCGGTTGATGCTCCGGTGATGAGAAAAAGTTTGCGGTTCATACTTGCGGCTCTTATGGTTTCGGAGTGTTCAGAGCGCTGTGTTTGCGTCCGTAAAAAAAGTAGATCACCATGCCGATGAGCAGCCAGACAATGAGTCGAACCCAGTTTTCCGCAGGCAGCGAGAACATAAGAATGAGGCAGGTCAGAATACCGGCAAGCGGCACAAAGGGTACCAGAGGAGCCTTGAAGGGGCGTTCAGCCTCAGGATGTTTTTTTCTCATGATGAGCACCGCGCTGCATACGACGACAAAGGCGAAAAGTGTTCCGATATTAACCAGTTCAGCAAGGAGTCGCAAGGGTAGCAGCGCTCCGAGCAGAGCTACGAATACTCCTGTCAGGATAGTTGATTTCCATGGCGTTCTGAATTTCTCATGAATGGCGCCGAAAAATGATTTAGGCAGGAGACCGTCACGGGCCATGGCCAGAAAAATTCTTGGCTGACTGAGCATCATGACAAGCAGCACCGAGGTGATTCCTGTGATTGCGCCAAGAGAGATGACAAACTGGGCCCAGCCAAGACCAACCTGTTTGAAGGCATTTGAAACAGGGGCATCAATGCTTAACTGATTGTAGGGTACCATCCCTGTGATGACCGCTGCAACGGCAATATAGAGAACGGTGCAGATCACCAGAGAACTGATAAGGGCAATCGGGATATCGCGTTGCGGGTTTTTCGCCTCTTCAGCATGGGTTGAAATCGAGTCAAAGCCGATGTAGGCAAAGAAAATCATGGCGGCTCCGGCAAGAACGCCAACCGGTGCGCCTTCCGGGGTGGCTTCGCCGAGAATGGTTTTTCCGAAAATGGAGAGGCCTGAATAACCGAACGGAGCAAAGGGTTGCCAGTTTTCAGGATTGATATACATTGCTCCGAGAACGATGACGAGCAGCACAATGGCAACCTTGACGATCACCATCCCGGCATTGAACCTGGCACTCTCTTTGATACCCTTGACCAGAACCGCAGTGACGATAAAGGTGATAATGACAGCAGGAAGATCCATCCATGCGCCGGTTTGGCTCATGATTCCTGTTGCCGGATCAAAGTCAAGAGGTGCCTTGGCAAAGAGCAGGGGAACACCGAGACCGAATATGCCGATGAAATCCTGGAAGTAGTGCGACCATCCATGCGCAACGGTTGCCGAGGCAACACCGTACTCCAGAATCAGGTCCCATCCGATGATCCACGCAAACAGTTCGCCCAGCGTTGCATAGGCGTAGGTATAGGCTGAGCCCGCAACCGGGACCATTGATGCAAACTCGGCATAACAGAGTGCGGCAAAAATGCAGGCCAGACCGGCAAGGGCAAACGAAAGCGTAACAGCCGGCCCTGCCTTGTCATGGGCAGCAACGCCGATGAGGACGAAGATTCCCGTGCCGATAATTGCTCCTACGCCGAGACTTGTCAGGGCTACCGGTCCGAGAACCCTGTGCAGCCGGTGCTCACTCTTCATCTCCTCAAGCAGCAGCGAAAGCGGCTTTTTACGAAAACTGTTTTTCAATGATCAACGGGGTTATAATTGAAAAATATGGCCAAAACTTCGTTAAACCCTCTCCGCAAAAGCTTCTTTATTCTTCTATAAGTCCTATAAGTCCCATAAGACCTATAATTTCATCACTCTCTGCGGTTCATGATAGAGAGAAAGTAGACAAGTTGCATGATGGCCTGTGCAGCGGCGGCGACATAGGTAAGTGCTGCGGCATTCAGAACGGCGTTGACCCCTTTCATCTCGGCGCTTGAAACAATTCCCTGGGAGACCAGCAGCTCTTTTGCCCTGCGGCTCGCATCGAACTCAACTGGTAGGGTAACGAGAGCAAAGAGTGCGGTTGCGCCAAAGAGTGCTATACCCGCCCATGCGAGGGTGGTTCCGAGAGTACCAGCAAGAAACATACCGGCCATGAAAATAATAGGTCCGAGATTGCTGCCGATAGAGACTGCCGGAACCATGATAGAACGCAGTTGCAGGGGCATATAGCCTGTTTTATCCTGAAGCGCATGTCCGGCTTCGTGAGCGGCTACACCAACCGATGCTATGCTTGCCAGATTGAAAACCTCTTCGCTCAGCCTCAGTGCTTTGTGGCGGGGATCGTAATGATCGGAAAGCATTCCATGAGAAGCCTCAACAGTTACATTGCCAAGTCCGCCACGTTCAAGAATACGCCTTGCAGCCTGTGAGCCGTTGATGCCACTCTGCGTTGGCACTTTGGAGTATTTTTTGAAAGCGGATTTTACCTTGAACTGGGCCCATAATCCCAGAATCATTGGTGGCAGGGCAAAAACAAAATAGAGAGGATCGAAGTACATAGTGTCCGTAATTAATTATCGGTTACCGTCATAAAAAATAATAAAACCTTAACGTGAGTTTTCATGAATCAAAATAGTGACTGAACAGCCAACTGTCAAGGGTTATCATTCATAACACTGCACTGCCAAAGCCGAAACTTCATTTATACGGATTAAAATTGTGCTCTGAACGGTTATGGCAGGAGATGGCGGGTGATATATAATTTCAATGTTATCATGAAGGGAATTATTTTGCAGCGGAGCGGGTTCCTTTTAAAATTGTTCTCAGGTCAACGAGAACAGCCTTGAAGTTGTTCCTCTCTCTGAAAAAGCTTTAACCATTCAATAGAAACCATTGAGCCATGAGAAGAAAATTAGTGCTGCTTCTTGCCCTGTTCTCTTTTGCTCCGGGAGCAGGATCAGCCGCCCCGGTAAAAACAATTGTACTTGACGGGTCGACGACCGTCGGTCCGATTGCGAAATCATTTGCGACATATTTTACCCGGAAGTACGGGGTCCGCGTATCGGTAAGCGAGTCGGGTAGCGGTAACGGAGCCAAAAGTCTGATAAACGGTTCATGTTCTATTGCAACCCTTTCACGACCTATGAAATCGGCTGAACTTGCCGCAGCAAGAACAAAAGGTGTAAATCCTGTTGCCAATATTGTAGCAATGGACGGACTTGCTGTTGTTCTGCATCCCGGAAATCCGGTTCGCAATCTGACAAAAGCCCAGATCAGCAGCATCTATAGCGGTCGTATTACTAACTGGAAACAGGTCGGAGGACCCAATTCAAACATTGTGGTTATTCAGCGGGAATCCAACAGTGGTACAGCGGAGTCCTTCAAGGATCTGGTTGTCGGTAAAGGGGTTCAGATCAAAGGGAGTGCCGAAACCCAGTCAAGCAATGGATCAGTAAAAAACAGGGTAAGTTCAACCCTTACGGCTATTGGTTACCTTGGTCTTGGTTTTGTGGACCGTTCGGTTAAAGCTGTGTCCGTTAATGGAGTGATGCCTGATGTCAAAACGGTCAGAAGTGGAACCTATCCGGTAGCACGACCGCTCTACTTCTATACCAACGGTCAGCCTGCCGGAGTGATCAAACAGTTTGTCGATCTGCCAAAAACTGAAGCAGGCAAGGGCATGATCAGTGAACTTGGTTTTGTTAATCGCTGAATTTTTCATGTTTAGCCTGTAGCCTATTCAATACGCCGGTGTTCACAGAACAATACCGGCGTTTTTGTTTTCAAAGTGTTGTTCAAATGTTGCAAAGTTGTAACACAAGAGCCTTTGGTTCCTTGCATGAAACCCCTTAGATTGGGAACTTTCCTGTTCATCCCCGGTGATGGGCGGTTTTTTTGTGAAGCAAATATAAATTGACTGGTATGGCAGAAGAGAGAGGCGGTAACCCGACCCGCACCAACACCTTTGTGGTAAGCGACCGCAAACGGTCGGTGCAGAAGGCTGTAAAAACAGCCGGAGAGCTTCTTCTTCTGGCGCTGGCCTCTTTTGTAGCTATAGTAGTTCTCTTCATCTTTTACTTTGTTGCCCGCGACGCAGTTCCTTTTTTCGAGCTTCGAGGTTTCAGCGAATTCTTTACCACAACGGAGTGGTATCCGGCTGATGACCCCGGCAAATTCGGTGCACTCTCGATTATCTATGGCAGCTTGATGGTAACCATGGGTTCAGCCCTGATTGCCGTACCGATGGGTATTGCCGCAGCCATATGCCTGAGTGATATTCTTCCCTTTTCCATCCGCCAGTATGCCAAGCCGGTGATTGAGATGCTTGCCGCCATTCCGTCGGTTGCCTATGGATTTTTTGCGCTTGTCGTTCTGGCGCCTCTCCTGCAGGATAACGGCGGCCCTCTTTTGATGTGGGCATGGTGGATTCTTGCCGCCCCGTTTATGGTTCTTCTGGTCGTTGTGCTTGCTGACCTTGTAACCACGCGTATTGAAGACTCTGCACGACGCAAGCAGCTCAATGTAGTGCTGGCTGTGCTCTTCGGCCTGCTTGCCGCCTTTTTTCTCTACCGGGTCGGCACCCTCCTCCATGCGGTTGAAATTCTTACCGGAACCAATGCGCTGAACGTCTCCATTATTCTCAGTTTCATGGCCCTGCCGACCATTGTCAGTGTTTCCGAAGATGCCCTGCAGGCGGTTGGTCGTGATATTCGCGAAGGGAGCTACGCTCTTGGAGCCACACGGGCCGAGACCATTGTCAAAACCGTTCTTCCTGCGGCAAGCAGCGGCATCCTTGCTGCCGTCATTCTCGGCATCATGCGTTCACTCGGTGAAACCATGGTGGTCTGGATGGCCTCCGGCAACTCCGCCCATATTCCCGAACCATGGTTCAACTATCTTGAAGCAATCCGTACCCTGACAGCAACCATTGCCGGAGACATGGGAGAGGCCGACCAGGTTACCGGTTCAGCCCGTTACCATGTGCTCTTTGCCATGGGGCTGCTGCTTCTTGTCATCAGCTTTATCTGTAATCTTGTCAGTGAAAGAATTGTTGTACGCCAGCGTAAAATCCTCTCCGGCCAGTAGGCTTTTGGGAAGTGTCGTTGCGTATGTACTGATTTCGCTCATTTAACCCTGTTGTCATGAATCTCGGAACAAGGAAACTGCTGGATCGTTCATTTACTTCTGTTGGTATAGGCTCCATTGTCATGATGGCGCTTGCGTTGATGGTTGTTCTTGTGCCAATTGTCTCCAATGGACTCGGAGCGGTATTTTTTACCGGTACGGTTGAGCACCGCAAAATGCTGCAGAGTGAGTTC
>JAAXXL010000094.1 GCA_013334485.1 Chlorobiaceae bacterium | reverse complement strand
ATCCCTCTTCCCGGCTGCGCCGTTCATCGGGATGACAGGGGGAGGGGGTGTCATCCCGAACGAAGAGAGAGATCTCACGGCGCTCGCGCAACTTCCATTCAACGAGATCCCTCTTCGCGACTGGCGTCGATCATCGGGATGACAGGGAAGGGAGTGCGAGCCCACTCATCGGTATGAGAGGAAGCTGAACGTCATCCCGTATTTATGGTATTTTTATGGTATATGCGTGCATTTTATGGTGATAGAGGCGTTTATTAGCCTTTGTCAATTGACGCTCGGCGCCAGTATCTGTCGGTTGAGCAAGGGTTGGTAATTGAAAATTTGCTGAACGGGATAACCCGGTTCAATCGGGAATTGTAAAGAGCAGGGTGAGGAGCAGGAGTGGATCGGACCCTATACCATATTCAGGGTATTTTTATGGTATATGCTTGCAGATTAAGGGGATAATGGCTTTTTTATTCACAATTGTTAATCAAGCGGAGCACAAATGAACACTTTTGGTTTATCACACTACAGCACTGCCAGTTCGTCATGCAACTGTTGTTGTCTCCTGAGCGGAAGATTGCTGCATACTACCGGATTTTTGATTTAGCGCCCCTGATAATCGGGCTCCAAAGTGGAAAACCGGCCGTCAGCAGCAGTGACGGCTTTTTTTATTGGAATTTTTCAGGTGAACCATAACACAAGACCAAAAAACATAACAACAAAGGGAGTACAAAAATGAAAAGGATGTTATCACTTGCGGCGATGTTTGCCGTTTTATCATACGCATCACCTGCTTCGGCAGAACTCAAGCTTGGAGGTGACGCTGCAATTCGACTCAGAGATGACTTCGGTCATACGCGTTCAGCGGTTGGAGTTAAAGCAAGTACTGAGGATCAGTATTTTCAGTATCGTGTTCGTCTGAAACCCTCAGCCGATCTTGGCGATGGTTACTTCTTCAAGGGAGTAATACAGAACGAAAATGTAGCCGGTGGCTGGCAGTCAATTGCCGCTTCCAATACTGAACATTACTCTCTTGAGGTATCACAGTTCTACTTTGGACGTAATCTCGAAAACAGCCACTACTCTATCGGTCGCATACCGCTGGGAAGCCTTGACAACCCTATTCTTGATCTGACCCTCTACGCAATTCCGGGTACCGGCCCTCAGGGTTCAAAATTGTACGCTGTTGATACCCCGATCTCCACAAACCACTTTGACCGTCTTGCCGGTTTCAATTATGGCGCCAAAATCGGAGGTGGTGAACTGAATGCTGTTGTAGTGAATTTTGATAACCTCTCAACAACCACGAATCAGAGAGGGCTGTTGAATGATGGCTACGGGTTGTATGTGAACTACAAGACTACTGCCGGTGATGTTACCGTTGTGCCGCAGGCATACTATACTCTTACCAGGATCTCCGATGGACGCCGCCCATACACGCTTGGCGCACAGGCTTTCATACCGGTAGGAAAATCAAAAGTGGGTCTCAGCGGTTTCTATACTGCCGACAACAACTCCTATAATGGCTCAAACTGGGACTACAGCGGTTATATCTTCAGAGTCAAGGGTGAGTCTGGTCCACTGACGGCCTGGGTCGATTACAACCAGACCACAGATAAATCAACAGCAACCACCGTTGATTATGACAACCTCTTTGTCTGGGCATCCTACAAGGTCAATGTGCATGAAGCGGCGACCGGAAGTTTCAGCATCACTCCGACCGTTCGGTATCGCGCAAGCAACTCTCAGGCTGCCGGTGCTGGTAAGGCAGAGAATGATCTGTTCAGGACAGAAGTTTATGCAACCGTAAACTTCTGATTTTTTTTCACTCCGGCATCCGGGCCTCTGTAGCGGTAAAGTCATGTGGGGACTTTAGGTGTGTGTGTGTGTGCATCTTCACTTCAGAATGGCCCGGATGTTTTTTTTACCACGGCGATGTGGGTGAGTGGTCTAAGCCAAGGGTCTGCAAAACCCTTTTTCACAAGTTCGAATCTTGTCATCGCCTCTACTTGAACGTGCCGTGTTGTTCCCTTGCGCATCCGGGTTGGTTCTGAAAAGTGTAATCGGATACTTCTTTTCTCTGTTTTGGCCCGGATGTTTTTTCCCCTCTTTCTTTCATACCCTCTTGTCAGCTATTTTTACAGGAGATTGCATGAAAAATCCTCTCCTGCTCTGATAAATCACCCCTTTATACCATATTTGCGGTATTTCCTTCTGTCAGGTTTGGATATGTGCCTCATCCTGAGTTTTATTAACAATCGTTACCCGTTATGGTCGTGATTGATTTTACAAATCCTGTCAATGGGCGCCTCTATTGTAACTGTTTTCAATCCGGCAGCTTATCTTGCTGTAATCCGGAATCTGATCTACTATAAATAATTAGAATATCTGATAGCATGTCTGAACATGAGCTTGATTTGGCGGCTTTAAGCAAGGTCGGTATGATGCGCCAGAAGCAGCCTGACTACTATGTCATGCGGCTCAAGGCGGTTGCCGGTGATATGACAGCATCTCAACTGGCCTGTGTTGCCGGAGTTGCTGAAAAATATGGCAAGGGTTTTGTTCATCTCTCCACCCGTCAGGGTATAGAGATTCATTACGTCCATCGTGACAATCTTGAAACAGCCCGCCTTGAACTCCAGAGTGCAGGTATCGAAATGGGCGCCTGCGGTCCGAGAGTCCGTGTGATTGTTGCCTGTCCGGGAGAGGAAACATGCCGTTGGGGTAACATCGATACCAAAAAGATTGCAAGGGAGCTTGACAGGAGATATTTCAAGCAGGAGACCCCCTCTAAATTCAAGCTGGCGGTAACCGGCTGCTCCAATAACTGCACCAAGGCCAACGAAAACGATATCGGCGTCAGGGGTGCCATTGAGCCGAAATGGGAGGCGGGGGAATGTAATGATTGCGGTCTCTGCGTTTCACTCTGCCCCCTCAGTGCTATTGAGCGGCGGGATAGTGATGAAGGATATTGCTATGCCATAGATGAGAAACTCTGCATCAACTGTAGTGTTTGTACCTCTCTCTGCCCCTCGAACTCATGGGTTATCGGCAGAAAAGGCTATACCCTTTACATTGGCGGAACCATGGGCAGAGTGCCCCGTTTTGCTTCGGTATTGAAGAAGATGGTTGAGAGCGAGGAGGAGCTCTACCGGCTTATCGAGAAAGCCATTACTCTCTACAGGGAGAAAGGGCGGAAAAAGGAGAGGTTCGGCCATATGATTGACCGCATTGGTCTTGAAGCCGTAAAGGAGGAGCTTCGTGGCAAGCCCTGAAATAACAAAAACCCTTGATGTGCAGGGCATCTCCTGCCCGGCCAATGCCATGCGCGTCAGGGCTGCCATTGCAGAGCTGAAGGGTGATGAACTGCTTGAGGTGCTCGTTGATGAAGGCGAAGCGGTGCTGCGCGTTGCCCGCACGCTCAAGGACTGTGGCCACCGGATTGTCAAGGTTGAAAATCGCGGCGAAGGTGTCAGTGTTATTGTCGGTAAATAAAAGCGAGGGATTTCATACAATAAGGCACCTTTATTAATTGTCGTGAGCGGTTTGAGTGTGAGGCGGACGGAGCGCAGAAACCGGAATGTACACGGAGTACTTGAGGATTTTGAGTACCGCCCAACGAAGCAATCGAATCGCGGAACAAATTAATAGAGGTGCCGAAGAGAAGAGAACTATGAGCAGGGAAAAAATAGAACAATTGAGCAGGGAACTTGCAGCCAAATCACCCGAAGAGATACTTCGAGCTGCCGTCGGCTGTTTCGGGGCTGCCAACATGGCATTTGCTTCAAGTTTCGGTGCCGAGGATCAGGTACTGACCGATATGCTGCATAAGGAGAAGCTGCCGGTTCCGGTTTTCACCCTTGATACCGGGCGACTGCATCAGGAGACCTACGACGTGTTCGATGCCACCAGAAAGCACTACGGTATTGAGATAGAGGCGCTTTTTCCCGAGACTGCTGCTGTTGAATCGATGCAGGCAGAGCATGGCCCGAATCTTTTTTATGAAAGCGTTGAAAAGAGGCGCGAGTGCTGCCGTATACGAAAGGTGCAGCCGCTCACCAAAAAGCTCTCAACCCTGACGGCATGGATATGCGGCCTTCGCCGTGAACAGTCGGTCACCAGAACAGCGATAGCTCCCATCGAGTGGGATGCCGCGTTCGGTCTCTATAAAATTAACCCTCTTGCCGAAGTGTCGGAAGCGTGGGTGTGGGAGTATATCAAAAAGCACAATGTGCCCTTTAACCGGCTTCATGACGAGGGCTATCCGAGCATCGGATGCGCGCCCTGTACCAGAGCAGTCAAGCCGGGAGAGGATCTCCGTGCCGGGCGCTGGTGGTGGGAGATAGCCGAGCACCGGGAGTGCGGCCTGCATCGTGACAAACAGTAACTCTATCGAAAGCGAACCAATGGATCATCTCGACAAACTCGAAGCGCAAAGCGTCTATATTCTCAGGGAAGCCTACAGGGAGTTTAAAAGCCTCTGCATGCTTTGGTCAATCGGCAAGGACAGTACCGTGATGCTCTGGCTTGCCCGGAAGGCATTCTTCGGCCACGTGCCAATTCCGCTTGTGCATGTTGATACGCACTACAAGATCCCTGAAATGATCGAGTACCGTGACCGGCTTGCGCTGGAGTGGAACCTCAATATGATTTACGGTGAAAACCGTGAGGCGCTGGACAAGAAACTCACCTTTCCCGACGGCAATACCGACCGGCTCACCTGCTGCAAATATCTGAAGAGCGAAGCATTGAAGCACACCCTTTCGGGCGAGTGGCCTCGATACCGTATGGATCATGAGCTCAAGCACTATGTTCAGGATGAGGGAAAAGAGCCCTATACCGGAGTCATAGCGGGCGTCAGAGCTGACGAAGAGGGGAGCCGTTCGAAAGAGCGGTATTTCTCTCCGAGGGATAAAGATAATGTCTGGGATGTCGGCGATCAGCCGCCCGAGTTCTGGAACCAGTTCAAGACCGATTTTGCACCCGGCACCCATGTGCGCATTCACCCGCTCCTTGACTGGACCGAGCTGAATATCTGGGAGTATATCGAGCGCGAAAAGATTCCCGTTGTCTCACTCTACTTCAATCAGGGAGCAGGCATTCGATACCGTTCACTCGGCTGTTACCCCTGCACCAACCCGGTTGAGTCCGAGGCGCGAACACTGCCGGAAATTATTGATGAGCTCAAAAGCGGCAAGTTTTCAAACATCGCCGAACGCTCCGGTCGAGCCCAGGACAGTGAAGATGGAGGGGGGTTGGAGACGCTCCGCCGTGACGGGTACATGTGAAGTCACAGCTTTTGATTTGTTGCGCGATTTGATTGTCGTGAAAGGAGATCTCTCACGTTGTTCGAGATGACACAGCCGAGGGGGTTTTGAATTTTGGATTGTTTTTTTTCGGTGTCATCCTGAACAGTTCTCATTGTCATTCTGAACAGTCCCCACTGTCATCCCGAACTGAAAGGAGGGATCTGATTTTCGAGAGAGGAGATCTCTCACGTTGTTCGAGATGACACAGCCGAGGGGGTTCTGAATTTTGGATTGTTTTTTTCGGTGTCATCCCGAACAATCCTCATTGTCATTCTGAACAGTCCCCACTGTCATCCCGAACTGAAAGGAGGGATCTGA
>JAAXXL010000093.1 GCA_013334485.1 Chlorobiaceae bacterium | reverse complement strand
CCCCGTTCGAGGATGTTGCCACCGACGTTTTCATTGTTGCTGCCAATGGCGGAGTAGATATCCTCAACCGTTACGGCGTACTTCAGCATCAGTTCCGGTGACACGATCACCTGATACTGTTTGAAGTACCCGCCAAAGGAGTTGATTTCGTTTACTCCGGCAACGCTTTTCAACTGCGGAGCAACAATCCACTCCTGAATGGTCCGAAGCTCAGCCAGCCAGGCAATCTTCGCTTGAGGGTCACCGGGCATCTTTCCTTCAAGCGTATACTGGTAAATCTCTCCCATGGCGGTGCCAATCGGACCCATGGTGACGGCAACACCCTTTGGAACCCTTTCCCGAGCCTCCGCCAGCCGCTCGAACACTAGTTGCCGGGCAAAGTAGATATCAACATTATCCTTGAAGACGATGGTGACAATCGAGAGTCCGAACTTGGTGACTGAACGCATCTGCTCAATATCGGGCAGGCCTCGCATCGCCATCTCGATGGGGTAGGTGACATTGCGCTCTATCTCCAGTGCCGAGAGTCCGTCAGCATGGCTGACAATCTCAACCTGAACGTTGGTAACATCAGGAAAGGCATCAAGCGAAAGTTTCAAGTATGAGTAGATGCCAAAACCGGTAATCAAAAGCGAAAGCACGATGACCGCACCTTTTTTCTTCAGGGCATAGGCGATTATTTTTTGAAGCATTATTCTGCCCCCCCCTCAAGTTCGTCCTTTTTGAGCTCGGACTTGAGTATGAATGACCCTTTGATTGCATAACGCTGGCCTTCACTGATGCCGGAAATAATTTCAACCATCCCGCCCGAAGAGCGACCCGTCACCACGGTTTCCGCTCTGAAGAGTTCGCCACTCACATCGGCAACAAAGATCATTTTTTTGCCATCAATCTCCTGTATGGCATCTTCGGGAACAGCAAGGGTCATTGCTGCACTGGCCGCTGGCACCAGCTCGACCCTGGCAAACATTTCGGGCTTCAGCTTGCGATCAGGGTTGGCAACCTCCACACGGACCTTGAGCGTTCGGGTTGCAGGGTCAAGCACATCGGCAAGGTAGGTAACACGACCTGTGAGCTTCAGGTCAGGCCAGGCATCTACTGTGACCGCAGCACTCTCTCCTCTCTTCACCTTTGCCAGATCTTTTTCGTAGATGTCCACAACGACCCAGATTGATGAGAGGTCAACAACCGTGAAGAGGCTTTTGGAGGGGTCCGACAGTTCACCGACAATGGCATGTTTTTCGGTAATGGTGCCGCTGATTGGTGAGGGTACCGGCAAACTGGTTTTGTTGTTACTGCTGCCATGTACATTCGAGTTTGAGGCTCCGTAAAGGGAGAGGCGCTCCCTGTCATTCTGCAGCTCGGTTTGAGCGATTTTGTAGTCGGTTTCGGCTTGAAGAAGCTCTTTTCGGGCAACAATTTTCTTCTCCACAAGCGTCCGGATTCTCGTCATATTTGCCTCGGCAAGTGCAAGTTTTGTCTTTGAGAGGCGGGAGCGGTTGGTCGCTTCAGCCATTTCAAGACTCTTCAAAACGACGAGCGTCTGACCGGTAGTTACCCTGTCACCCAAAGAGGCTACAACCGAAACAATTTGACCGGAGATTCGCGGAGAGACATGTGCAATCCGGTCGGCGTTCGCCTCTACTTTGCCTGTCGCCGTGATAACCTCATTGAATGGTTGCCTTGCGGCTACGGCAACAATAACGCCGTTCTCCTTTTGTATCCGGGCGTTCATCCTGATACCAGGAGAGGTGCTCTCCACACTTCCCTCTGTTTGTTTTTCGGTTGCCGCATCGCCTTCGTTTTTCTGGCTGAAAGAGCGCCAGAGAGAGAGGCCGCCTATGATTATGGCCAGAACAACACTGATGATCATCCATCTCTTTTTCACTTTGCCTCTCCGTTTAATTCTGTTGCCACTGCTGAGTCAAGCTTTGCAAGAGCTACATGGTGGCTGTTGATTGCCATCAGATAGTTTTCACTGACCTCAAAAAACTTCTTTTGTTCCTGAATAACTGTTTGTATGCCAACCTCTCCCAGCCGCCAGGCCTCCCCGGTCAGTGTGAGGTTCTCCTCAAGCTGGGGAATGATGTTCGTTTTGTAGAGGGATAGAATATTTTCACTGCTTTTGCAGGCGGAGTAAGCCGTTTCAACCTCACGCTCAACTCTCCTGATTGCCTCTGACAACCGGCTCTCTGCGCTGTTCAGCCGGGCGCGGGCATCCTGAACTCCTGCCTGATTGTGATCAAAAACAGGGATGGGCATCGAGAGCCGCATCCCCACAGTACATGATTTGTCACGCTCTTCCACTCCGCTGATTTTCATCGATCTTGTGTCACGCCAGAGGGCAAGGCCGACGGTGAGGTTTGGAACACACTCGGCTCGGGCAAGGTTGACAAAAGCCTGACCCCGTCCCCGTTCCTCCTCCAGAGCCTTCAGGTCAGGACGTTGGAGAAGCGCCAGTTGTTTCAGCTCACCGACAGATTTTTCGGGTGCGGAATTTGCTGGTGCTGAATTGGATATTTTGTAAAGCGTTCCAGCCGGAAGAGTTGATACTGCCGAGAGTTTATCCCGACACTGCTGCACCGTTTTTGCAACTTCAATTCTCGATGCCTCACTTCGTGCCAGCTCGACTTTGACCAGATTCATCTCCAGTTCCGGAATATCGCCTGCTGCCAGACGAGCTTGCGACACCTCCACAAGCTTCCGGGTAAGCGCAATTGAATGCTCTGCCATAGCAAGTCGTTGTTCGGCGAGCATGAGATCATGAAAGAGGTTCCTTACCTCTTCGCGAATCAATCGCTCTTTATCCAGAAGCTGGTACCGGTAGAGTTCCAGTTCACGCTCAGCAACAGCGAGACGTTTGCCTCGTTTACCGGCAAGTAGAAACTCCTGTGATATTCCAACCGAGAGCGACCTCTCTGCTTTGCTTCCGGTCAACGCGCCCGTAACGGCTTCAACTTCAAGCGTGGGATTCAAAAAGAGCCCCGCTTTGACCTTCGCGGCATCAACGATCCCTCTCTCCTCACGAAAGGATTTGAGTTCGCCATTATGTTGCAGCGAATACTCTATAACCTTTTGCAGTGAGAGGGTTTGTTCCGCCCCCAGGGCTTGAGCTGGCGATAGAACAGCCACAATACCCGCCACAAGAAGCAGTGCCCCCTGTGCCAATACATTTTTCCCCATAAGAATAGATGCGTTTACCCGGTTTTCAGCGTGATGTTCTGATAGCCCGAAGTGCAGGGCACAACAGCATAACAGGACAAAACGAAAGTGTCACAAAGCAGAGTTTTGTTGTCAGGCTGTACGAGGGGGAATAAAGCGGGAAAGCGTTACTTCAGGGAGATTTGCGATGGGTTTGAAGGTGCAGAAGCTTATGACTGCAGGGTTATAATCAAGCTTGAGCGATTGAACGGGAAGAATGACGTGACAGAGGCAGTTACCACACGTATGACATTCACCGGTATGTTTATGGTGTTCATTCGTACTGTTTTTCTCTCTCTGCATTGCCGGGAGCATGACAAATTCCTCTCCGGTTATTGCCGCTGCAAGAGTCGTTTGCACCGCATGAGCACTACTGAACTGACCGTTGATCGAGGCTGTCAGCAGCATCAGAAGAAGGAGTCGGGAGAGGAATGGTCTGACTTTTTTCATACGGGATGAAGATTATGCAACGGTATTTACTCCATATTAAGAATAAAATCATTTTTTCCTTACCGAAGTGCTTCCATTATTCGTGCTGACTCCTGGAGGCTCAGTCAGCGCCAGGAAGCGGCAAGCTGCTCACAAGCGAGCGTAATCGCTTCTCACCAACCGGCTCCTCCTTCAATAACGGTACCACAGCATAGCGAAGTGCATATTGATCAGCAACGCTCTTGATCTCGACCAGTTCATTCTCCGCCCGTTCTCTCAACAGTGGGGAGTGTGTTACAGCAGCGGCGACACTGTTATTGATAATCCATGCCCAGGGTTCAATTGAAGCTCTCCGCAGATCTTCCTGCAGGTTGGCGGCTTCAAGGACTGGCGTTGTTTCAGCAAGGGTTACAATCAACACCTTTGTCTCTTTGCGGTTCTGCAATTGCATCATTGGTGTGATTTTTCCTGCATCATTGTTGCCTGACTGACGGGTGAACTCGCGGTGATAGGCTCCCGTTGCATCGAGCAGCAGGAGTGTGTGGCCGGTCGGGGCAGTGTCCATCACAACAAATTTCCGGTCGGCATCTCCGATGATTCGGGAGAAGGCCTTGAATACGGCAATCTCTTCAGTGCAGGGTGATCGTAGATCCTCCTCAAGCAGAGCCAGACCTTCGCTGTCAAGCCCTTTTCCTTTGGACTCAAGCACTTCGCGGCGGTACCGTTCTGTTTCGACCTGTGGGTCAATTCTGCTGACCGTGAGGTTCTCCTCCCTGCCGCTGACTGTTTCAACGAGGTGAGCCGCAGGATCAGAAGTGGAGAGGTGCACACAGAGACCCCGATGGGCCAGTTCAACGGCGAGGGCAGCGGCCAGTGTGGTTTTGCCTACTCCGCCTTTACCCATCAGCATGATGAGGCCGTGAGTGTCGGCAGCAATTTCATCAACAAGCACTGAAAGTGGTGGAGCGTTGAAGGTAGCGTGCTCTTTTGCCGAAGCCGGGAGTTGAGCGAGCGGCTCGTTGAAGAAGTTGCATAGCGCGTCAAGCCCGACCAGATTGAATGGCTTGAGCGCTATCTGATCTGTTGGCAGGGCTTTGAGCCGTTCAGGCATAGCCGAGAGTGCGTTCTGTTCTCTCATGACGATTGCGTTTGCAAGTTCGTCTTTTGCTGCCTCACCTTCAGGCAGTATGCCATTCAGGACGAGATAGTGTTGCGAGATGCCGATTGCCGACAGCTCTTCACAGGTTCTTGCAACTTCGCCGAGGGCAGCCTGCTGGGGCCGGGAGACCAGAACCATGCGGGTTCGCAGGGGGTCGGCGAGTGCGTCAACGGCCTCTTTGTACTGCGTGCGCTGCTTTGCAAGCCCGGCCAGCGGGCCGAGGCATGAAGCATCACCTTTTGCTGCTTCAAGAAAGCCGCTCCAGGCACCGGGAAGCTGGAGCATCCGGATGGTGTGGCCGGTTGGTGCCGTATCAAAGACGATGTGGTCGTAATCGTTGCAGAGCGCCGGGTCGGTCAACAGGGAGGTGAACTCATCGAATGCTGCAATCTCGGTTGTGCAGGCTCCGGAAAGCTGCTCCTCGATGGTGTTGAGCACGCTCTCGGGGAGCAGCCCCCGAACCGGCCCGACAATGCGTTCCCGATACTCCGCTGCCGATGCCTGAGGGTCAATTTCCAGCGCGTAAAGATTGGTAACCGCCGTGACGGGTGTGACCCGGTTGCCGATGGTGATACCGAACACCTGCCCGACGTTCGAGGCCGGGTCGGTACTGACGAGCAGCACTCTCTTGCCGATTTTTGCAAGTGCGATCGCCGAAGAGCAGGCAATCGAGGTTTTTCCAACCCCGCCTTTTCCGGTGAAGAGGAGGAAGCGGGGGGGAAGTTCAAGAAATTTCATCTGGGCAATTCTATTCGATCTTTAAGCCCCGGAGGGGCGAAATATTGGTAGCGCATTTAGCCGCAGCACTTTCCTGAACAACACGACTTTTCTTCGGGCGGCGTGTGGCCTGC
>JAAXXL010000092.1 GCA_013334485.1 Chlorobiaceae bacterium | reverse complement strand
ATTCCTGTATTACCCGTTAGCGTTGAACACGGGCTGGTTTCTGGAAGGCATCGATCGGGATACGCTTGCCGGACAGAACTGTCTGATGGCACAGCCGTTACGGGCATTACTCGACATTTTTTGCCTGCGCAAGATTGATTATCCCGGCATCAGAAGCCTGACCGAAGGAATGCGCATCGATGAGTATGAACTCGCCTCCATTGACAAAGATAATCTTGAACGCTTACGCCCGGTCTATCAGCATAAACGCATGGACAAATGCATCTCTGCCATGCAAAGGGAACTGAAACAATGATCGATATTCTTCGCAAACGGCTGGAGCGCTATTCAGCCTCTGATGCAAAACAAGCGGAGCAGGCGCTCAAGGAAATCCTGCAGGAAGTGTCGCTTTACGGGTTATGGCGTGCAGACTTTTTTGAGGTCGCAGCCTTTCAGGGAGTCACCTGTCTGCGTATTCTGCATGGGCTGCCACGTTTTTCAGAAGACCTTGACTTCATTCTGCGCACCCCTGACAAGAAGTTCCGATGGAATCCATATTTTGAAACCCTTGATCATGCACGGGAGGTTATTGGGCTGTGGCAGAAGGATTACAATTCGATCCGTCCACACAGCTCATTAGGCAAGCTGACACCGGAAGAATTTCAGGTTCAGCAAAAGGATTTTTTCCAAGAGATGGTGGTCTCATAGACGGGGGCACGTCCTGAACAGCAAAATAAGACATTACAGCTTGCTCGGGAGATACATCCCGAACGTTGGGGATCAAGACCGGCAAGAGTATGGGAGACTACCCGGGAAGTGGTACTGAACCCGGACGAAAAGTGAATATTTTTTCAACAAAATGCGACAACTGTATTAATATAAAGCGGTCATAGCAATAATGCATCAACTATGTTTTTATAAGCTGGTTCGGTGTTGATCGACACACTCATCGTAAAGGTTCTCGAAAAAGCATCTGCAAGATTCGAACCACTAGCCGTGACACGAAATACAACAGTTTGCAAAGGTTTTGAGTTATCAAAATTAATACAATACTCGAAAACTTTGTTACTCCCATGCCGGAACTCATCGCATTCCCAAGTCCATTTCTTTTCGTCACCTATTGGACGACAGTCTCTCCAGTGGAATGCAAACCGATCACGTTGGATAGGCTTATTGATCGCAGGGAATGACATCTTGGATAGGTTGAGCTCAAAAGGATATCCTGCCCTTGCAAGCGCCGAAATTACACTCATTGTATCGATCCATTTCCCTTTTGGCGGTTCGGGGGGCAGAGGTACGTCGAGACGGGGCTTGGTCACTTGGGAGTTTTTTATGTCAGGTGAGCCAAAAGTCCCACCTTCCAAAAGTTCGAACTTCAGAATCATGTTTTCAACTGGGGCTCGACCAACATTCTTCAAAGTCAGAGTGTAAGGGCGAAGAACTGAAATATGATTATAATGTTCCGTATACGTTTCAAAGAAACTACGAACATTTTCAATCCATTCAGGATACTCTTCCTTCTGGTATCTAGAGATGTCAGCCTGAGATGGTGGTTCGTATTTCTTGAATGAACCAAGTGATCCAATTCTTAGCCCATCTGAGAAATCATCCTGTTGAGAGAAGTTTATTTTCATCGGGTGTCGTGACTCCATTTCTGACACCAATTCTGTGACTTGTTCTGGACTCAAATGCTCAAGCATCCTAACACGAATATCGCTGGCACCTTTGCCCAAGTCAACGCCATCGATGTTGAAATCAACTTCAACTTGTGGGTCTCGGTTAACCGCATTTCTTAGGTCAGATTGAAGTTTGTCGATCTGTTTATCTCGATCATCCTTCTCTGGTGGCAACAACCATTCATCAGGAATTGGAACGAAAGAAACGCCATTCTGTTTGCACGTCAACATTGGATTCGTATCATGGGTGAGAAGTGATACTTTTTCGTCAGAGGCACTAATCTTATAGTAAATCAAACTTGCGATAATTTCGTCATCTGGTCGAGAAAGGTCCAGCCGTGATTGACACTGCTCACGTTCGAGTTTTGCGAACGGCTCAGCAAAGACCAGCGTGATTATTTTTTTCCCAACCGACCAAGAACGATTGCCATCAGTCGAGACAATCATCTCCCGAAACAAGCTATTCGTTTTACGTGCTCGCTTTGCTCGCCGGCCATTCCCATCGTTCTTTAATCGGTCAATTTCTTCCTGAACTGGCCTTGCAACGATTAGTTCCACTGTATTATCGTCTGTTACTTGGCCCCAGTTGATTTCCGGAATCGCCTTGCATTGCAAGAAAAAATTTGTGTCAACGAATAATCTCATATCGATCACATTACACCGTATAACGAGGCAACGGATGTTCCGTGCTCTGCGGAGGTAAATTTATTTGACGACATGGAGTGTCTGCTCCTGTCGCTTGTTCTGCCGCCTGCATGGAGGCGTGCAATCGACTCCGTGACATAGGCCCATATTGTCAATATAAAATAAACAATAAGCGAATTCTTTCCGGGTGAATTCACTCGATCAGTTCCGAATACAAGAGGTATCAGTTACAAGGATGAATACATCATTGCTCGGGTTAACTGGGTCTCCAAGCAATTAATTTATTTAGTTGCGAACGTCTCTTTCTCTCAATTCTTTTTTTCGGAATGAATCATTTTCGACCTCTGCCAAGCATCGCGAGTCTGCAACACTGTCCAAATGAAAGACCGCTATCGCAGACACATCGATCGTCGTTCTGCAGTTTACGGAGCGCAATATCTCGAATAATTTCTGGAATTTGGGCCTCGAATCTCTCAATTCTCCACGTCTCAGCTGTCGATAAGGCGATGGTGACAGAGGTCGGGGGATATGCAGCCTTGATGGAGTGGATCTGCTCTTGAACTTCTATCAGACGACTAATGGCTGCGTCTGTATCAAAGGGCATGTAACGGGTCGGCATACGTGCCATAGGATCAGATGAATCGAAGTCAATAGAGTCGTCGCGGAGGAACAGGAGTTGATTCGAACCCCTCGTATCAGGAGTTACACATGTGAGCCGATCCCCCTTTACCACAAGCGCATGTCCAACAAACTGGGCAAGAACTCGCGGCCACGTAAGAACTTTCCATCCGACAATACATATTCCACGACCTTCACCCTCCTCGTGTTTGGCATTGAAGATACACTTGTTAGGTATAGCGCCAAGTCTGGGTACAATCTGGACCCATCGAGGGGCACTGGATGCACAGACTTGTGCACACAATCGTAAAATATCGTCGTCTACTTTGTTCGGGTGGTCAGTCAGAATCAGTCTCATGGCGTCATGCAATAAAATTAAGGGTCGATATTCAATTTTAGCCACTTTTCGCACAGGCATGACACGGATTTTCGTCAACTCCCAACGTCGATACCCCCCCGAATGACCGGTACCTCGTCGCATGGGCTTCGCATCTGTTGATACTCCATAAGCACTCAAAGCAAACACCTCCGCTTGTTCGCTCTCCTGCAGGTAGGTGAGCAAACGACTCGGGGAGATTGGCCGTATTGTCAAAATAAAATAAGCAATACGCGAATTCTTTCCGGGTGAATCCTCTCGGGTCAGTTCCGAATACAACAGTGATCAGTTGCAAAGATGAATTCATCATTGCCAGGGATTGCCGTCTCTCCTATCCAATTAGTTTACGTAGTTGTGTACGTCCCCTCATTCCTCACGTTGCAGCCAGTCTTCGCTTTTGCTGTATAGAAAACCCCCTGCTCGGCCCGGACTATCAGGGTACATAACATTGGGCCGATCTGAAAATGACGCCGTCCAGAATATAGAATGAAGCCATTCATAACCTTTAATATTTGATAATGCCGATTTGGCGGTCTCAATAGAGCCATAACCGTAGGCGTCATAGAGGAGCAGGATAACATCAGGACATACTGCCATCACTCCCTTTTTTTGAAGCTTCTGGAACTTCTTGCCGATAGCCTGCTCCAGCAGCAAAGAGAGTTCAACCTGAGCATCTCCCTCATATTTTGCTTCCGGTATCCGGCACATCCCGACAGTATTTCCTTCAGCGGACCATTTTGAAACTGTAATGTGCCCGCTTTTATCCTGAAAAATCCTTGATTCTGAATCTGGTTCGGAACCTGCCAAGCCTCTGATTTTGGTGACTGCATCTGCAATCAATTTCCTCCGCTCACTTGTCCACTTCTTTGGGATCTCAGGGTACCGAAAGAACTCCACTGCGTACATGCCGGAAACGGAGTCATCCGACTCTATCTCTGCCTTGATGCTGCGGTGTACTGCGTTGCAGAGTGCGTCATAACCATGGTCTTTCACAATGCTTGTGATCTCGACCGCGAATCGGTCAACTCCGACATCGAGCCAGTAGTCAGGCGGATCATCCGCTTCTGCCTGAGCCTCAATAACCGATATAGCACCCACCCCTTTTACATACTGAACAAGGGCATCAATACAAACACGTTCTTCGATCTTGCTGGAACCACGACGCATAGTTACTCCGAAAGCCTAACGTTGGAGTTCAGACCGCGGCCCGGCAGGGGCCGTCGCGCCTGCAATGAATGGTTAGCCGCGCGCCATTTCAATGCACTATTGATCTAATACTGCATCGTGAAAGTCATTTTCATGAACGATAAGTATCGTGTGCCCTGCCCTTCTGAGCTCTACGGCCTTCTCGACTTTGCGCCCGTAACAGGCATATGCCCAACACGGATTTCCGTCTGCACCCACGACCAGATAGTTAACCTTCTTGGAGACACCGCTTGCAGCCTTCCCACCGAGGCTGAAGATTAGTTCTTCAAACTCAATCCGTGTGTACTTGTGAGATTGTCCGGTAAGGCAAAAGACAGCGTCAGAAAACGCTATTTCCGGACACACAGCGCAGAGACCAACAATATTTGAACCATCAAGAAATGCCGGGCTAACAATCGTCTTGTTATCGAGGATAGATATAAACTCACCGAAGAAACTCATTAGTATCTTGTGCTCATCGGGGTCGATCTTCTTGTCAGCTAGAACGCTGGTGACGAGACTTTCAATTTCATCATATGGCCAGCACCTCCTCAGGTGTTCATGCTCCTCTAGCCAAACGGAAAGACCCTTTAGCTCTTCAACAGATATTTCGCCATCTGAGGCGATGCCAGCAACAAGGGCGTGAAGCTTTTGCATATCCGCGGTAGCGGCATTGAAATACTTCGCAGAAGTTAGGCGTTTGCATAGCCACGATATATCCGCTCTTTCATCCTCGGTAAGGACACCGTCGGCAACGGCTTGCTCAACTACCGGAAAGAGCTCATTGAAGGGATGTCTTCCAGAATTAATTCGATGGTCGTCTAACCATGCCTGAAGGAAGCTGATTTCGTTGTCGTTTATTTTGGCATCAATGGCAATGCCTTCTACCAGGCCCAGGAGGGAATTGACCGCCTTCTCAAACTCAGCCTTTCCTGTGAACTTCCTGTATGCGTCATGGTCGCTCATATCTCTCTCCATTACATAAAGCGGCTAACAATGTTTAGACTAAACTTCCCGACTCCGAAAAGCAGATAACTTCTTTGTCTATAACTGCTTTCCTGAAATACTGTAATATTATAGGTATTTCCCTCAAAAACAAAAAGTTCAGGAGAAGAAGAGTGATTGTCGCACCACCCGCCCCTGTTTTTGAAGGTTCGGAAAACAACACTATCTTGACTGATGTTTTT
>JAAXXL010000091.1 GCA_013334485.1 Chlorobiaceae bacterium | reverse complement strand
GTTTGTTGCGGTCGGCATATTTTTTCAGTTGTTTGACGAACTCCACATTTGATGCATGGCCGGGTCGAGCGGCAAGAACCTGTGCTTTCAGTGGCATTCCGAGCAGAGCAAGATCGCCGAGCAGATCAAGCAGTTTATGGCGGGCAGGTTCGTTTTTGAAGCGCAGCTCCCTGTTGTTGAGAATACCGTTTTGTCCGAGGCTGAGTTTTGCACTTTCAAGCCCGAGTTTTTCTCCAAGTGCGCTCAACTCATCCTGCTGCATGGTTTTGTCGATAATGACGATTGCATTGTCAATATCGCCCCCTTTAATGATGCCCTGATTGGCGAGTGCTTCGACTTCACTGAGGAAACAGAATGTTCTGGAGGTTGAAAACTCTTTGATGAACTCCTGCTCAAGGTCAAACAGGCCGGAGTGCTGGGAGCCGAGTGCCGGGTTTTTGTAGTCGACCATGACGGTTATTCTGAAGCTGTCGAGCGGAAGAGCTACAATATCCACGCTGTTTTCAGCATCATGGTACTCTATGGTCTCATCAATGACGAGGTAGTTTTTTGGTTCATCCTGTTCAAGAAAGCCTGCGTCGATGAGGGCTTCTGCAAAGGGGTGTGAACTTCCGTCCATTACCGGCGGCTCAGGCCCGCTAAGCTCAATGCGGCAGTTATCGATCTGCAGACCGTAAAGTGAGGCAAGAACGTGCTCGGTGGTATGAATTTTTACTCCGTTGAGGCCGATGGTTGTGCCCCGGAGTACATCAACCACATTTTCAATCAGAGCGGGAATTTCAGGACTGTTTTCAATATCAGTTCTGACAAAACGGTAGCCGTAGTTGACCGGGGCCGGTTTGAAGGTGATCATGCACTCCTGGCCCGTGTGCAGTCCGGTTCCCCAGAGAGATACTTCTTTTTGCAGTGTGCGCTGTTGAATGAGCATAGTGTTGTCGTTGCTCCTGACGAGTGTGGCGTTCAGGAAATGAAATGGAATGGAATGGTTGAGCTATACCCTTCTTTCGATTGTACGGGGTAAACGATAAAGCATCCAAGATAATAAAGATAGCTTTCCTGTTCAAATCAGGCAGGAAAGTGTTTCTTTGCTTTTTCCAGCAGGAGTGGATGAGTGGTACTGTTGCCGGCTATAATGCTGTGTTGTTTGAAGAGATCGCTCTCGCCCTCAAAGCCGGTTACAGTTCCGCCCGCTTCTCGCACAAGGAGTGCCCCGGCGGCAAAATCCCAGGGGAAAAGCTTGTACTCCCAGAAACCGTCAAAGCGACCGCAGGCTGTGTAGGCGAGATCAATTGCGGCTGACCCTGCACGTCGGACGCCGGCTGAATTTTCAATAACCTCTTTGAGCATGCCGAAATAGGAGTCGAGATAGTGGTACTCCTTGAAGGGTAGACCGGTTGCAATAAGAAAGCTGTTGCTGTCGGTGCGATTTGAAACAGAGATTCGCTTGCCGTTCAGGTATGCGCCTTTTCCCCGCTCGGCAGTGAAGAGCTCCTGCAGAAGCGGCTGAAAGACTACACCGGCAAGGATGTCATTATTTTCGTTTTTCAGGCCGATACTTATCGAAAATACCGGAAAGGAGTGAATAAAGTTCAGTGTGCCGTCAAGCGGATCGACAATCCAGGTTCGCCCTGAGCTGCCGTTCATGATTGTTCCCTCTTCAGAGAGCAGGCTGTCTTCGGGAAAAGCCGCCATGATAATTGCTGCGATTGCGGTTTCACAGGCTTTATCGACTTCAGTTACAAAATCCTTGGACTCTTTGGCATGAATTTCACGCTCGGTGAGCTCTCCGAGTTTTTCAAGAGTGATTGCCCCTGCTGCCCGTGCCGCTCTGACAGCCGTTTGCAGTTCATTGCTTGTTGGTTCCATCGTGAAGCCTGGGGATAAGGGTTTGCATAACTGGCTCAATATAGCATTTTAGAGTCAGAGCACTTTCGAAAGAATGGGACCTATGGGTCTTATGGGTCTTATGGGACTTATAGGTACTATGACTGAAATGAGGGAATTATCGGTGAACTTCGTTTGTTGAGTAACTTATTGCTTTACGTTGATTTATAACCATAATGCCAAAAATCATGAAACTCAACCTCCCAAAACTGGCACTCAGCATTGCATTCTGTTTTCTGTTTGCTTTTGCAGGTGGAACCTTTACGCCTCAACCGGGTTCCGAGTGGTACTATCAGGTGCTCAATAAACCGTCGTGGAATCCCCCTGACTGGCTTTTTCCTCCTGCATGGACACTCTTCTTCCTTCTCATGGGAATTGCTCTCTACCTTGTTGTGATGCAGTGGAACACAAATAAACAGGTGAAAGGTGCTCTTATTGTGTTTGGTACACAGCTTTTTCTCAATCTCGGTTGGTCAGCGCTCTTTTTCGGGTTGCACTCACCACTGTTCGCGCTGGTGGATATAGCTATGCTCTGGCTTGCTATTGTGCTGACTATTGTGAAATTCCGGGAGATTTCACCTTTGGCTGGCAATCTGCTGGTGCCCTATTTGCTTTGGGTCAGCTTTGCATCGTTTCTCAATTTTACGATATGGCGGATGAATTAAGTGCTGGGTGGAAGAAAAAAGGAAGATTTTGGCCACGAAATACACGAAATACACGAAATGACACGAAATGACACGAAATGACACGAAATGACACGAAAAGAAGAGATGTACATGTAGGGGCGGCCCTGCGTGGCCGCCCGTTCTGATTTTTCTCTTCGTCCTTGCTGTCGTTGCTGTCCTTTTAGTCCTTTTTTTTAATTGCAGGCCAGCCCCTACTGTTATTGTTTTTTTTGCTGTTCGAAGATGATTCCGAGGATATCTTTCTCTTCTTTGCTGTTTTTTGCTGCAATCTCCTTGATGGTCATGGATGGGGTCTCTACCGTGATGCCTTTGCCGCTCAATTTGGTGATAATTGTTTCGCTTTTCTCTCCTGCCACTCCGGCAACCGCTTCGAGGCTTGACGATTCAACAGCCTTGATGATGTTCATACGGGGGTTTGACTCTTTTTCGACCGGGGCGAAGATGGAGATCAGGGTTATAAGGAGCCCTGTACCGATAATGCTTAGCGCGGGTTTTCGGGAGAAGTAGCCGGTAAATGACTTCCAGTTTGCAGCAATATGGAGTGCTACACCGGCAATCAGTGCCCAACTCAGCCATTCATGCACCGGGCCGATAAATCCAGTTTCGATTTTAAAGAACATCAGTGTGCCGGTGACGGCAAGAATGATGAAGGTTCCTGTGGCAAGCGGAGTTGCCCATGATTTCAATGATGACATTTTATTTTTTTCTTTTGGTTCAGGTTGCGTAACGGAATTTTTCGGTACCAGAATACCGGGCCCACTTGCAGGACGTCATTTGATCTGAACTCCTGCGATTTTTTCAGGAAAAAAGAGTTGACGTTGAAGATGAGTGATTAGAGAAGATTTTTTGGCTACGAAACAGACGAAATTGCACGAAAAGAAGAGGTTGAAGAGGAGCAACGAAATTGTCATACTGAACATTCCAGAATGTCATCCCGAACTGAAAGGAGGGATCTGGTTGTCGTGAAAGGAGATCTCTCACTGCGTTCGAGATGACAAGCAAAAATCGAGATGGTTGCCCTGATATTTCTCTTTGTCGTTGCAGTCCTTATGGTCCTTGTGGTCCTTTTTTTTAAAACGCGAAAAGCGCAGGGTGAGCTGCGCTTTTCGTATGGTTTACTTCCTTGCAGGATGGAATCAGTCCTCTTCCGATCCGCGGAGGTTTTCAAGTACACCGAAATCTTCAAGTGTAGTGATATCTCCCTTGATCTCGTTGCTGGTTGCAAGTTCGCGGAGGAGACGGCGCATGATCTTTCCGCTTCTGGTTTTCGGAAGACCTTTGGCCCATCTGATCTCATCGGGTTTTGCAATAGGTCCGATCTCTTTGGCTACGTGGTTGCGTAGTGCTTCACGAAGCTTCATGTCGCCCACATATTCGTCCTTGAGGGTTACGAAGGCTACCAGTGCATTGCCCTTGATCTCATCCGGACGGCTGACAACAGCGGCTTCTGCCACGGCTTCGTAGGAGACAAGTGCGCTCTCGACCTCGCTTGTGCCAAGGCGGTGACCTGAAACATTGACCACATCATCAACACGTCCCATGATCCAGATATAGCCATCCTCATCCTTGCGGGCGCCGTCACCGGTAAAGTACATGCCGGGGAACTCCGACCAGTAGGTTTTTTCGTAGCGTTCGTTATCGTTGTAGATGGTACGGAGCATTGATGGCCACGGCTTTTTGATGACGAGGTAGCCGCCTTCGTTGGCTTTGCATGGGGTTCCGTCTTTGTGTACAACATCTACCGCGATGCCGGGGAGTGGGCGGGTTGCCGTGCCGGGTTTGGTCGGGGTTGCACCGGGAAGCGGAGAGACCATGATGCCGCCGGTCTCTGTCTGCCACCAGGTATCGACAATCGGGCATCTCTCCTGTCCGACAACCTTGTGGTACCACATCCAGACATCAGGGTTGATTGGTTCGCCTACGCTGCCGAGAAGACGGAGCGAGCTGAGGTTGTGTTTGGTGACCCACTCGTTTCCGGCGCGGATAAAGGCGCGGATAGCGGTCGGTGCGGTATAGAGTATGGTGACTTTGTGGCGGTTGATAATATCCCAGAACCGGTCCCACTGCGGGTAGTTCGGAGCACCTTCGTACATAAGCATGGTTGCGCCGTTGAGCAGCGGACCGTAAGCCATATAGCTGTGCCCGGTGATCCAGCCGACATCGGCGGTGCACCAGTAGATATCCTCATCCTTGATATCGAAGACGTATTTGAAAGAGCTTGCAGCATGCACCATGTATCCGGCGGTGGTGTGCAGGATACCTTTTGGTTTTCCGGTTGAACCGCTGGTGTAGAGTACAAAGAGCGGGTGTTCGGAATCGACCTCGACCGGATCACACTCGTCGGAAGCAAGACCCATGAGATCGTGCCACCAATGGTCCATGCCGTCGTGCATGTTGATGGTCTCTCCGGTGACTTTGAGTACGATTACACTGCGGACAGAGGGGGTGTTGACGATGGCTTCATCAACGATATTTTTCAGATTGATGGATCCTCCGCGGCGTCTGGTGCCGTCTGCGCAGATGACCATCCTGGCACGGGAGTCATTGACGCGTTCGGTAATGGCGTGAGCCGAGAACCCGGCGAAAATAACGTTATGAACTGCTCCGACACGTGCACAGGCAAGAACGGCAATGACCAGTTCCGGAACCATGCCCATGTAAATGGCAACCCGGTCTCCGGGTCTGATACCGGCTATTTTCAGAACGTTGGCGAATTTGCTCACCTGGCGGTGCAGTTCCCCGTAGGTCAGAACCCGCTGGTCACCCTCCTCACCTTCCCAGATAATGGCAGCCTTGTTCTTTCTCCAGCTTTTTACATGGACATCAAGGGCGTTATAGCAGATATTGGTTTTGCCGCCGTTAAACCATTTTGCATAAGGGCTGTTCCACTCAAGAACGGTGTCCCATTTTTTGAACCAGTGAAACTGCTCGGCAATTCCTCCCCAGTATGCATCAGGATCTTTTTCTGCATCGGCATAGAGCTTTTCATACTCCGCCATTGATGTGACATGGGCATTTTGCGAAAACTCTGCAGGGGGCGGAAACTTCCGTTTTTCAGAGAGCACGGAGCTGATCGAATCGTTTGCAGAAGACGAGGTCACGGTGTTCTGTGAGCTTGGTGTTGTTTCGTCTGTAGCCATTGATACC
>JAAXXL010000034.1 GCA_013334485.1 Chlorobiaceae bacterium | reverse complement strand
TTTGCTGAGGAGCCAGGACTCGAACCTGGAATTGCCTGATCCAGAATCAGGTGCCTTACCAATTTGGCCACTCCTCAGTAGCGATGTGAATATATTTAAAAAAAAAGTTTTTCCAATTCACTTTTTAAATTTTCTCGAACGGCACCTCAATTAATTGTCATGAGCGGCTTATCTGCGATCCCGATGCCGTCCTGGTCAACAAAAACGGAGCCATCCGGTCGCTGAACAGAGTTATCAAGGAGCCCTAAAGCGTGGTAAGGAGGATTGGAATAAGCACCATTGAGGCGATCATGCATGCGGCAACCAGGGTAGCGGCAAATTCCCGGTCAAGCTTTTCAACCGAGGCAAAAGTGAGGGTATTGAAGCCTGCAGGTGCTGATGCGCAAAGAGCAACTACAGCCCGGTCAACTCCGGAAAGGTTAAACAGGTCGGCGAGCCAGAGACCGAGAGAGAGTCCGAGCAGCATGCGGAGTGCTATGCCAAGCCCGAGATGAAGCAGGTTTGTTTTTTTTATGCTGAAAGAGGCTCCAAGAGCGAGAAGAACAAGCGGGATGGTTAAACTGCCGGTTGAGTGGAGAATTTTGGCTGTGAGCGGCTCAGGATGCAGTGAAAGGAGATTCATACAGAGGGCGAGAGTGAGCGCGAGAAGCGGTGGCGATTTGAAAAGTGTTTTATTCAGGCAGTTATTTCCGGATTGGCCAGACCGGCAGGCAAATGCGTAAGCGATGGTATAGGCTGACAGCCCGTTAGGAATATCAAAAATAAAAAGTCGGGCAAGACCCTCATCTCCGTAAAATGACTGGACGAAGGGCATGACGAATCCAAGATTCATGATGATGGATCCGGTAACCAGTACCGCAGCGGTTTGCGGCTTCATCCCGGTTATTTTTCCGGCAAGCATTGCAAGCGGGAGCGTCAAAAGAATGATCAGTGCAGGGATGATGGCAATCCAGAAAAGATTTTTGGTCAATTCAAGAGAGGGGAGTACGGATAAGAGGAGAGCCGGGAGTGTAAGGTTGAAGACCAGTTTAAGGAGCGTATCAGCCCCGCCTTCATCAAGAACCGAGGTGCGGCGCAGTACCACTCCAAGAAAAAACATGGCAAATATTGGAACAAGAAGAAACGCAAGGTCAAACATCGGCAAAAGGGGAAAAGCCGTTCAGCCAGCGAGAGGAGTTGGTGCACCCGAGAGGAGTCGAACCTCTAACCGTCTGACGCGTCGTTAAAGCTTCAAATGATTCAAGAGTAATCCTGTCGGGCGTTAAATTCATACTTATTTGTATTATGCGCCCTAAAGGAGTTAAAATAAACAAAGCTGATTGAAATCTGCAAATATACTTGCAGATTTCCTTGATGGAAGATGTTATAATGGTATAACCTTGAAAAAGTAAGTGACGTATGTACAGCTTTTAGGGTTCAAAGATAGATGTAGAAGCGTCCGAGAATGTAATCATCTGTCTGTTTTAAGCTTATTGGTAGCGCAGCAAGAGGTTATATATTGCTGCTTTTATTATTTAGTTTAATAGCATTTTGATGGTATGCAAAATTCTCGATTTAGCTTTTTGTGTACCAGCATAGCTCAAATGATCATCATCTATATACAGTACGTTGCCAGCATCAACCACAAGAATCTTGTTATCTCTTGCAAAGAGATCATATATTGGAATACTTTTACAGTAGCTATATTTCCTTGTTATGTTGTGGATAGTATTAATACCTTTGATATAATTATTAGTATTTGCTGTTCGTAAATATCCTCTTGTTTCCCCTTTGGTTGCAATTCCTAAAAATGATAGATACTGTGGAGCATTTTTATCGCCAAAAAATAATTCAGGTGGTTGTTCAATAATCAGAATTTTTGATCCTAATCTTCCTATATATTCAATCAAAGGTGTTACTTTCTGCATTTCATAATCATTACTCCATTTTGAACATATAATGACAAGCTTTGGTTTCCATATGTTAAGATATTTTAGTCTTGCAATATCAAATGCATACTTTTCATCTGTGCTATAGTAAGTCAAATACGTATTATTTTTTACTACAGGTATATCGAAGAATGGTGGGGTGCCGTCAGCAGGGTAGAATGCAATGCTCTTTTTGAGGTTTTTTGCTGATTCATCCAAAATAGGAGCCCACATCAACCCATGAGAGTCACCTAAAACCATAATCTCAGGCATTTTCATCTCCCCATATATTTTAACAATACCTTCCGAACGATAAGCATTATAGTTAACAACTGGTCTTTTTGGTATAACAATACCGTCCATTCTTTTTTTTGTCGATCTTTGTGTTTTCTTATTAGGATTTACATTGTAGAGTTCTCCGAGCCATACTGTTTTATTGTAATAACTTAAGTTCTCAGAGAAATTTGATACTTTCATGTATATCGAGATCGCCAAGCATATAACTATCGATGGAATAACTAAATATATTATCTTTTTATTCTTTCTGGATGGCATCTCAATAAAATGATAGGATAGTATTGAGATGATTAATATAATCGTCAGTACTGTGATAATATGCTGTTCTTGATTATGTTTAGCGCTTAACTGTCGAGAAAAAACCATTACAGGCCAGTGCCAAAGATATAATGAGTATGATATTTTCCCTATATAAACAATGGGAGGTAATGATAGTACTTGAGTGACAAAATTGTTTGAATTATTTGCGAAAAGTATAATCAGAGATGTCCCGATAATAGGGATAATGATGAGGGGTGTAATTCCTTCATCAGCGCCTAAAAATATAAAAGAAAGTACTATTGATAATAAACCGGCAAGTGCGAGTATTTGATTGTTTTTATAAACCGAATGCTTTTTTAATATTATAATGGAACATATTGATCCTGCTCCTAACTCCCATGCTCTGGAAGGAAGGAGATAGAATGTCGCAGAGGGATTTATTTGTGTTCCGTACAAAAATATCAAATAGCTTATTAATGTGAAAACTATAAATATTCTTAAAAGCCATTGATTGTAAAATTTTATAAGTAAAATAGATATCCATGGAAAGAAAAGATAAAATTGTTCTTCAACAGATAAAGACCAGGTATGAAGAAGTGGTGCATTCTCTGCTGTTTCTCCCCAATAATTTCCGGTTGAGCGCCAATGACTTATATTGGCATAGGATAATAGTGTTGCAATTCCGTGCTCACCTAAAATATTAATATCTTGTCCATAAAGTGTCATTCTGCCAATTACAAAAACGGCAAAGACCATCACAATTAAAGCTGGAGCTATTCGTTTGATTCTTCTGGACCAAAAGGAAGTCAGTTTAAAATTGCATGCATTATATTCTTTGAGGATTATAGATGTAATCAGGAATCCTGAAATAACAAAAAAAACGTCAACACCAATAAAACCTCCCGGAAGAAGAGTTTTATTGGTATGAAATATGACAACTGATATAATTGCCAGCGCCCTTAATCCATCTATTTCCGGTCGATACTTTACAACGCTCATATTATACTCTATCCGTTTAGAAGGCGGAAAACTTATTTAAATAATGAAGGTTTTTTATGTAAGAATAACCTTCATGTATTCCAATAAAAATATCGTAATCATTTGTCTGTCTGATGCGATTTATTGTCCTACGGTATAACTTTATAGTTAGGGAAAATACGTTTATTTTCTGTAAGGCATCTGAAATGTGTTTAAAGTATCGATCTCACTGGAGAATTTAAAGAATTATCCATATAATCCTCAGGATGTGCTTATAATTAACCTATACTTCTCTTCATTGCTGTCCCGGTGAGTGTTGTCTATACATGGTACTTTCGATACTGTCGTTTTTGAAATAGAAATCCTCAAAGCTGAGATACAAGATAGACAAAGATGTGCAAATGCTGTTCAGATTTATATGTATTTTTATACTACATCACCGCTGAAAATCGGCTTGGGTCGAGTTATCTCGGTTAATATTTGTCTAATGGTTTATTATGATCATGAACTATGATTCAAAATTTCTTTTTCTTGTACCAATAATTGCTGGCAGAATAATTCAACAATCGACGGGCTAATCCTTAAACCGTTGTATGAAGAGTAAACGTAGATAATAGAGGTTTGAAAAGAAGCAAAAGAATTTTAGGAAAGAATAGAAAAACCGTCATAACGGGGATGTTTTGCAAATATGGAATATGTATGCCTTGTATTAAAGGAAGGGGAAATATGCTAATGACTGAAAATTTTCGTCTTAAAGGATTTACAAGGAACTGAACGGTTACGCAAAGCGGCAAAACAAATGATGGTGCTCTTGCAGACACTATGCTTCCTCCGCAATAAATAAGCTATAAATGATAAAGAAACTCGGGGGTAGAGCGCTTGGTTTTCCAAAGACTTTTTAAAAGTCTGTAAACAGAAAAAGGATTTACAAGAAACCCTGTAAATCCTGATATTATATGGTGCACCCGAGAGGAGTCGAACCTCTAACCGTCTGATTCGTAGTCAGATACTCTATCCAGTTGAGCTACGGGTGCTTTTTGATTGGTAGCGTGTACGGGATTCGAACCCGTGATCTTCGCCTTGAGAGGGCGATGTCCTGGGCCACTAGACGAACACGCCAGGTATTTTACTTTTCATCTTCATAATGCGTGGGCCCTGTAGGACTTGAACCTACGACCCAGCGATTATGAGTCGCTTGCTCTGACCAACTGAGCTAAGGGCCCTCATTGCTTGGCTTTAGAGGCAGTTAATATAACGCATGAGATTGAATATCCAAAAGAATAATCTCTTTTTCTCTTTTTTCCTGCTCTATCAAAACTCTTTATACGTTTCGCGGTTGATATCTGCACCAAGACTCTTCAGTTTTACTTCAATTTTCTCGTATCCCCGGTCGAGATGGTAGACCCTGAGGACTTCTGTTGTTCCGTCGGCAACAAGACCGGCGAGAACAAGGCTTGCAGATGCTCTGAGATCGGTTGACATCACTTTGGTGCCGGAGAGTGTTTTTGGTCCATGAACAAGAGCCTGGTTTTTGCGGATCTCGATATTTGCTCCAAGACGGTTCAATTCGGGAATATGGTTGAAGCGTTCATGATAGATCTTGTCCGTTATATGGCTGGTTCCTTCTGCCTGGGTCATCAGGGCTATCCACTGGGCCTGCATGTCTGTAGGAAACGCCGGGTAGGGTTTGGCTGTGATATTGGTCGGAAGCAGTTTGCCGCTGCTTTTCAGCGTGACGCTGTTCTTTGTTGTTTCAACGCTGCATCCTGCGTGGACGAATTTTTTAAGTACCGATTTGAGCTGCTCCGGCTCCACGCCGTTCACGGTAATCTCACCACCGGTTATTGCCGCAGCAGCAAGAAGCGTGCCTGCTTCAATCCTGTCAAACACGTTGTGAAATTCCGTGGCATTGAGCGATTGGCACCCCTCAATTTCAAGCTCGGTTGTTCCTGTCCCTTTTATGGAAGCCCCCATGGCTATGAGGAACTTGCAGAGTGTCACGATTTCAGGTTCTGCCGCAGCGTTGCTGATCGTTGTTGTGCCCTCGGCGAGCACGGCAGCCATAAGAGCATTTCCTGTTGCACCAACAGAGGAGATTGGAAAATCAATATGTGCGCCATGCAGTTTTCCATTCGGGGCAACAGCATCAATGAAGCCGGTTTCTATGGTGATTTGAGCACCGAGTTTTTCCATCGCCATCAGATGCAAATCGATCGGTCGTGGTCCGAAGGCGCATCCTCCCGGAAGAGATACCCTTGCGTGGCCGAACCTTGCAAGAAGAGGGCCGAGAACATAGATCGAGGCTCTCATTTTTTTGACCAGTTCGTAGGGAGCCAGAATACTGGTCACTTTGTCTGTCGTCACCTTCAGGGTGTTATCGGCAAAGGTTGTCTCAGCTCCGAGGTGATGCAGGAGTTGAGTAAAGGTTTTAATATCCTTCAGGTCGGGAATCCGGTGAAGTGTAAAGGTTCCATTGCCGGTAAGCAGTGTTGATGCAATGATCGGTAGGGAGCTGTTTTTTGAGCCCGAGGCAGTGACGCTGCCGCTGATCCGGCGACCTCCTCTTATGACAAGCTTGTCCATGTGGTAATAGCTGATGAAAAAACCGATAGTTAATTATTTACGCGCAAGAAAAACAATTTATTTTTTTCTCGTGACCTTTGCGAAGAAAAGATTTTATCCTTTACCTTGAATCGAAGGCTTTGAAAAGATTTTGGCAGCGTTTTGCTGTAACTCGTTTATGCTAATGGTGTTCGAACTTACGGTCAGAGGATTTTTTTTATGAGTTTTATTGTGTTTCAAGCGGTTTTCCATGACCTGTTGCGAAGGGGTGCACTCTTTTTTTTGCTGATTGTACTCTTTTTTATCACCTCTATGCCGATTGCAGTGGTTGCGGCACCTCCGGTTAACAGCGAAATCACAAGGATTATGACGGAGCGTTCAGCGGTTGAACGAACCCTCAGGGAGCTGAAAGTGCAGCTCAGGGAGTACCAGTTCAAGCTGAGTACGACCAGAAAGCAGGAGTCCCTCTCACTCAAGTCACTGGAAACTATCCGTCGCCAGATTCTTGTGCTTGAAAAAATGATCACTGAAAACCAGAACTATCTTGACAGGCTGGACCGTGATATCAATCGTCTCCAGGTTGAACTCCAGGGCAATCGCCAGATCTACGGCAGGGTATCTGACGACTTCAGAAGAACAGCGGTTTCTGTCTACAAGTATGGCGGACAGAGGGATATTGAGCATCTTTTTGCTTCCGGTTCGGTCAATGATGCTATTGTTCGATCGCAATATATGGGATTTTTTACCCGTGCGGTGCGCCGCAACGTTGATGATCTTCAGCAGGCAGCGGTGACTCTTGAAAATAACAGGGAAGCCCTTGAAGAGACCTATCGCCAGAAAGCCGCAGTGGTAAAAGAGCAGGAGAACCAGTTGAAAACCTGGGCCAAAAGCAAAAAAGAGAAAGAGGTGGTGCTGGTCAAGCTGAAGCAGAACAAGCAGGAGTATGCCACCCAGCTCGACGTTGTCCGGAAAAAACGTCAGCAGTTGCAGTCAAGAATCGAGTCGCTGATTATGGCTGAACAGCGGGCTGTTGAGGCTGAAAATGCGCGGAGACGCAAGATCCTTGAGGCACGTCGTCTTGAAGCGAAAAGAGTTGAAATGAAGCGCCTTGAAGCAGACCGGCAGGCGGTGAGAAGGTTGCAGGCGGAACGGATGGCGGTAAAATCGCGCAAAGGTGTTGCTCCGCCACCGATGCAGGAGCCGCCTCTTATCGTCAAAAAGGATAAAATAAAGCTGACGGCACCTCCGCCTGCGGTTTCTGAACGCCAAAGTGTTCCTGCTCAACCTGAGATTGCCTCTGACGTTGATCGTGTTTCAGCAGATTTCGACAATGCAGCGGGTTCACTGCCTTGGCCTGTGCGTAATGGGGTTGTCTCCCAGAGATTCGGATCGGTTCAGGACAGGGATCTCAAAATCGTCACAACGAATAACGGGATTGATATTTCAGTGCCCTCCAGTACCCAGGTCAGGGCGGTTTCCGGAGGAAAGGTTGCCCAGATTGCCTTTCTGCCGACATTCGGCAACATTGTCATTATCCGCCACTCAAAATCATATCTTACCGTCTATGCCAATCTCGGGCAACTGAGTGTGGCCAAGGACGATCTGATAAAATCACAGCAGATGGTCGGGCTCTCCGGCAGGATGCCGGAAGGGGGTTCGGTGGTGCATTTCGAGATATGGAAGGGGCGCGTGAAGCAGAATCCCGAAAAATGGCTCAGGCGCTGAACCTTGCAGCTATAACAACTAACAGAGGTGCTTTTATGAAGGTTCAGGATCTCCATCTAAACTATTCTGTCGTTGAGGAGATGCTCAAGGCTTTTCTTTCCAACGAGATCCGCAAATTCGGCTTCAGTTCGATCGTTCTCGGCCTTTCCGGCGGTATTGATTCGGCGGTTGTCTGTGAGCTTGCTGTTCGTGCTCTGGGAGCGGAAAATGTTCTGGCGCTTATGATGCCCTACAGGTCAAGCAGTCCGGAGAGCCTTGCTCATGCTGAAATTATGATCCACAGGCTTGGTATCAAAGCAGAAGAGGTCTCCATTACCCCTGTTGTTGATGCTTTTTTTTCTTCCGTGCCGCAGAGTGAACTCCTGAGAAGGGGGAATATTATGGCCCGAACAAGGATGATCTTTCTCTACGATGTATCGGCCAGAGACGGGAGGCTTGTTGCCGGAACAAGCAATAAAACCGAACTGCTCCTTGGTTATGGCACCATGTTCGGTGATATGGCTTCAGCCGTCAATCCGCTTGGCGATCTCTATAAAACCCAGGTCAGGGGGCTTGCCCGCCACCTCGGTATTCCGGAACTGCTCATTGAAAAAGCGCCCTCCGCTGATCTCTGGGAAGGGCAGAGCGATGAGGATGACCTTGGATTCAGCTATGAAGCGGTTGATCTCCTGCTCTATATGATGCTTGAAAAGCGAATGGATAAAGAGGCAATTATCGCTGAAGGGGTGGATGAACCGTTCTATGACCGTGTCAGAAAGATGGTTGTCCGGAACCAGTACAAGCGTATGATGCCAGTCATCGCCAAAATCTCAGGGCGTACTCCCGGCATTGATTTCAGGTATGCCAGGGACTGGCAGGAAGTGAAGTAGGAGGCTTTTTGAAAATAGGGCCTATAGGACTGATGAGACCTATGGGACTTATAAGTTGTTATGCTGCTGTTGCAGCAAACTCATAGTTCCCCGGCTGTTATTTATTAGTCCTTGCTGTCCCTGAAGTCCTTTAAGTCCTTTTCTTTTTCAGAAAGAGCGCAGCACAGTGTCGATGAGAAAGTGTTTGTCGTCTTTGCCGGGGTAGTCGGTTGTGTAGTGCAGCCCTCTGGATTCACGGCGTTTTATGGCCCCTTCGATGATAAGGTTTGAGACCTTGATAATGTTTCTCAGTTCAAGAATCTGAGTGGTGATCTTTGTCTTTTTATAGTAGGCTTCAGTCTCATCCTTGAGAAAATCCATTCTTCTTTTGGCTCTCGCCAGCCGTAGGTCGCTGCGGACAATTCCGACATAGTCATTCATAACCTGCTGGGCCTCACGTTTGTTGTGCGAGACCAGAATCCACTCTTCGGGGTTGACGGTACCGGTATCATCCCAGTCGGGAAATTTGACGCTGTTCTCCAAATGGGGGAGTTGTTCCTTGATATCAATGCCTGCTTCCCAGGCAAACACCAGTGCTTCAAGCAGGGAGTTGCTGGCGAGGCGGTTTGCTCCGTGAACGCCGGTACAACTGCTCTCTCCGCAGGCGTAGAGGCGGTTGAGGGTTGTGCGCCCTTTGCTGTCCGTTTTGATCCCTCCACATGAGTAGTGCGCGGCAGGGACTACCGGAATCATCTCTTTGGTCATATCAATGCCGAAGCTGAGGCAGGTTTCGTAGATATTGGGAAAATGCTCCTTTGTTTTCTCAGGATCAATATGGGTGACGTCAAGAAAGACACACTCTTCACCGCTTTTTTTGATCTCCGAGTCGATGGCTCTTGCCACGATGTCGCGGGGTGCGAGGTTCTGGCGTTTATCATATTTGTGCATGAACTCCTGACCGTTCTTCAGTTTCAGTATGCCTCCGAATCCCCTGACTGCTTCAGAGATCAGGTATGAGCTGGCTTTTGGATGGTAGAGAGAGGTCGGATGAAACTGGATGAACTCCATATTGGCAACTTCAGCTCCGGCCCGGTACCCCATGGCGACTCCGTCTCCGGTAGCGATATCGGGATTGGTTGTATAGGGATAGACGTGCCCGAGGCCTCCTGAAGCAACCATGGTGATTTTTGCGAGAATTTTTTTCGGCTGCCGCTGTTTTGTATCAAGAACATAGGCTCCGTAGCAGGAGATGTCGTTTGTTTTAATGCCGAGATGATGCTCTGTAAGCAGTTCGATGGCAAAATGGTGTTCAAGCAGGGTGATATTCGGGTGGTTGTTGACCCTCTCGATCAACGCGGTTTCAATAGCGCGTCCGGTAAGATCCTGTGCATGGACGATTCTGCTTCTTGAATGGCCGCCCTCTTTTCCGAGGTGAAGATGGTCGTGGTCTGAAGTCGTAAAGTTTACTCCGAGATCTATCAGTCGCTGAATATGGCGTGGGCCTTCCCTGACCATGAGTGAAACCATATCCCTGTCACACAGTCCGGCACCGGCACCGAGTGTATCGGCAATATGCAGCTCCGCGCTGTCGTTGATGTCGATGGTTGCGGCAATTCCTCCCTGTGCCCAGTTGGTATTTGACGTGAAACTCTCCTTCTTTGTGATGATCGTCACACTGGCATGGTCGGCCATGTGAATGGCAAAGTAGAGGCCGCCTATACCGCTCCCGATCACAAGCACATCAGTTTGTATCGATTCAGTCATTACCATAGGATTGTTAAAAGGTTGTTGTTCCTAAAATACTACACCAGCAGTTAATATCCGTGAACCCTCCTGTTTAAAAAGAGATAACCGGTATTCAGATTCGCATTTTTTTTGGTCTCAGGCTTTTGATGGAGCTGGCGACAATAAGAATAATTCCGCCAAGTATTACGGTATGGAGGTACTGGACAATATCGGGAAAGAAGCTTGCTATAAAGTAGCCGATCAAGGTAAAGCAGAGTACCCACACAACCGCTCCTGTAACGCTGAAAAAGAGGAACACAGCAAACGGCATGCCGGCTACTCCGGCAAGAGAGGCTGCGAAGCTGCGGATAACAGGAACAAAGCGGGCAAGAAAAACAGTTTTCGAACCATGTTTTTTATAGAACTGTCCGGTTTTTTCAAGGTGTTCTTTATGAAAAAACCTGGAATCAGCTTTATTGAAAATTGTTTTGCTTAGTTGTCGTCCGATAAGATAGCCGGTTGTATCGCCAAGAATTGCGCCGCAGGCAAGGGTAGCAAGCGTAAGGTAGATATCAAGAGCACCGGTTGCGGCGATGAGGCCTGCGGTAATGAGCAGAGAGTCTCCCGGCAGGAAAAAACCGGCGAAAAGGCCGGTTTCGGCAAAAATAACAAGAAAGAGCAGCAGGTATCCTCCCCAGATAATCAGCTCCTCAAGTGAATGGATGTTTTGTAACGGAGCAAAAAAGTTCATGAATGAGGCTTGAGTGAGGGTTTAGGAGAGAGCGTGTGTGTCATGTAACTGCAAACGGGGAACCGGGCACTCATCAGCCCTTTTCCCCGTTTGCATACAATCTATATCTGACAGAGCCTCTATGGTGTTCCTGATTTCCTGAGCCAGTTTGATCTGACCGGATTGCGGGTTGTCAGGGAAGGAGAACGGCGCAGGAGATGACCGTTGTCCAGAGTCCGTTTTCACCCTCAGCCGCCTGGGTGATATTATAGGAGTTGATAATTTTGCCGCTCATTTTGTAGATACCTTCGCGTTCATCCCAATCCTTGTTCGGATCAAACTCGATGCCGAGGGTTGTGGCCAGCATGGTTGCTGCCAGATCTTCGGCATACTCTCCTGATTGCTCAGCCGATTCTCCGAAGGGGTGATGTTCTGACAGATAACCGTATTGTGCTTCATCGGCCGGAATGGCGACACCGACAGAGGCGGTGATTAGCCGGTTGTACTCATTGGTCGAGTTGCGGGCCATGACGGCAAAGGTGATCTGGCCGGGAGAGAGCTGTTTCAGGCCCTCTTCGACGCTGATTCGTTCACAGTGAGGCGGAAAAATACTTGATACGGTGACCAGGTTGCATTTCTCGATTTTGGCTTCTCTCAAAGCAAGCTCGAATGATGAGAGATACTCTTTATGGCGTCCAACACCTTTGGTGAAGAATACTTTTGTCGGGACAAATGACAATGCCGTGCCTCCGGATAAATTTTTTGTACAAACAGTTTACACTATCGAAATTGAGCAATTATAGGAAAAAGCAGTGGCATTCAAAATGTTTTTTTTGCAGCGACTTTAAAAAACCTTCTTTTTCCGGCCTTGATGATTTTGGGCTCATCAGTGAGTTCTATTTGTTCATGTATCTCCGATATTTTACGGTCGTCTACAACCACAGAGTTCTGCTGTATCATCCTGCGGGCTTCGCTTTTTGACGGGGCTGCACCAAGGGTTACGAGCAGGTCGATCAGCGGAAGAGAAGCTTTTTCAAACACGAAGAGCTGAATGTCATCGGGTGCTTTTTTATGGACAAAGAGCTGGTCAAAGTGCGTTTCGGACTCTGTTGCGGCTGAAGGGGAGTAGTAGGAGGCTACGATTGCTCTTGCCAGTGCCCGTTTGGCACTTCTCGGGTCTGTTTGTCGCTGTTCGAGGATTGCGGTGCTTGCCGCCTGCTCTGTGTGCGGTACCAGAAGCCTGCACCAGGTCTCTATCAGCGGGTCAGGAATGGAGAGCACTTTGCCGTACATATCCGAAGGCGTGTCATTGAAACAGATTGCGTTACCGAGTGATTTCGACATCTTCTCCTTACCGTCGGTGCCAACCAGCAGCTCCATGGTAATGCAGACCTGCGGCGGTATGCCGTATTCGCGCTGAAGATCGCGTCCGACAAGCAGGTTGAATTTCTGATCGGTTCCGCCAAGCTCGATATCGTTTTTCAGATGGACCGAATCCATCCCCTGGGCCAGAGGGTAGAGAAATTCGTGAAGAGAGATTGGTTCCTGTGAGCGATAGCGCCGTTCAAAGTCATCGCGTTCGAGCATCCTTGCTACCGTATAGTGACTTGAAAGCTTGATGACATCAGCAAAACTCATCTCTCCAAGCCAGTCAGAGTTATAGCAGATGGTTGTTTTAGAAGGGTCAAGAATTTTTGAGGCCTGTTCAAAGTAGCTCTCCCCGTTCTCTCTTGCCTCTTTTGCAGAGAGCTGAGGGCGTGTTTTGCTTTTTCCCGAAGGGTCGCCGATCATGGCGGTAAAGTCGCCGATGATAAGAATTGCTTCATGGCCGAGATCCTGGAACTCCCTGAGTTTTCTGAGAACAACCGAGTGGCCGAGATGCAGGTCAGGCCGTGACGGATCAGCTCCGAGCTTCACTTTGAGCGGCTCAGCGGTTTTCAGGCTCTGCAGCAGTTTCTGCTCAAGCTCAGTAACGCTGATGATCTCCACGGCATTTGCGGTAATGATATCAAGTTGTTCCTTCAGGGTTGGAAAACGCATGGATTGAGTTTTTGTTGTTTAGTATTGTTTTTTTATCTGTTCCATCTGCCGCTGGTTCTCCCGCGCCTTGATCGTTTCGCGCTTGTCGTAGAGCTTTTTGCCTTTGGCAATGGCAATTTCGATTTTCAACAACCCTTTCGAGCTGAAAAATGCTTTCAACGGTACCAGTGTGAGCCCTTTTTCGGTGATTTTTGCCTGAATTTTCATGATCTCCTCCTTGTGGAGCAGCAGTTTACGGCTCCGTTTTGGTTCGAGCATTTCGATATGGTTATGCTCATACGGAGTGATCTGCATGTTTTCAAGCCAGACCTCACTGCGAAGGATGATCGCAAAGCTGTCGTTCAGGCTGGCCTTGCCGAGGCGCACTGACTTGACCTCGCTGCCGAACAACTGGATACCGGTAACAAAGGTATCAAGAATTTCAAACTCATACCGTGCCTTTCTGTTCTGAATGGCCTGTACGTAGTGCTGTGTGGTTTGCTTTTTCGACACCGTTCGGGAGTTCAATGATTTTCTGTTTCCAAATATGCGGCAGGAATAATATTGCCGATGTTGAGGATCAGGTCGGGATCCAGACTCTTTTTAATACGAGCCATCTCTTTTATGCCCTCATAATGATAGAGCTCTACAAGATACTCTGCCTTGAGTTTGCCGATGCCATGTTCGGCCGAGAGTGTGCCACCAAGAGCAAGCGCTTTATGGACAAAATTCCGGTAAAGCTTTTTGGCTTGCATGAACTCGTCGCGGTTTCTCGGCAGGATATTCAGATGCAGGTGTGCATTGCCAATATGACCGAAAATAATATAGACAAAGCCCTCTTGTTCGCAAGAGTTCCGGTAAAAATCAAAGAGTTCCGCGAACCGCTCATCGGGCACGGCCATGTCAGTGCTGATTTTGCTCTCTTTCTGCCGGCTGAGCCACTCATTGACAAGCAGCGGCAGGGTATGACGAAACTCCCGTAGCCTCGATTGTTCTTCACGGTCAAGCGCTATCCATGAGTTGTCGGTCATGGCATTGCAGGACTCCATGATGGTAAAGAGGGCATCAAGCGTAAGGTCATCGGTCTCCCGTGTCGTCTCCTGTTCAATAAAAACAGCCCCTTCACTCTCTTCCGGCATATCAGGATATTTTTGGGAGAGAAACCGGAGGGAGTTTTTGTCGAAAAACTCAATAGCTCTCGGTGAAACGCCGTTTACCGGCTCTTTGAGGAGCGCCACAAACCTGAAGAGATCGTTGAGCGTTCTGAAATGGACGAGTGCGGAGATAATGGCGAGAGGTTGAGGAATAAGCATGAGATCAGCCTCAACGATAACACCGAGTGTTCCTTCCGATCCGATGAAGAGATCGATGAGATCCATACCCTCCCTTGAAAAGTATCCGGCATTGTGCTTTGAAGTTGCCGGCATGAGGTAGTCGGGTCTGCGTAGCGTCATTTTACCGGCAATTAGCTGCGGAAGGTGAAATATGCCGTTTTTGTCCGCCATGCAGCTTCCCCGTGAAAGGTCGAGCCGCTCCCCCCTGGGAAGCAGAATGAGAAGTCGTGCAATATGATCTCTTGTCGGACCATATTTAAAACTCCTTGCTCCTGAAGAGTTATTGGCGATGGTGCTGCCAATAAAACAGAGCTTTTCAGTCGGGTCAGGCGGATAAAACCAGCCGCACTGTTCGGCTTTTTTCTGGACATTTTCAAGGAGAGCGCCACCCTGAACGGTCATGATGGCATGCTCACCGGAGAGCATTTCCGGTTCACCTATCCGGTCGAGCTTCTGCATGGAGATGACATAATCACCCATCGGGATTCTGCCTCCCGTTGTTCCTGTTCCGTTTCCTGCAACGGTAAAACGGCGCGTCTTCAGAGCTGCCTCTTTAAGCAGCTCTTCCAGCTCCTCGACGGTTTCCGGAAAAAAAACACCGGGAGTATGGCCGGTTTTCAGGTTGCTGGTATCCTCAAGAAATCCCTGAATGGAGGCCTGGTCATGCTTATAGATCATTCTGCCTGGGGTACTACGTCACTGTTTTTATTACTGCTCTCCGCTGACGGCGAAGGGGGTTCGTTAGTTACCGTATTCTCTGTCTGAACATCCGGCAGCGTCTCATTTGTGCTGTCAGGCGCTGCTTTGGCCGGGCCGGGGAGAGCAGCAACCGGAAGTTTTTCGCCCTTGATATAATATTTGATAAGTTCACGGGCAATCGGGGCGGAGATGGTTCCACCGAAACCGGCATTTTCCACCAGTACCGCCATGGCGATTTTCGGATTGTTAACCGGTGCATAGGCTATAAACCATGCATGATCCTGTCCGTGGGGGTTTTGGGCGGTACCGGTTTTTCCGGCAATCTCCACTCCGGGTACTTTTGCCAGTGTGCCGGTTCCGCGAAGCACAACACCCTTCATACCGTCCCTGATAATGTCGTAGGTTTCACTGGAAACCGGTAACTGCTGTTTTGCAAATGTCAGGGGAATATATCGCCCTGTTGCTGTATCGCGGTAGCCATTGACGATATGGGGCTGATAGAGCGTGCCGTTGTTGGCAAGTGCTGCGGCATAGGCGGCAAGCTGTACCGGTGTTGTGCCAAGCTCACCCTGGCCGATGGCAAGGCTGACCATATAGCCTTTTGTCCAGCGTTTTTTCCCGTAACGTTTATCATAGTATTCAGTTGACGGCAGAAGACCGGCTCGCTCTCCCGGCAGGTCAATCTCTGTTTTACTGCCGAAACCGAACATACTGCCATATTTTGTCCAGTTGTCCAGTCCAACCTTGAAAATCAGGTTGTAAAAATAGACATTGGAGGAGACCGTAATGGCTTCCCGCATATCAACCACCCCGTGTCCCTTTCCTTCATTGCTGAGGAAGCGGCGGCCTCCATACATGAAAACTCCGCTGTCAACTATTTTTGTGGCCGGATCCATTCTCTTCTCTTCAAGCGCTGCCATAGCAAGAATCATCTTGTAGATGGAGCCGGGAGGATAGACTGCCTGAACCGTCCGGTTGAAGAGCGGTTTCTGGGGGGAGGTGATGATTTCATTCCATCCCTTGCTGTCGGTTGAGCCATTGAAAATATTGAGCGTGTAATCCGGCGCACTGGCAAGGGCAAGGATTCCGCCGGTCGAGGGGTCCATGGCGACAACCGCGCCTGATCTCCCTGTTTTTCTCAGCAGTTGTTCGGCAAGCTGCTGCAAGCCGCCATCGATGGAGAGATAGAGGTCATCACCCCTGACAGAGGGGATGTCACTGTTGCCATAGTTGTATTTACCGGCAAATTTTCCGAGCGGGGTGACCATCTCAAATCGGGCACCTTTCTCTCCTTTCAGCCGCTCTTCATAAAACTTCTCCAGTCCGCTGAATCCGATTTTGTCGTCCGGGGTATAGCCCTGATCGGCGTACTCCTCCAGCTTTGCTTTCGATATTGAGCGCAGATAGCCGAAAAGATGTGATCCATTCAGCGAATCCTGGTATTTGCGTTTGTTGTCGGTCTCAATCAGTACTCCGGGCAGTTGCCAGAGGTTTTCGCTCAATCGGGCAACATCGATGCCGTCCAGGTTACGGCTCACCGTTACCGCTGAAAAACGGTTGAACTCAAATCCCTTTCTGATTTTATCGGCAAGCTCGCCCTTCTCTATTTTTATGAGCCAGGCAAGGTAGCCGGTTCGCTCTTTTTTGAACTCGGAGGGGATGATCTTGACGGTGTAGAGTGGCTGATTGTCAACAAGTACGATCCCGTTTTTGTCGATCATCCGCCCTCTCGGAGGCTGAACCCAGACCCTGCGGATACTGTTTGTTGTCGAAATTGAACCGAGCTGCTGATAATTAAGTACCTGCAGGTAGAAAAGCCGTGCAAAGAGAACGGAGAAAACAGCTACGACAAACAGTGATACGAGTGTAGTGCTTCGCTGAATTTTATCCATCAGTCTGAAAAGGTTTTTCTCATTAACAGCCAGTTGGCAATAAAGGCAAGGATGAGGGTGAGGAGTGACTCAAGCAAGCCGAGAACGACGATACGGTAAAGCGGTGAGAGGCCGAGCGGGTTATAACCGGCAGCAAACACAGCATTGGCGAAGAAGGTTGCCGTCATTACAGCCCAATACATCCGTTTGGTTTTCTGTTTTGAGGTAGCATGGCTGTTTTCCGGGATATTGAAAAATCCGGCAATAAAACCCTCTACCGTTCTTGCAAGCATTGAGAGACCCATGTTTCCCGACAGCATTCCCGTCACTATTCCAGCACCGAATCCGAAGCTCATACCTGTTTTCTGGCCTATGGTTACAGCAATAAAGGCAATGAAAATCGAGATGGCATCAGCAGAGACATCAAACAGGGTCAGATGGGAGAGGCCGAACACCTGCAAGAGCGAGAGAACGCAAAGCAGAGCGATATAAAAGGGGATTTTTGTTGCCACAACAATCAATATCTGAAAAATTAAGGGAGAGGCTTTTCTGTTGCCGTATCGCTGGTCATAATCGCTTTTTCAGGTTCGGTTTTCAGCGGAGCAACGAGAACCTGCGAAAGGGAAGAGAAATCAACGGCGAGGCGGACATCAACGGTGTAGAAAAGCTTGTCAGGAGTGATGCGCACAACCCGGCCGACAGGAATGCCCCTGGCCGAAAAGGTGCTGAAGTCGGAGGTGACGATCTCCTCATAGGGCTTCAGGCTGCTGCTGATGGGGACCTGCTCCATCTGTGCCACAAACTCCCGCCCTCCGTTCCATGAGAGTACTCCGATGCTTCCGCTTTTGGCAGAAACAACGCAGACCTTGAAATCAGTGTGGATAACCGGCATTACCCTCGCATAATTTTCGGAGACGGTTGTTACTCTTCCAACCAGACCCTGAGGAGTCAGCACCGTCATATCTTTCTTGACTCCCTTTTTCCACCCGGCATCAATCAAGAGCATATTTTCCCGATCACTGAACCTCCTGCTTACCACTCGTGCCATAATAAAGTTTGAGGCATTGAGTGTGGTGTCAGCCACTATTTTACGGCTGTTCATTTCATCAGTTACGGCGGTTTCAAGGTTGACGACTCGTGCAAGCAGATTGGTGTTTACCTGCATCAATCGGTCGTTTTCCTGCTTCAGATTCAACAGATAGCTGTAACTCAACAGCTTGTCGGTTACGAAAGCACTGAGCTCGATGCCTCCGGTACGAACTTTTGAAAGGGTGTCCTCATTCTCGAGCTTTATGAAAAGAAACGAGATAGCGCAATAGAGAGCAAAGAGCAGCCAGGCGATGTGCTGGTTAAAAGCATTAAAAAACTTCCACACGTTCGAGTTTCCTGTTGTTAATAATAGGAGATCTTCAGTATTACGATCATGAGAGCAGTGCTGATGCGGCTTTCATGGTTACAGGAGAGGCCATTGTTCAATTGTTCCGCTTTGTGTTGTGCACCGGAATTCATGCGGTGCTCCCGACACTGTTTTCCTCCTTCCAGTTCACCGTCGGTGCAACGGCTCCTGATTTGCCTGACACTTATTTTTTGTTACATTTTCCTCATCCACCGCATGGTTTTGCGGTCAACAGGTCAAGAGCAAACATATGACTCAGAAAGTAAATATAACAGATAAATTTGTTGTTGTCGGCGATAGAGTATTAATCAAACCAAAATCTCTTGATGACAGGACCAAGTCCGGTATCTATCTTCCTCCCGGAGTTCAGGAAAAAGAGAAAATTCAGAGTGGTTATGTCATAAAAACAGGGCCGGGCTATCCGATAGGGCCGCCTCCGGAGTCTGACGAACCATGGAAAGAGCGGGTTACGACGGCGCAGTACATTCCGCTCCAGGCAAAAGTGGGTGATATGGCTATCTTTATCCAGAACAGCTCCTATGAGATTGAGTATGAAGATGAGCGATACATTATTGTACCCAATTCAGCCATTCTGCTTTTAATCAGGGAGGATGACGATCTTGACTATTATCTCAAGTAAAGTGCTGAGTGATTTCTGCAACACCTTTTAATAGTATCCTGAAAGCCCCTTTCCGTTTCTGCAATATTTTACTCCGGGGTTTGCAACCGATTGTAATCAGACTATGACCAGAGATTTAGTTTCCGCCGGTACCGCCAAAGGCAACCTTTCGAATGAAGAGCTTGTAGCGCGCATTACCGTGCTGAAAAAAGAGATGAATGCCCTTATTCTTGCTCACTACTACACGGTTCCAGAGGTTCAGCAGGTCGCAGATATTGTTGGCGACAGCCTTGCCCTTGCCCGTGCGGCTGAAAAAAACTGCGCGGATGTCATTGTTTTTGCCGGGGTGTACTTTATGGCGGAAACAGCCAAGCTGCTTAATCCCGGAAAACTGGTTCTGATGCCTGACTCCCATGCAGGGTGCCCACTTGCGGACAGTTGCCCTCCCGCTGAGTTCAGGAAATTCAAGGAACTGCATCCTGAGGCTCTGGTTATCACCTATATCAACTCCACTGCTGAAATAAAGGCACTGTCGGATATTACCTGTACCTCTTCCAATGCCGAGCAGATTATTCGTCAGATTCCAAAAGAGCAGCCGATCATTTTTGCGCCTGACAAAAATCTTGGAGGATATCTTTCGCGTACTCTCAAGAGGGAGATGTTTCTCTGGCAGGGGTGCTGTTATGTGCATGATGCTTTTACCGAACCCTATATTCTTCAGGCATGCCGTGAGCATCCTGAAGCGGAGCTGATTGCCCATCCCGAATGCCGTGAGGAGGTACTGCGCCATGCCGACTTTATAGGCTCAACGCAGGCGCTTTTGCAGCATACGGTATCAAGTTCTGCTGAGAGCTTTATTGTTGCGACCGAACCGGGAATTCTCTATGAGATGAAAAAGCGTTCTCCCCAAAAAACCTTTATACCGGCCCCCAAGGATCGCGAAAATCCCCACAGCCTCTGTACACAGATGAAGCAGAATACGCTGCTGAAACTCTATCACTGCATGCTGAACCGCTCCCCTGAAATTACCGTTCCCGAAGCGCTTCAGAGTGCAGCCCTGAAGCCTATCCGTCGCATGCTCGACATGTCGGCTTGATGGCTCTCTGCTTTTGGCTCTCCTGAGCCCGCTTTTTGAGGGTCAAATGGCTTTTTCATTGAACCGAATGTGCGTACCTTGTTGTGTATTTATCAAATCACGGGTGCCTCCTTTGCAGGCACCTCTCAACACACGGGGAGGTCGGTATGCACCATAACATTATGCAACGTGTTGTGCCTGTTTTAACCGCCCTGCTTCTCCTTTTAAACTCGCTGCCGGTATACGGATGGCATGACAAAACCCATCTTGCAATTGCCCGCGCAGCAGGGTTTGACCGCTGGTATAGTGCTGCTGCACCCGATGTAATCAAGTCGAGGGAGCTTTTCAAAAAGATCGAAGAGAAAAACCATTATTTCAATAACCCTGAGGATCGCCCGGTTACCGGCTCAATGGTGATGGAGCAGCTTCAGCGATTTAACGACCCCGATGACTTCGGGGGGCATCTTTACGGAGCAATTATTGGATCATTTCGTGATTTCCGTGACCTCAAGGCAACAGGGAAATATGCCGACTATCCGCTTGTTTTTGTTGCCCACTATGTTGCTGATCTCTCCATGCCCCTGCATAATACAGTTTATGACGCTTTCAACAGGGAGCGGCATTCAAAAAATGACGGGATTATCGAGGCTGAGGCCCTGCAATGCATCGGCGAGATCCAAAGATCGCTCTATACCATAACGCTTGCAAGTGAGGAGGATCTTGCCCGCGAAGTTGCCCGTATTGCTGAACTCTCCCGAAGGCTCGGCAATACCATGCGCACGGAAAAGAGGGATATGACGCCCGAGGAAACCATAGTGCAGGCGGTACACAGTGCATCGCTTTTCAGGGCGATCCTTCTCTATGCAGGTAAAACTCCCGTCAGCCAACTGGATGAAGATAGTAAGACGAATAAATAGGTAGTCCATGATAAAATCAGAACATCACCTTATACTTGAAAAGGGCGTAGAGGTATGGAACCGCTGGAGAGAGGATAATCCGGAGGTTACGCCGGAGCTTGAAGGCGCAATGCTTCAGGGTTTCTCTCTCGGCAACGTTAATCTGAGCAACGCACGGCTTCTGCATGCGGTACTCAAAAACGCAGACCTCACTGGCGCAGACCTTGGCGGAGCGGATTTAAGAGGTGCCGATTTCGAAGGAGCGGATCTCAGTGGCGCGAAACTCAGCAAAAGCACCATTGATACGGCGACCCGTTACCATACCGTTAAAGGGTGCAGTATCGGTGTCAACGGCTTCTATTCGCCTGAAACCGATTCGGCGGCACTCATGCGCATTGATCCTCCGGGAAACTCCATGCAGGGCGCCAATGTCGATGCTGTTATCGAGAGCCTCAAGCATGCCCGCAAGCTGCACACCTTTTCACTTGTCCTTGCCGGTATAGCCATGCTCTTTATTGTCATCAAGCCGACCTCAATCACCCTGCCCTATCTTTCAGGCTCCTTCAAGTTCGATGCCCTGACCTATGCCTTTCTTGCCACGGTTCTCTCCTCGGGGCTGCTCAGTCTTGTTGCCATATTTATTGATTCGGCTCTTCAGGGGGCGCGTTATCTCAATGACCGGAGTGCCGCCATGACGGTCGGCCATTTTCCCTGGCTGCTTTCAAAATATGAGCATGACCCTCCGTTCAAGCAGCAGTCGCGTATCATGCGTTTTTTTCTCTGCTTTCATCCGATACTCTATCTCTACTTTTTTATTCGATGGAGTGCCCTGTTCATCGGTGACTGGGATGGCTTTATTCTCTACTACCAGGAGTTGCCCTTTTTTCTCGCAGAACTTTTGTTGCCGCTTCTCTACTTTCAGCTCATCAAAAGCTGTTTCAGGATTTTCAGGCTCTCCGAAGGGTTCCAGAAGCCGATTCTCTTCGATACGGTGACCGAACGGGAACGGCGAAGCGACATGGAGCGGCTTATTGCGGCTGTTGAAAAACAGGCATCAAGAACTACCGAGCTTGTTGAGTTTATGCGCAAAAGGGAAGGGTAATGCAAGTAAACCTCCCACTCAAAATTATTGGCGTCGGTCGTTATCTGCCTCAGCGGATTGTGCACAGCTCCGAACTTGAAGCACTCTGCGGGCTTCCTGCCGGCTGGGTAGAGCGGCGTAACGGTGTGCGTGAGCGTCGCCGGGTCGGCACTGAAACCTCCTCCTTCATGGCTGCGGAGGCAGCGCGTGAAGCGCTCACAGATGCGAAGCTTGAGCCTGATCAGCTTGATCTTATCATCAATGCTTCGGGCACCGCTGAACAGGCTATTCCCGATATGGGAGCGCTGCTCCAGCGCCAGCTTGGTTTGGGAAGTTCCGGTATACCCTCGATGACGGTACACAATACCTGTCTCAGCTTTCTTGCAGCCTTGGATGTGGCGGCAAACTATCTTGCGACGGGCCGCTATACCACTATCCTTATTGCCAGTTCCGATATCTCATCCTGCGGCATCAACATCAGGGAGCCGGAGTCGGCGACCCTTGTCGGGGATGCAGCGGCGGCGGTGGTTGTTACCCGATCCGGTGAAGGTGACTCTTCGGCAATCCACCACTCCCATTTCAGAACCTGGGGCGATGGAGCCTACCTGACCACCATCATGGGTGGCGGTTCGGCACTTCATCCCTCCAAGCCGGGCCATAACCCCGACAACGACCTCTTTCACATGGATGGTTCCGCCGTACTCCGCATGGTGCGCCGCTATGATGAAGCCTTTCTTGAAGAGCTCTCTCCGGGACTCTCGAAAAGCCTGCTCGATATTGACGTTGTTGTGCCTCATCAGGCCAGTAAAGTCGGCCTTCACATGCTTCGCCGTTTCGGCTGGCCGGAAGAGAAGATCATGCAGACGCTCGACTGGCTCGGCAACTGTGTAGCCGCCTCCATCCCCGCCACCCTTTACCAGGCAGTTAAAGATGGCTCACTCAACCGGGGCGACAAACTCCTGATGGTTGGCACCGGCGCGGGGTTGTCGATTGGCGGGATAATTCTGACCTATTGATTTATTGATGCCCTTTTTTCTGGTCATCTCGACTGCAAGGAGAGATCTCTCACCTCCCTACAGGGTCGGGGCTCTGCCTACTCTTTTCCTTTTCAATCCAACACTCAAAATTCAAAATCTCTTCAGGCCAGCAAGTACGGTAAATCACGACCTTCCAGTTGCACAATGGAGTGTTATTTGCTGCTTTTGGATCGGTTTTTTATTGGGGATTGTTATCGAATGTCGTATCGTATTACAGATGATCAATCGATAGAAATCATATTATGGAAAAAATTACCATATCACCGAAATACCAGGTGGTTATTCCCTTGAGAGTAAGGGAGTCAATGCAGTTAAAGCCTGGCCAGAAGCTGCAGGTCATCCAGTATGGAGACCGTATTGAGCTCGTGCCGCAGAAAAAAATATCCACAATGCGGGGATTTCTTAAGGGAATATCTACCGACGTTACAAGAGAGGAGGACAGGGCTTGAACGTAGTGGACTCTTCCGGCTGGCTTGAATTTTTTGCTGACGGGCCAAATGCGGAATTTTTCTCCGAACCGCTACGGGATATCGAAACGGTTTTGGTCCCTTCGATATGCTATTATGAAGTTTTCAAGGTTGTTCTGAGGCAACGAAATGAAACTGATGCAATGCAGGCTGTTGCACTGATGCAGCAGGCAAAGTCCATTCTGCTGACAGAGGAGCTTGCCATACTGGCAGCAAAAAACAGTTTGCACTATCGATTGCCGATGGCTGACAGCATCATCATAACCGTTGCGGAACGATATGAAGCCATTCTTTGGACACAGGATGCTGATTTTAAAAATCTGCCGGGAGTTCGGTATATCTCGAAAGAGAAGAGCAGGTAAATACTTTAGGGCGCCTCTATTTATTGTCGTGAGAAGCCAGAGGACAAGGCGGATGGAGCACAGAAACCGGAGTGTACACGTAGTACATGAGGATTTCGAGCACCACCCAACGCAGTAATCGGGTTTCGGAATAAATAAATAGAGGTGCCCTTTAGAACGCTCCTGCGTTCTTCAAGGTAGTCTCGATAAGAAAATGTTAGTAAACGCGCTCTCTGTTTGGCAGAGTCAGTCGCCACAAACAAGATGCTCGAAGGCAAATCCTAAGTTGTTTTTTTATCCTTGCAAGCATACGGAGTCGTGAACGCCCCCTCTTCAGCAGATCTTTTTTTGGGATGGATGCATTGTTTTTGCTGTGTCCACTCTATTCCTCTTCTTTTTCGTGTAATTTCGTCTGTTTAGTGGTTAATCTTCCTTTTCAATCCAGAATCCTGCATTCAACATTCAAAATCTCTTCAGCCCGCATTATTCTTTTCCTTTTGCGCGACTTGATCCTGTTCAGCGCTTCAAACTGGCATCATTGACTCACCACAATCATTCTTATGCCTTCACATCACAATAAATCAGTTGCCCATTTTCGGCTAACTCCTGATGGCTCATGGGAAGTTCATGATCTGAGGGATCATCTCACGCATGTTGCCGAAAAAGCCGGGTACCGGAGATTTCGTGTGCAGGCGTCAGCCGGAGGTTTTGGGGAATAAGTTTTGCTCGGGTTTTGTTACCTCTGTCACTTACGTCCCTTCGTCCTGTATCCGGGTGATCTGCCCGAAGGCACGTTAAGGGCCATTTTAAAACAGGCTCATGTCGATGTAGATGCGTTTCTGCAAGCATAACAACAAAATATTGAGCGCCTCTGCCCCTTCTCCTTAATCCGGAATCCTGCATTCAAAATTCAAAACAAAATCTCTTCAGGTTCTTCAAGTAGAGTTTGTCGGGAGATTCCCCTTAATGCTGTCCCTTGTGTCATTCCGAACCGAAGGGAGGCATCTCTGTGCAATGCGGTTTGTGTTATGTAACTGTTACCGATGAATACCGTCCCGTAATTTCCCCTTTCGCTTTTATAGCACCGTGATCGGGCCGTTCATCAATGCACTGGTGGGGCTATTGTGTAAACGGTAAAACTTTGTGTTTGGAAGTTTCAATACAGGATGTTCCGTAAGATGAGTTTCTTAACTGGTCAGACAGATTCTTTTCTTGAGTCCAGATAGAGGGTATCCGGACAAATATCCTGTTCATGCGGCCAAGCTATAGACCCATGCTCTGCTCGAACCTGTTTGAAATAGCTTTTGTCACGCAGCTCTTTGAAAACGCCATGATCCAGCAAATCATGGCAATCATAGGTTCCTTTTTCCCCATTTGTGAAGACAAGGGACAATGTATAATCGTCACCGGGAGTAACCGTTACTACTCGTGGGTTCATTTGTTACCTCAATGGTTCAATCTTGTATGGTTGCTGTCCGGATAGAGCAAGTTGCCAGTCCGCAACCAATTCATCCTGGTGAAGCTCCATCCATGCCAGCAGCAGTTTCATTTTATTGTTTGGAATACTGCCTTCGAGTATTTCACCGTCAGGAATGGAGACTATAACTTCATTTTCCTGGTAAATCGCATGAATGTGAGGGCTGTGGTGCTGCCGATTGTCTTTGAAATACAGGTAAACTATTATACCATAAAACATTGATATCGCTGGCATTCAAGCCTCCTTGTCAGTTGTTACTTGTTTTTCAGGGTATCTTGAAACGTCGATTCGTTGTATATCAGACGGTACTTATTCTGATGCCTGCGCAGTAATTACGGCCTTTCGGGAAATATATTGATAGTTACGGGAAATGACAATGATTATCCGGCCTGAACCCTGGCAAGTAATTGAGCGGGCTGTAGCGAAAAAGTTAAAAAAAGCACCGAACACCGTGCAGGTATGCTGAACTATGAATGTTCGCATAGTCTAACAACGAAAGCTCTGCAAGAGGCTGGAGGTGAGACTCCTCCGGCCTACTTACCCGAAGTCGCAATATTGAGCGCCTCTACCTCTTCTTTTTAATCCAGCATCCAGCATTCAAAATTCAGAATCTCTTCAACCGCTTCTTTTTCGTGTAATTTCGTCTGTTTAGTGGTTAATCTTCTTTTTTTTAAATCCTGAATCCCGCAGTTGTCACCCCGCATTCAAAATCTCTTCAGACCGCATTATTCTTTTCCTTCAGAAGCCGGTAACGCAAGCTGTTTCTTGTGCTTGATGTGAATATTTTGTAAATAAGAAGTGTCGGCAGACGGAGTTGTGAACAGGTAATTATTTCCCCTTTTGCGCGACTTGATCCTGTTTAGCGGTTCAAACTGGCATTATTGATTCACGACGATAATTTTTATGCCTTCACATCACAATAAATCAGTTGCTCATCTTCGGGAAAATCCTGATGGTTCATGGGAAGTTCATGATCTGAAGGATCATCTCACGCATGTTGCCGAAAAAGCCGGGTACCAGAGATGTCGTGTGCAGGTGTCATCCGGAGGTTTTGGGGAATAAGTTTTGCTCGGGTTTTGTTGCCTCGGTCACTTACGTCCCTGAGAATGAGAGGTTCAGAATCGTGTCAGTTCGTCATTACCTTGAATTAGCTGTATATTTTGTTGATATTTCCGGAAAGTGACAAATTAATACATGATTATTGACCTATGGAAGCCATTATTACCACCCATATCGAAAAGTTACCGGAAGGCGTATATTTAGCAACTTCCGACGATATTCAAGGGTTGGTCGCTCAGGGGAGAACCATCAGTGAAACACTTGAAATAGCACGTGATGTAGCTAAAATGCTGCTTGAAGCTGGTAATGAGCCAGAGAGGCAGGCGCTATGTGTACAGGAGTCGTTTGATTATCCGTTAGTCATTGGTTTGTAATGGGCAGGCTTTCCAATCATTCCTATCGGTAGGTTGTCACAGGACGACAATCCGGAATTCAAAATCTCTTCATCTCCCCCTACCTGAAGTTTGCCTTGAACAGCGTTAAGTATAGTTCGTTGTGAACGACCCCTCTCCAGCAGATCTCTTTTGGGATGGATCCATTTTGTTGCTGTGTTTGTAGAGTTTGTAACGAACGTCCCCGAAGTTGAAAAGTGCTTTTATGTGATTTAATAAAAGTTATTTATCGCATTTTAGTGCTCACGCACATTGCAATTGTTACTGGCAGGCTGGCAAACCGTGGCGTGATGAAACAAACTATCAGCAATGTGTACGGATGCTATAAAAAAGTTGAACTGAACGGAAGAATCCAGCATCCAGCATCCAGCATTCAAAATCTCTTCAGACCGCATTATTCTTTTCCTTCAGAAGCCGGTAACGCAAGCTATTCTTTGCGCTTGGTGTGAATATTTTGTAAATAAGAAGTGTCAGTTGCCTGAATTGCGAGCAGGTGATTTTTTACAGTAAGAGTTTCTCTCTGTTATTACAAGAAACACTATTTCGTATCAGTAGTGTCCGATAAAAAATAAAGAAGGTCTGAAAAACGCTTGAGAAACGGCGATATTAAAAGTGACCAAACCTTTGATATCAGCACCATACACAAGGAGTTCCAGACCATGAAGCAAATTACAA
>JAAXXL010000090.1 GCA_013334485.1 Chlorobiaceae bacterium | reverse complement strand
CCCGCTCAAAACATTAACCTTTTCGAGTGCATCCGAAAGGTCAGAAACCATTTTCACAAGTTCTTCCTGTGCCCCTTTCCGTGCTACAATCTCCAATGAGAGTTTGTTATGGGACTCCTGCATGTTCTCCATCATGGAATTAAAAGCTTGGGAAAGAATTCCCACCTCATCGAAGCCCTCTAAAGGAGAACGAACTGTCAAATCTCCAGCCCCAACCTTGCTGGCTGTCTGACTTAAAATTTGTATGGGCCTCGCAAGTTTTGAAGCAATAAAAAAGGAAAAGATAACGACTACCGCGCAGACAAGGAAAGCAACAAGGCAGAAATAACTAAGTCGCTGCTTGATCGGGCCAAACACTTCTGATTCATCTACCTTGACTATTATCCCCCACCCCATCTCGGAATTTACCAACAGATGACGATAGGCTGATAGTACCGGAACCCCTCGGTAATCGATTGTTCGCATAATCCCCTCTGATCCACTGGCCGCGAGAACGGTCTCCTTCGTCAAAAGCTTATATTGGAATGGCGTTACGGTTGAGCCATCAGGTAAGGGGAATTTTAGCGGCGACAGAAGAGTTTGATCATCACTGACCAATATGATCTCGCCTGTTTTTGACAGACGCCTTTCTTCTGCAGTAACCTGCTTGATATATTCAGATAAATCTATCACTAACAATAATACGGATCGCACTACATGCCTGTCGTTGTGCGTCTCATCATCCATGATTGGATGATAAATAGCCAGGTGATTGCCACTGTCGGCAAGGCCTTTGGAAATATCAATAAACTCGGGCCCCAACGGGTCTTTTGCTTTGATAAAATTTTTATCCCCTGAAAAATCAGCCAGCAACCGTCTGTCATCGGTGGAAACAATAGCCGCGCCTGTTTCCGCATCAATAATAGTTGCGGAATGGTACGTTGAGTATGCACTGACAGTACTGATCAGATGCTTAAGCATGTCCTGGTAGGCCGTTATCTTTATCAGCGCTGCCCTGAAACTCTCCTCATTCTTTTCCTTTCCTTTCAACTGGTTAAAGACAGTACTAAGCAATACTGCCTGTTTTTTGGTCAATGTGCTTTCGGAAAAAGAATGGGCATCCCCCCTCCGTTCATTCATATAACGTTTCAACTCGTTCTTCTTGAAATCCGCTATCATGTTGAGTTCAATCAACGCCGCCTTCTCTTTTGCATAATACTCACCTTGGATCTCTGTAAACGGAATGCCCCACAAGGCAAAAAACAGGAAGACAAAAACCGTGAGTGCAAATGTAATCCCAAAATAGACGAGCATTCTTCCCCGCAGCCCGAGGAAGGATCTTTTATGTCTATCTGTATGCCTCGTGCTGTTCAATTTTTCGTTCCCCCGAACTCATAATCAAATTCGTAGATTCTGTAGGTTGTGGCGTTTGAAACGACTTCACTGATTAACGTGCGGTCAAGACTGCCTGCAATCTTTTCCCATTTAGTTGACTCTGGTAAGTTGCCTGTTGTTTTGAGAAATTCAAATTCTTTGCACAAAGGACCATCTACCATGAAATCTTTCTCAGGTATGGCTGGAACGTGAACAAGCTCAAGGAGATCCCTGTTCGTAATATCTGCGATCTGCTCCGCGGTAAGATCCGCCCGCCATCCCAGAAAAGACTTCCCCGCCTCTAATGTAAACTTGCTGGCCTGCAGGAGATTATTCTCGCTCTTTTTCATCCAGAGCACTGCCCGAATCATGGAAGCCATCAGATGACGAGCTATGTCCGGATGGCGATTGAGCATTGCCCTGCTGAAATACATGAAACTTTCGTTAAGGGATCTATGAACGACGACAAAATCTTTGTATTTTGCTCTGGCAAGGGTCGGAACAGGCTCCCAGGCTGCAAAAGCATCAATCTTGTTGTTATGCAGTGCCTCCTGCATCTGATTGACATCAAGGGCGATCATCCGGACATCTGACTCTTTTAATCCCACCGATGAGAGCGCGACAAGCAGGGCATAATGTGCGTTTGAGTTGGGAGGATAGCCGATGCGTTTGCCCTTCAACTCAGTGATCTGCATCTCCTTTTTTGCGACAACATCGGAGAAACCCTTCTTTGCCAATGCCACAATCACTATGCGACATTCCGCAGCGAGTATTATTGTGGGCATATCGCCGGACAAACCAACATCTATCTGGCCGCGTTGGCAGAAAAAATTAAGATCCGCCCCCTTCAGAAACGGATGAACCCTTATTTCAAGCCCTTTTGCCTTTACAGCGTCCCTGAGGATATTATCCCGCTTCATCACTTCAGCAAGTACCCCGATAGGAATTCCCAACGGTTGGGTACCAAAATTGATTACCTTTGAGGCCTCTCCGAAGTCGTATTTTGAATAAATGGGGTGTTTTGAGAGGTCCGTATCTGAAGCGGCAGCTTCGACGTTTTGTTGCGCAGAGGCAGTATTGCAGGCGATAGAGAGCAGGATTATTTGCACAAAGAACAAAGTCAAAACAGTTTTTTGTGCAGCCACACGGGAGAGATCTCGCATTATGCAACCTCCAGAGACTAAACGCAGCCTCAGCCGGAAATAATGGAGCCAAAATAGATACAAAAATAGTATCTCAGTCACCCAGGCTGCTTGTCAATTCCGAAAAATCATGGGACAAGCAATCGTATGAAATCACTCACCCCCTCCCGCCCGACACTCGGCATAGGCTGGGTTGGGAGGATGGTGGGTAGAATCGAGAGGGCCGATCTGAGCAAAGAATTTTCACTCAGAAAAAACGACAAATGCATACCGGGCTCGGTTGGGTTATGGTTGGGTGAAGAGGAAAACCGGGCACAAAAATCAGCGCAACTCATTGACGGCACTCAATTTTTCGTCTAATTTTCCCTAAATTGCTGGTACCAGTGTACCGTGAAAGGCGGTCGGGAAGGTCGTGATGTGGACGCTATGGAGCTGGCAAAGGCTTGCGAGGAACTGGGCGCCGGGGAGATTCTTCTGAACTGCATCGACAAGGACGGCACCAATTCAGGCTTTGACCTGGAACTGATCAATCAGGTCAGAAAAAATGTCTCCATCCCGGTCATCGCTTCAAGCGGCGCGGGAAAGGTGGAACATTTCTCCGAGGTGTTCGAAGAAACCGGCGCAGAGGCGGCATTGGCGGCTGGAATCTTTCACAGACAGGAAGTGCCCATCAGCGCGGTGAAGGCGCATCTGCGGAGTAAGGGGATTGAAACAAGGTAGTTTCATCCACAAACAAAACAATTTGGGAATATCCCCGACTAAAAATTGGTGAATTTACCAGAAGTATCCTCCTAACTATTTGAAAAATCAGTAGTAGCCCTTAGTTCTTCCTCACCGGAAATACCCAAAAATATTATTCCTTACCATTTGGAAACACCCAAAAAATACAGGGGTTATCGGACTCAGAAAAAGTCAACCCGCGACACTACTGACCATATTAAGGGCAATGCCATTTTGCCTCCTACCAAATAGATGACCTATTTATTTTTTTGCACTTTTACAGTGCTAGCACGGTCCTTAACTTGCATGACAAAGGAACGGCCAACTGTCAATCGATATCCCATTTTGACATTACTGGCGTTATTCAGGCCGCCAAAGCCTACAATTTGTTGAGTTAAGGAAAGGAAAACAATACGATATGCATCTCCATAATGCATTCTGCCCCGATGGTTTTATCCTTGTCAGCAAGCATTTTCTGATGAATCTCAACGGAGAGGCTACCTTTGATCTATATGTCGGCCCATCCAGCGAGCAACATGCAAATGAGCCCCTGCTCCTTATGCACAGATATTTTCCTATTTCGAAGCTTCAGGATATTGTTACAAGTCGCGGATTTGAACAATTTTTCATTAAAAAAGAAGACTTATTCAATTTCCATCTTTTGGTTGAAAATAATATCAGCATGCTGATTGACAACCAAGAAATCCCGCTCGTTGAGAAATCAAAAATTATTTACAATTGTGCCAGCCAAGTTATCGAAGATATTTTTCATGACCCCCGGAGCGGTAAAAACCTAAAAAGAGTGGATGACATTAGCAGAAATATCATTCAATTCGCTTTCAGTAATGACGACGCCATTCCAAGCCTGCTACAGCTCGGCTCCCACGATTACTACACCTTCACCCACTGCTTGAATGTGGCTGTTTTCAGCATAGGTCTGTGGCGACACATTCATCCAATGGAAAAAACAGGACTTCAGGACTTTGCTTTTGGGTGCCTGCTTCATGATATAGGTAAAACCAAGATTGATGAAAAAATTCTCAAGAAACCTGGCCCGCTGACATCTGAAGAATTCTCCATCATAAAAAAGCATCCCCAGTATGGATATGAGTTGATGGCTGACTTGATTCCGGAAACATCCCTCAATGTGATTCTCCACCATCATGAAAAACATTCTGGCAAGGGCTATCCGGATGGTCTCAAAGGAAATCAGGTATCAGATTTTGTCAAGATAGTCGCCATTGCTGACGTCTATGATGCACTAACAACCCGCAGGATCTATGCTAATGCCCGAGATCCCTTTGAGGCCATGCTGACCATGAAAGAGGAGATGGTGGGGCACTTTGAGCAGGAAAAATTCATTGCTTTTGTGCTCATGCTTAGTGGGGGGGAAAAGCCTCGGATAACGAATGATATTACCTACCACTGACGAATACTGCGTTAAATATTTTTTTGTAGTTTTAACACCTCCTCGCTCAGAGACCTTGCTGGCGGCAGTCGATCCGGCGACAAACGCCACGGGCACGAACTGAGGGCCGGGGAGATTCTCTTGAACTGCATTGATAAGGACGGTACCAATTCCGGTTTTGACCTCGAGCTGATCAATCAGGTGAGGTCGACCGTGTCCATTCCGGTCATCGCCTCCAGCGGCGCGGGGAAGGTGGAACATTTCTCGGAGGTGTTCAAGAAAACCAGGGCAGAAGCGGCATTGGCGACGGGGATATTTCCCCGGGAGGAAGTGCCCATCAGCGAGCTGAAAGCGCATCTGCGTGAGAGGGGGATTGAAATGAGGGAGATCTTTACGGCTTTCTCATGAAGGGCCGACGATGAGAAACAACAGGATGAGCAACCGGAGGACTGCCCACCCTGTTGTTCGATCGGGGCTGGATGTTATGGCACCCAGCTCAAAATCTACCTAATTATCCGACTAATGATCTCCAAAAGTCAATACGGAGCAATATGTACTGGAATGTAATTTCACCAGAAATTATTTGGCAAAATTCCCAGATGAGCGTTTCGTGACCTCTCAAGACAGAAAATATAATAATATCCATTACTAGCTGAAAATACTGGAAAAATACTGTATTCATCTGGCCCAGAAAAACTCAATTCGTGACGCCCCTAACCTCAAACAGATTTCCCGCTTATTTCACTGCCTATCATCTCCATTTAGTTGCAAAGCTTTATGGCCCATTAAGGAAATGAGGGCATTAAACCTGCATAACTCCATTTTTTTTTACACCTTCCAATTATTTTAATGCATTATATTTATTAGAAGCAATTACGTTACAAACACAAAATCTACAAAAACAGTGGCGTTAATCCGCTTAAATACTGTTTATCATCAATCTCAGTGTTCGGGAGGGAACCCCCCATGTTGAAGCTTCGTTTGGTTGGGTCTTTTGCTATGGTCGGAATGCTGGCACTCGCCGGTGTTTTTTTGCCAGTCCAAACGAGTTCTGCCGCCGGAAACCCGCTGGCGCCGGGTGACGACGCCAAGGCCATTTCCTCGCATG
>JAAXXL010000033.1 GCA_013334485.1 Chlorobiaceae bacterium | reverse complement strand
CCAACATCTATGATGAGCGAACAGGAGAAGTACACACCGTGCGTATGAATACCAGTAAATTAGCAAACAACTCTATCATAAAACTCTTAAACTCTGAGCTTCCGCACTAATTTGGCAGAAGTCAGGACTCGAAAACCGATATTGTTGTTCCTGTTGTCGGGATTGTTGTTGTTCCGGACCGAACAGCGCAGATTTTCAGGTTTATTGTTCCACGAACCCCCGCGCAAAGAACGGGCAGCTCATTTAGCGACTCTTTTCCTCTATTCTGAACAACGATAGTTATGAATTTTCAGCGACTTGTTCAATTTTTTTCAACCAGCCGCCAAGCATCTTTCCCAATTCGGTAATCTGGCAACTTCCAAATTCATAGGAGGTTATGCTAATAAATTTCAGTTCATAACTCAAGCGAAACAGTATGCGTAACCGTGTCAACACCTCATCAGCCTGATGCAAGAGATCTGATTTCTTCTCCCGCATATTGGCTATCGCAACAAGCTCGGTAAACTCCAGCACACTATTTTCCAGACGGAGAGCAATGCTGAAGCGATAGCTTTTGGGGAATTTTCCAGTGTGCAGCAGCAGCCATTTTGAAAAATCATAGGCCTTTTTCGCAATCAGCATGTCATGACCGGCCATAAAAACAGTCCTCAATCCGTTACTTTTTCTCCTCGCAACCATGATCCCTCTCTTCCGTTCGGGATGACGCTGCTCGAAATTCATACTCTTCCTCATCCACTCATCGCCCATAACCCATCACTCATCTCATTTCTTTCCAGATTTCCAGAGAACAGAGGATCAGAAATTCAGGAAGAGTAAAGAGGACTGGAACGAACTACTCGAAAACCGATATAGTTGAGCCTGAGGCCGGGACTGTTGCCGCCCCGGACCGAACAGCGCAGATTCCCAGGCTTATTGTCCCACGAACCCCCGCGCAAAGAACGGGCAGGAGCGTATTTTTCGTGTATACTATCCGTCCACTCCCACACATTTCCGGCCATATCGTACAGTCCCTCTGGTGTCGCCCCTTCAGGGTAGCTCCCGACGGGAGTGGTTGCACCAACATTTTGACCATAATTGGCCAGTTTCGGGTTTGGTTCGCCTTTCGCCTCAGGCCAGGGATAGTCTCGAACTACCCGCTCTCTCTTTCCCTGCCTGCCTCCTGCGGCCCACTGCCACTCAACTTCATTCGGCAAGCGGTAAGCGTCTGCTGTGCCCTCAAGCAGCGAAAGCCACAGGCAGTATGCTTTTGCGGCATACCAGCTCACACCAACTACAGGCTGGTCATCTCCGCCGAATTTGCGGTCTTCATCATAACCGGAACGAAAGCGTGAAGCAAGATCATCTTTACCTCCTTCAAGATACCTGGCAAAACCGGTATCCCATGTTCTCTTTTTCGCAATTTCGTTCAGCTCTTCTCTGAACAATAGCATTGATGACAACTCCTCAAAGCTTGAAGTGTTTCTGTCTAAAGAGGTTATGAATAAACGATAAAGCCTGTTGGTAACAGGATATTTGGCGAAATAGAGATCAGTTTTCACCTTCCTTTTCTCTTTTGTCTCCGAGTCAAGATAGCTCCCTTTTCTTATCAGGATATACTCTGCATTGTGCTCATTCGGATTGCGAAATGATTCCGGGAGATTATCCAAAGTGACAGCAGTAGGCGCTTTCGAAACCGATAAAAAGTCTGGCTTGACAGGTATATGCTCTATACCGGGCAGTAACTCAAAATTAACCTCTTCAGCCTTGTCGGCAACATCCCTATTTTTAGCCAAACCCAGAGTTTTAAATTGCTCAATTGCTTCAAGTGCTGAACGCTTTCCTACAGCCTTCAGGCAATCAAGAATCACCCGCTGGCGCGAAGCCGTGGTTTCCTGATCGAGCAGCTTTTTGCTTAGAGCATCAATCTTTTTGCCTTTGGCCTCTTCGATGAGTGTCATCAAGAGCAAATGCTGTTTTTGTGTCAGTACCTCGCTCTGCGGTGCATCAAAAAGCTTTTGCATAAAGGCATCAAAAACATTGGCATCAACCGAAGCAATGAAAAAGCGGAGCGGCTCTTCCCACCAGTCCTCTCCGAAATGTGTCACAAGCTTGTTGAGCTGCTCATAGGGTCGATCCTCCTTGAGCTGGACGCCTGCAAGATATTCCCTGAACGATTTGTGCCGGAAGAGGTACTCTTTGCCCGCACTCTCTACCAGCAAGCCTGCGCGTTTTACCAGATAGTCGCAAAACACCTCCGCTGTTGGCGGATTGTCAAGCGTATCAAGCCTCTCCTGCATTTCGATGTGCATCTCTGCTTTTGGTGCTTCATCTTTTTCAAGCCGCTCCTGCATCCAGAGCGAAACCGGCCCGAGCACCTGGCGGGCACGCGAGGCTGAAAGAAGCGGAACTATCTTTCGGCGCTTGTCGCGAAATTCAAGCAGATAATCAAGCGCTGCCTCATAGAGCTTTACACGGCTATCCGGCATGTAGTCACGATCCTTCCAGAGAATGGCCATAATCTGCAAAATCATCGGTATGGCCGCAAGTTGACGCAATCCCCTGTTTTTCGGGATCTTGAGGTGCGCCATAATAGCTATGGTTCTCTCATGGGCTTCCGCTCTCTGCTTTATTTGCCAGCCAGCTTCGTCAAATCCCTTTTCACAGGGTTCTTTCAGGAAAGCAGCCGTGAACCAGTTTGAGAGAAACCGCTCCTGCTGCTCCGAAGTAAAGTCCTGTACATCAGCCCGCTCGTAGTCGGCGGCAAGCTCGATGCCCTCCTCCTTGTTATAGCCTGTCGCTCGTGACGTAACCACAAAGCGGGCCTTGCGGAATCCGCTCCAAGCATGGTCTATCCAGTCGCACACCGCTTTGCGCTCTTCCGTATCACTGATTTCATCAAGGCCGTCAAGCAAGACGAGAGCATCACTGTTCAGCCATTCTCCGAAAATCCCCTCCGGAATGGTTTGATGATGCTTTGCTGACCAGCTTGCAAGGTTTACTGGCAGTGAATCAGAAAAATCGCCCTTTTCATCACGCAAAAGCTCGCGCAGCGGCAGGTAAAACACACTGACCGGAGAGGCAAAGCCAAGCCGGGTATAATCCTCCATTGCACACAGGGCATAGTACTTGAGCAGTGTCGTCTTACCGGCTCCGGGATCACCGATGACAAGGAGCATTCTCAGACCCCTGCGATCATGAAATGCCCGCTTCATGATTTCGTCGGGAGAAAAAATATGCTCGCTCTCCTGAGAGGCTCTCTTTTCAGAAAACACCTTCTCTGAATCATACTTGCCGGAAAGGCGAAGCGGCACAAAGGTGTCATCATTCAGGTTAACCTTGACGCTCTCTACTCCCGGCATCCCAAGCATGCGGATATACCCCAGTTCCTCTTTCAATATTGCCTGGTATCTCTGCTCTTCGGCTTGATGAAGCGCAGGTGACGGGAGGGTTTCACTCCAGTGATCGCCAGCTCCTCGTGCTGATGGCGAATGCAAGCGACCCGGCAGAGTAAACATGCCTGTATAATGTGGCGAAGGAAAAACGCTGGTGTCATGCGTCCACTCTTCCCGGGGAGTATCTTCATAGCGAATCGGAAATATTGTTACCTCTCCCTGAAAGTAGGAGGTATAGAGTGCGCTGTTGGGATATTGCCTTGTCTGATATGAGGCTCCGGCAGCAAGCTTCAGATATCCACTGTTAGCTGAAACAATACTTTCTGTCTCGGTCTCGTGATAGTGGCCATGAAGCAGAAGGTCAACCGATTCTCCAAAAATCGCTTTTATATTTGATCGCTCTACCTGACTTAACCAATCAAGTGGATGATGAAGCAATGCAATTTTCAGGTCGGCATCCCCAAGCTGATCCTTTGCCTTGTCAAGGCAACGACGACCGATAAAAAGTTGATTATGGTCATGATCATCGATACAGAAGAGGGAGCTGTTCAGAGGAAGCACCGCAATACGACTGTTATTGATCTTGACAATCTCTACCTGGCTACAAGTGGTATTTACAGGAAATGTTCTGATGGTTTTGAAAAAGTCATTGTACCAAGCTGAAAACGCATGGAATTTTTGGGTCAGATGTGGAGTTGGCGTTTCGATGTCGAAATACTCGTCTGAATCTGCTTTGGAGCCAAGAGTACGATCAAGACCTTTACCCATCCTGCGATCAACATCATGGTTACCGGGAACAATGAATAAACGATCCCTGTTCAATCCGGCAGCACCGAGCATATCATCGAAAAACTGTGTAGCAAATTCATACTCTTTTGCCTTGCCATTCCGGGCAATATCACCGGTAGCAAAGATCAGGTCTGGCACTCGCCCCTCTCCCCTGAACCTTTTCACCGATTCAACAAGTGCGCGAAGTATAACCTCCTGATCGTATTGACCATTGTCACTCAGGTGAAAGTCCGACACATGCAGCCAGGTAACAGCCATGTAGATGAATTAAGCGGGTTAACGGATGAGTAATAAAGACAATATAGTGTACTCTCTGCGAAACGGGAAAGTATCCGGGGGATGCAACGATGGCAAAAGAGAAATACGAACCCGCTTCGGGGTATTTATGGATTAGTGTGCGGTGATTTTAAATGTTTTGTAAATTACTGGCATCCGATACCCGATATTTTAAAACAGGTGATCATCTTCTTTTTTTCGGAGCTCCCTTATGACCACAGATATCCGATGGGTTCAGCGTTTCAACAACTTCCTCAAAGCCTTTTCACAATTGAAAGCGGCAGTTGAACTGGCTCAACAGCGCAAACTTTCAACACTTGAAGAACAGGGTTTAATCCAGTCATTTGAATACACCCATGAACTTGCATGGAAAACATTGAAGGATTTTCTTGAAAATCGAGGTGTTGCTGATTTATATGGTTCCAAAGACACTACCCGTGCAGCGTTCAAAGCTGGTTTGATTGAAAACGGAGACATCTGGATGGAGATGATTCAGAGCCGCAACCTGACCACCCATACCTACGACGAGACCACTGCGGCCAACATTTCGTCCGCTATTCTTAACGACTACTACGCAGCATTCGAAGCTCTTCTGACCAAACTGGAAAAGCTGAAAACAGAAACGACACCATGATGTACGGTCTGCAGGATGAAACAATCCGGAAAATACGCAAGGTCATAGAGCTTTACCCTCAGGTGGAACAGGCTATCCTCTATGGTTCCCGTGCAAAAGGAACGCATAAAAACGGCTCGGATATTGACCTGACACTGTGTGGCACGGCATTAACCACCAAAACACTGTTTGAGATCAGTGAAGAGATTGACAACCTGCATCTGCCCTATACCATTGACCTCTCCATTTTTTCCGATATCGACGATCCGGGTATTATTGAACACATCAAACGCATCGGTGTTATTTTCTATACACGGAATCACAATATTTCACAGCTTTCATGATTTGGCGGAAAAGATGTTGCGGGATTTCGGATTATCAGCTTTATTATATGAAGTGACTATATAAAAGAGCCCATTATCAACTCGAATCAAGGAGATACCTATGAAAGGCAGCCCGAAAATAATCGAAAAACTCAACAGCCTGCTCGCTGACGAACTGACCGCAATCAACCAGTACATTGTGCATTCGGAGATGTGCAGCAACTGGGGTTATGAAAAACTCCACAATGCTGATGAGAAGCGTGCAATTGATGAAATGAAGCATGCCGAAAAACTTATTGCAAGAATCCTCTTTCTTGAAGGCATTCCCGTTGTCAGCGACCTCAAAAAGATAAAGATAGGAGCCGATGTGGCCGCTCAGCATAAAAACGACCGGCATTCGGAAGATGGAGCCATCGCATCCTACAATGACGGCATCAGGCTTGCTGTTGAAGCCGGAGATAACGGAACCAGAGAGCTGCTTGAATCAATCCTCCGCGATGAAGAGGCTCACATCGACTGGCTTGAGGCTCAGATTGACCAGATCAGCCAGATGGGGATACAGAACTACCTTGTCGAACAGCTCGGATAGGGGGGCCAACAATATTAATTTGTTCCCGTATTCAAAAGGGCGATCATGTTATTGTTTGTCAAGCTGATTTTTTTGTCATCTCGAACGAAGTGAGAGATCTCATTTTTCGACAATCAGATCCCTCCTTGCAGTTCGGGATGACAAAGGGGATGCTTCGGGATGACACCGGGTAAGGAAATCCGGAATTTCTTCCCTCTGTCCACTCCGTCCACATCTGTCCACTTTCTTCCTTTTCTTTTCGTGTTTTTCGTGGTTCAAAATCTTCTCCCCCACTCACGACAATTAATAGTGGTGCCTTGAAGGGGGGGTTCTGGTAATTTTTTCTATCCAAAGAGATCACCCTGCTGCAATCCTGGATCGGACTGTCTTCGTGCTGAAGCTGCTCTCTTGCGGGGTGCGGGCGTTGTGATTGTTTCGTCTCCGTGCAGGCTGTCGCAGAGCATCGGTGATGATGGGTCGTATGCTTCAAAAGCTTTGCGTGCCTTTGCCTGGCTGGCAACAGCATAGCAGTAAAGGCATCCGTGCGGGCAGGTATCATAGCTGCCGATATCACGGCTCTCAATGCATCCGCAGGCGTGACGCTGGCTGCTATCTTTTTTTGCTCCCTTCACCTGGCGTCCGGAAATGCGCTTGACAAGCCCGCCATCAATACAGCGGCTGTGCATGATACCTTGACTGGACAGATCAACCTCCTGGCTGCATGTACAGAGTGCTATTCCCTGTTCGCCTGCTATCCCGGCAAACAAAGAGGCAAGTTCGCTCATCTGTGCACTGTCGGGCAGGGTGTAGCGGAGATTGCGCATCCGGCTTCTCACCTTGCGGTAGTCGTCAAGAAAGCTGATGATGCAGCGCTCTGTATAACCGGAAAGCTCTTCTGCGAGCCGCAGAAATGAGGCTGCATGCCAAACCGGGGTAAACAGATCGGTAATAACAACCGGGTCATACCGCCACACCACTTTTTCAGGACCGACAAGCCGCGATAACCGCCGGAACACTTCCACAATCGAACCTTTGTCAGGAACACCGGGCTCCAGCGTTACGTCATAGGGGGTAAGCGTAAAGAGAAAATAGTAAGAGTACCCAAGGGTATCAATTTCCGGCAGAAACGCGAGAAAGGGTTCAGGGTTTTTGGTCCAGAAAACAAGGGCATCAACCGTTTCAGGAGCAAGCATAATTCTGCTCACCTGCCTGGGCTGCATGGGATTACGCACCAGCACCTCACCAGCCTTCAGGCGGTTCACAAGCCACTCTCCGTAAAAGGCAGGGATGTCAGTGCGGCGGCTGGCGCTGATAATCATAATGGCACCTTTATTAATTTGTTGCGCGATTTGATGGCATCGTTGGGCTGGGGCTTGAAAAGACAACAAAGACTACAAGGACAAAGCGAAAATCCGGATGGTTTTCTTGTTCGAAAGGGCAACCACAGTGGGGCCTACAAGTCAATCCGGAATCTGTTCCTTCTTGTCCACTCAAGTCCACTTTTGTCCACTATTTCCCCGTCCACTGGGTCCACTTGCTTCATTTTCTTTTCCTCTCTTTCGTGGTCAAAAATCTTCAAACCGCTCATGATAATTTTTAGAGGTACCCGTGGGCGCCTCTTTGCGGAGCAGCCGCTTCCGCTCTTCGGTAAACGACCACCAGGTGCGCGGCTCGCCGCCTGACATGAAGCTTGTTACCGACATGAAGACGTCAAGCACGCAAGGATCCTGACGGGTATCGGTTATGCGGCACAAATCGTGATACATCTCCAACGCCGAGCGGCCCGCAAGCTGCTCAGGACTGGAAATACCGATCTGCCGAAGATCGCGGGCTATCGATGTACCGATATTCGGCAGATCGGTCAGCTCTTTGAGCCTGCTTCTTGAAACCTTTGCGGGATTCATGTTGTCACCTCAATGATATCACACCAGCGGGTTGTGTAAGCCGGAGAAAGTTCCTCCTGCCGCTGCTTCCATCCCGATGGGCTGTCGGAAGCAACGCGGAGTGTTCCTGCGCCGTAACGGGAGTTCAGCGCATCAAGGGCCTCCATCAGGTTAGCCGATCTCCCCTGTTTTTCCGGGTGCGGATCGGTATCAAACAGTGAAAGCGTAGTCTGCTGCGGTTCAGTTACCGAACCGATACCGCTCAGAATAACCCCTGCTTTTTTGTACTCATACCCCGGTCGGTAGATACGCTCAAGCACAAGCTTTGCCGCCTCAAGCAAAAGCAGGGTATCGTTTGTAGCCGAAGGAAGCGAAAGTGTCTCGGTTCCCCAGTACCGCTTCTCTTTCGGGGCAAACGGGCTGGTAGCGGCAAAAACGGTAAGCAGCGAAGCCCTTGATCCTTCCCGGCGGAGCTTGAATGCACATTTGGAGGCAAAATGCGCCACGGCATGCTGCAGATTCTCCTTTAGAGTAACGGGCGTACCGAACGAACGCGATGTACAGATCGACTGCTTTGGCGGTCGCACCAGTTCGAGTGAGAGGCATGAGCGACCGTTCAGCTCCTCCTGTACCCTTGCCCCGGTAATGTGCAGGTTCCGGCGAACCCAGGGTGCGGGCGCTCCGGCAAAATCAAGTGCTGTATGAATCCCGTGCCGGTGCAGGAGAGCGCCGTAACGAGCACCGATTCCCCATACATGCTCAACATCCATGCCTGACAGGGCATCGCTGACTTCAGCATCACTTCTCAAAAGAGCGACCCCTCCGAGTTCTGAGTTTTTCTTGGCCATCCGGCTTGCCGCCTTGGCAAGGGTTTTGGTGGAGCCGATACCGATGCTGACGGGAATACCTGTATGCTTCTCCACTGTTCGCCGCATCTGGCGGGCATAGTCAGCAAGATCAAACCGGTCGAACCCGCTGAGGTCAAGAAAACACTCATCGATGGAGTAGATCTCAATATCGGGGGCAAAATCGGCGAGAGTCCGCATCACCCGTGCGGACAGATCACCGTAAAGCGAAAAGTTGGCCGAGTAAACGGCTACTTGGTGCTGCTGGAGCAGCTCCCTGCATTTGAATGCCGATTCACCCATACCAAGCCCGATAGCCTTGGCCTCTTCGGAGCGGGAGATAAAACAGCCGTCATTATTGGAGAGCACCACAACAGGACGACCTCTCAATCCGGGATTGAAGAGCCGCTCGCAGGATACATAAAAGTTGTTGCAGTCAATCAGGGCAAACATTGCACTCGCTTCCGCTATCTTGCCTTGTGAATGATATAGGTCACCACACCCCATACCAGAAAGTCGTTCTCAGCGGTAATCCGGATCGGAGTGAACTCCTCGTTGGCCGGCATCAGAAGAAGGGCGTCCTCCTGTGTTATAATCCTCTTGACCGTAAACTCCCCGTCAAGAAAACAGATGGCAATATCACCATCCTTCGGATCAAGGGATTTATCAATCACCAGAATATCCCCTTCCCTGATTCCGGCATCAATCATTGAAGAGCCCTTCACCCTGGCATAAAAAGTAGCTGCCGGATGCCGAACAAGAGCCTTGTTGAGATCAAGACTCAGCTCCATATAATCATCCGCCGGTGAGGGAAACCCTGCAGATACCCCGGCTTCGGCAAACGGGAGGAGAAGTTCGGTCGAAAAATCCGGCGAATAAAAGTCAATCACACTACTCTGATATATCCTGGTCAGTTTCATAAGCATGCATCAATACTGGTAGCAATTTTTTCCCGCACTATCAAAAAGAGAACTTCACCCGCGCTGTCACATAGAGATAACCTATATCAAAAACTTGCAGCTATCCTGCCGTACGGCAACCGGAACATCCGCTTTTTCTCTCAATAAACATAAGGGCACCTCTATTTATTTGTTCCGAAACCCGATTACTGCGTTGGGTGGTGCTCGAAATCCTCATGTACTACGTGTACACTACGGTTTCTGTGCTCCATCCGCCTTGTCCTCGGGCTTCTCACGACAATAAATAGATAGAGGCGCCCATAAACAAGAATCAACTGCATTTCCCCTTGATTTCTGAACACATTTGCCTCTGTCAAAAATATTCGCTACTCCATTGAGAGTGTTCCTGTAATTTTTTTTGGGAGTGAGCTAAAGCATTGTTTAACTTGACGCATTCAGAACAGTGATACCGTTCTATCATAACCCGAAAGGATGAATAAAAGTCGTTTTTCGGATAAAAAAGAACCGCTTTCACTGCCGATTACTACTCGCACGGGATTACACAGAACCATCACAACATGAGTTTTTTCAGCCGCCTGTTCAAAGATATCGCAATTGATCTCGGAACTGCAAATACATTAATCTATATACGCAACGAAGGCGTTGTCCTGAATGAGCCATCAATTGTCGCCCGTGAACGCAATTCAGGCAAAGTTGTCGCCATCGGAAGCGAAGCCCTCCTCATGCATGAAAAAACCCATCCGGGCATCATCACCATCCGGCCTCTGGCCAACGGCGTTATTGCCGATTATGAAGCAACCGAAGAGCTGATCAAGGGGCTGATCAAAAAAACAAAAAGCCGCTTCTCACTGGGTATCCGCCGAATGGTTATCGGCATCCCTTCAGGTATAACCGAAGTTGAAAAAAGAGCCGTGCACGATGCCGCAGAGCATATCGGAGCAAAAGAGGTCTATCTGGTGGCTGAACCGATAGCCGCAGCAATTGGCATGGGACTTGAGTTCAATGAAGCAAAAGGAAATATGATTGTCGATATCGGTGGCGGAACAACGGATATCGCCGTTATTTCACTCGGTGGCATCGCATCCGGTGAATCGCTCAGGGTTGCCGGAACCGATATCACAAACTCGATTATCCGGCACTTCCGGAAGACATACAACATGTCCATCGGCGAGCGTACCGTTGAAGAGATTAAAATGCAGATCGGGTCAGCCTACAAGCTTGACACGGAGTTGACCATGACCGTGAAGGCTGTCAACATTAAATCAGGACTTCCTGAAGCCATGAAGGTCGACTCGGTCACCATCAGGGAGGCTATTGCAACCCCTATTGGCCAGATCATCACCTCAATCAAAAAAACCCTTGAGGTGCTGGTCGTCAAACCGGAACTCTCGGTAGACATTCTCGACCGAGGCATTTTCCTTGCCGGAGGCGGTGCGCTCATCAAGGGAATTGACAAAAAAATCAACGAAGAGACCAAGCTTGCCGTCCACATCACCGACGATCCCCTGACCGCCGTAGCAAGAGGCACAGGTGAAATCCTTGAAAATATCGAAAAATACCGCACGGTACTCCACTCAAGCAAACGCTATGCCTTAAGAATTCCGGGATAGCGAAAATCAGGACGGAATGAAACCCCGCCCATACTGAAACTCTTCCGAACACCCAACAACGACAAAAGCCGCATCACTGCGGCTTTTGTCGTTGTGTCAATAATAAATGGTGATTAATGTTCATCAACCTTGATTCTCATGGAGAAGAAGGAACGATGTACAAATATCAACGAGAGAGCAAAGAAGATTGCTGCCAGGGTCAGCGCCAACTGCGGAGGCAGTTCAATGGCGAGTTCGATGGCAAGCAGACCGAAGAGTGTGGTGAACTTGATGATCGGGTTCAGGGCCACTGAAGAGGTGTCCTTGAACGGATCGCCGACTGTATCACCGACAATTGAAGCATCATGCAGTTCGGTGCCTTTGGCATTGAGTTCGGTTTCAACCAGTTTCTTGGCATTGTCCCAGGCGCCACCGGCATTGGCCATAAAGATTGCTTGGTAGAGACCAAAGAGAGCAATGGAGATCAGGTAACCGATAAAGAAGAAGGAGTCAAGACAGGCAAAGGCCAGTGTCGTGAAAAACACGGTCAGAAAGATGTTAAGCATACCTTTCTGTGCAAACTTCGTGCAGATCTCTACAACCTTCTTGCTGTCCTCAATCGAGGCCTTTTCAGCGCCGCTATCAAGCTTGATATTCTGCTTGATAAATTCAACCGCATAGTAGGCTCCGGTTGTCACTGCGTTGATGGATGCACCGGTAAACCAGTAGATCACGGCACCACCCATCATGAGACCAAGCAGGAACGGAGGCGAAAGAATGGAGAGCTTTGCAATAGCGCTGACGTCTGCAAGGCCGTTGGTCAGAATCATGATGATCGAGAAAATCATGGTGGTTGATCCTACCACGGCTGTACCGATAAGCACCGGCTTGGCTGTTGCCTTGAAGGTGTTGCCTGCGCCGTCATTGGCTTCAAGATAGCGTTTTGCATTGGTGAAGTCAGGCTTGAAGCCGAACTCGCTCTCAATCTCTCTGGGCGAAACATTTTCGATCAGTGAAAGTTCATAGACCGACTGAGCATTATCAGTAACCGGACCGTAAGAGTCAACGGCAATGGTAACCGGACCCATGCTCAAAAATCCGAACGCCACAAGACCGAAAGCAAAGACTGAAGGAGCAAGCATGATCACATTGTCAAGCCCTATCGTAAGGAATCCTTGTGCTGCAATCAGCTCAGGGGTCAAACCCAACGTAGTGATTCCAAGCGTGCTGAGGCCATAAGCTCCTGCCATCAAACCCACAATGGCAAGACCCATCCAGTAGGCACTGAAGTTACCGGCTACAAGACCGGCAAGGATGTTCAGGGCGGCTCCACCCTCTTTGGTGCACTGTACAACGTTGCGTACATGGGCGCACTCGGTAGAGGTAAAGCGGTTCACCAGTTCAGGAATAAGCGCACCGGCAATGGTTCCGCAGGTGATGATTGAAGCAAGCTTCCACCACATGGTGCCGTCACCAAGTGTACTGATCAGGTAGTACGATGCGATGTAGGTAAGAATGATCGAGACGATAGAGGTAAGCCAGACAAGCGTGATGAGTGGTTTCTCGAAGTTCATCTCGTCAGCGTTGCTGTACTTCATCTTTGCATACGCAGCATTGACCCAGTAGGAGGCGGCACTGGCAAGAATCATGACAAGGCGCATGGCAAAAATCCAGACAAGCAGCATGATCTGCACTTCAGGAGCCTTGATGGCAAGCAGAATAAAGGAGATCAAAGCCACGCCGGTAACGCCGTAGGTTTCAAAACCGTCAGCAGTTGGCCCGACAGAGTCACCGGCATTGTCACCGGCACAGTCGGCAATAACACCTGGGTTGCGTGCGTCATCCTCCTTGATCTTGAAGACAATCTTCATGAGGTCGGAACCGATGTCGGCAATCTTGGTGAAGATACCGCCGGCAATTCGCAGCACAGAAGCACCAAGTGACTCACCGATGGCGAAACCGATAAAACAGGGTCCGGCAAAGTCAGCAGGCACAAAGAGAAGGATGCAGAGCATAACAAAAAGCTCGATGCTGATGAGCAGCATACCGATACTCATACCTGCTCTGAGCGGAATGGCATAGGTAGGAAAAGGTTTTCCGCCAAGGCTTGCAAATGCTGTTCTCGAATTGGCAAAGGTGTTGATTCTCATACCGAACCACGCAACCGTATAGCTTCCGAGAATACCGATAAGACTGGCTGCAAGAATGGAGACAACCTTTATTGTTTCCAGATTGCGGAGCCAGCCGAAGTAAGCGACAATAATAGCACCGATAAGCACCCAGAGAACAAGAATAAACTTGCCCTGTGTGATCAGGTAAGTTTTGCAGGTAGCATAGATCAGTTCACTGATCTCCTTCATGGCGCTGTGAACCGGAAGATTGCGAATACCCATGTACTGCACAACACCAAAGAGCATGCCGAACAGGCAGATGGCAAGCCCCCACAATAAAAGCGTGTCACCGGGGATTCCACCCAGAAATGATACCGAATGGAGATCCGGCAATACCAGATCGGCCTCGCTTGCATGCGCAACCTGCGACTGCAGCAAAAGCCCGAGTCCTCCCAGAACCGAACCGGCTCTGGCCAACCATGTTACTTTCAAAGGTTTTTTCATTGCAACTTTTTTACTGTTATTCTTGATTCAAAAAAAAGAATGTAGCTCAGCAAAATCACCATCGCGCAATATCCCTGTCGAAAACAGGATTACGTAAATTGCAACTTTTTTCATGAATCTCAATACCTTTTCGTAGAACTTCTTAGCTCCCTCCTGCTATTTTTACTCTGTCACCGTTTTCTCTTTTTACAGCTCAAAAATGTGCTCGTATATTACTTATTCTGCTCTCGCCCTGTTATATTCTCTCCTTCAGCAATTGGCACCGTTGCCTGATCCATCAAAATCACCCCCTGTTTTACGCTTTACACCATGAAACTTGTTGCCGGACTTGGAAACCCTGAATCCCGATACACCGGCACCCGCCATAACATCGGGTTTGAAGCTGTTGAAAAAATCGCCGGTTTTTTCAATGAAGGATTCACTACCGGTAAAGGTAAATACCTCTCGGCAAAAATCAGACATGGAAAAGAGCAGGTAATCCTTATAAAACCAATGACCTACATGAATCTCTCTGGTCATGCGGTTGTTGCTGCCATGAATTTCTATAAAATTGCCATCACTGATATTCTTGTTATCTGTGATGATCTCAACCTTCCCTCAGGATCAATACGCCTTCGCTCAAAGGGATCTGCCGGCGGGCAGAACGGTCTGAAACATATAATCGAATCTCTTGGAAGCGAGGAGTTTGCCCGACTGAGAATTGGTATTAAACCACAGGAGCAGCTTGCCGGATCTTTTTCCTCTTTTGTGCTTGGAAAATTCAGTGAAGAGGAGAAAGCTGTGATGGAAAGTGTGCTTCCGGTATGCCGGGATGCTGCGCTTGATTTCGCAGAGAAGGGTATCAATCATGCCATGAACCGCTTCAACAAACCTCTTGCTTAGCTGCTCACCCCACAGCATACCCTGTTAACATTGAATGCCTGAAGGAATGTTAACAGCAAACAAAAGGGCACCTATAGCGACACTCCGCTCCTGATAACACGCACAAACTCAAAAAGGGCAATCCCGGAGGCCACAGCGACATTAAGTGAATGCTTGGTGCCATACTGCGCAATTTCGAGAACATCATCACAGAGATCAAGCACATCGGGTTCAAGACCGTCAACTTCATTACCGACAACAAGACAGAGCGGAAAATCAGCGGAACTCATCGCGGTATAGGGACGGCTTGCTTCGGTAATCTCAAGCCCGCAGATTTTCATACCCGCACGTTTCAAATCAGAAAGCACAGCAAGCGGGTCGGCATGATACTCCCACGAAACACTCTCCTGGGCACCAAGGGCGGTTTTATCAATCTCTTTTCTCGGCGGTGTGGCCGTATAGCCGGAAAGAATCATTTTTTCAATTCCGGCAGCATCGGCAGTGCGAAACATTGATCCGACATTCCACATACTGCGGATATTGTGCAGCATCAAATAAATCGGGTGCTTCGGAGCGCCGGCATACTCCTCCGGACTCATGCGATTCATCTCGGAACCATGCAGCTTTCTGAACTCCGACATCTTAAATCGAGCTGAGTTTTTCGATAAGACGACGGTTTTCATCGACAAGCCCGACATTGAATCTCAGGCAGTTTTTCATCATCGGATAACCGGAAACATTTCTGACAAGAATACCCTCGCGTTGAAGAGCCTGAAAAACCGAACCGGCATCCGGCACCCTGATGATCAGAAAATTGGTATCACTTTCCAGTGGTTCAACACCCTCGATTGCAAGCAGTTCACTGTAGAGCCTGCCCCGTTCATGAAGAATGTAGGATACGGCGTCAGTGACCAGAGAGTAGTTGGCAAGCACATGCTCAAGGGTGATCTCCTGCAACCTGCCGGAAGCAAAAGGAATTTTCGGTTTTGCAAGTTCAGCCATCAACAAAGGATTGGCAATAGCAAAACCAATTCTGATCCCGGCCAAAGCAAGCGCTTTGGACATGGTGCGAAGCACCACAACATTTGGCAGCTCATCAATCAGCTCCAGAGCCGAACGCTGACGGGAAAACTCGATATAGGCCTCATCAACAAGCACAATGGCATCGGAAGACTCTGCTATCAGGCGAATCTCTTCCAGAGTGAGTGACCTGGAGGTGGGATTATTGGGTGTAGAGAGTACAATAAAATGAACAGCCTCATCCCGTGCTGCCCGTATGATAGCCTCTGTATCAAAATCAAGACCGGGAAGCATTGGAACACTGACAATTTCAGCCTGCAAAAGCCTGGCGATTTTTTCGTAGAGTGAAAACGATGGATCAGGAATCAGCACCTTGCGGGACGCGCCAAGGCAGGCAAGAAAAATTGTATAGAGCATCTCATTGGAACCGTTACTCATCATCACACACTCCGCAGAAACACCGAGAAAGTTTGCATAGGCCTGCATGCCCCGGTATGGCAAAATATCCGGATAGCGGTTCCATGACTCCCTCTGAAACGCGCCGAGAATCTCCTCCTTGAGCCACATCGGCACATCGAAAGGGCTCTCATTCTGGTTCAGCTTGACTTCGGCCTGTTGCCCACCCTCGACCCGATATGTTGCTATATGTTGTAACGCGGGATTCAGATAATGCTGTATATCGTTCTTCATAAGTGAGAAAATAGAGTTACAATTACAATGAGCAGGTCAATCCGGAATAGCTCAGCAGCAATCTCCTGAAACCTCCGGCTCCTGCCATAATCCTCTATAAAAAAACATCTTTTTCATGGAATTCATGAAAATAATCTGGACAATCCTCATTTTTTTTATAAATTAAAACAGGACAAAATAAATCTTACTTCAAGGAGCAATGATGAACCACATAAAAAAAACACCCCTCGACCTGCTCAATGACATATACAGCCTTGCCTACTGGATGACCGGCAGCGAGAAAGAGTCACACGATCTTGTTAACCTCACCTATCTCTATGCGAACAACGGCACGAAAGAGAGTGATCTGATCAGAACATTCCGGAAATGCTATGTGGAAAGGTTCGGCCAACGTGCCGATTTCTGCACCACAGAGAGGCCATGCAATACACAGCTTCAGCTTCTTGACTCAATGAAACAATGGTCGGCAGATATAAAACTATCGGTGCTCCTGAGTGAGATATCAGGAATGAAACACCGCCAGATTTCCGAAATTGTCGGCAAACCGGTTGATACTGTACGGTTATGGCTTCTCTGGGGAAGAAAGCTTCTTATCAATGATTCACAGATGAAAGTTTCCGCATAACTATCCCCTTCTCCCTCCCGGTGAAAGGCCGCTAAATTGCTGGCGGCCTTTTGTTTTTACCGACGCCTCTTTATATTTGCTTTTCCTGCACCTGTTCAATCTCTTTTACCCTATGATTATTCTCACCGGCGGAGCTGGATTTATCGGCAGTGCGATGCTTTGGGAACTTAACCGCAATGGTGAAAATAATGTTATCGTTGTTGATGACCTTGGCTCTACAACAACGAACAAATGGAGGAACCTCTCCGGACTTCAATTTGCCGATTTCATACAAAAAGATCTTTTCCCTGATCTTCTTGAAAGAGGGGCACTCAAAAATATTACTGCCATCATCCACATGGGCGCAAACAGTTCCACCACGGAAACTGATGCTGACCACCTGCTGGTAAACAATTTCGGCTATTCAAAAAATATAGCCTCTTACTGTATGGCTCACGACACAAGGTTGATCTACGCGTCAAGCGCGGCAACCTATGGTGACGGCTCAAAGGGATACCGGGACGATATTGCAGAAATAGATACCCTCCGCCCGTTGAACATGTATGGATACTCCAAGCAGTTGTTCGACCGGTGGGCTCGTAATAACGGAATTCTCAACAAAGCCGCCGGCCTTAAATTCTTCAATGTTTACGGTCCGAATGAGTATCACAAAGATGATATGAGCAGTGTTGTTTTCAAGGCGTATCATCAAATCCTTGAAAAAGGATCGGTTCGTCTCTTTCAATCACACCGCCCGGACTACCTTGATGGCCAGCAGCTCAGAGACTTTGTCTATGTCAGGGACTGTACCAGAATCATGCTGTGGCTGCTCGACAACCCTTCCGCAACAGGGCTGTTCAATGTCGGAACAGGAAAAGCAAGAAGCTTTCTCGACCTTGCTACCGCAACATTCACTGCTCTTGGCCGTCAACCGGTTATCGACTACACGCCGATGCCCGAAACGCTTCGCGACAAATACCAGTATTATACCTGTGCAGAGATGGATCGCCTTCGCAGGGCAGGATACAATGCACCATTCACATCGCTTGAAGATGGCGTAAAAGAGTATGTACAACGCTATCTGGCAACAGATAACCCATGGTTCGATCTCGCTGATTCCCACGATAAAGCATAACATATTAACACATTGACAAAAGAAAAAGTCATCGAAATCCAGGGTATTGAACCGGTCATTCTTTTCGGACCATATGATACTCATCTGAAAAAAATCAGGGCGGAATTTCCCGATCTGCTCATCACAGCAAGAGGAAGCAGAGTCACCATAAAGGGTAAACCCGAAGAGATTGCCATTACCGAAAAGATTTTCAACGAGATGATCTTTCTTGCCGACAAGCATGGAGAAGTGCTTGACAATGATCTTAACATGCTCATCACCCTTGCCTCGTCGCCTGCTCCGGAGATGAAAGTGAATCACCATGCGGATGAGGATATTATTGTGGCCTCAAGCGACTATGTGGTCAGGGCAAAAACCAACGGCCAGCGGCGGATGGTGTCAGAAGCAAAGACAAACGATATTGTGTTTGCCATAGGCCCTGCAGGTACCGGAAAAACCTATACTGCTGTGGCCATAGCCGTAGCTGCCTGGAAATCAAATAGTGTCAAGCGTATTGTACTTGCCCGACCCGCTGTCGAAGCCGGAGAGAGCCTTGGATTTCTACCGGGCGACCTTGCCCAGAAAATCGATCCATACCTCCGACCGCTCTATGATGCACTGCAGGATATGCTGACAGCCGAAAAGCTCAAAATGCTGACGGAAAAGCGGATCATCGAAATTGTTCCTCTGGCCTATATGCGAGGCAGAACGTTGAACAACTCTTTCATTATTCTTGACGAAGCCCAAAACGCTTCAAACAAGCAGATGAAAATGTGTTTGACACGGCTTGGTCTCAACTCAAAAGCCATTATTACCGGTGATGTCACCCAGATAGATCTTCCTGAGCAATCGGACTCAGGCCTCACCAACTCTCCGGAAGTGCTCAAGAATATCAAGGGTATCAGTTTTGTCTATCTTGACAAATCCGATGTCGTTCGCCACAAGCTGGTCCGCGATATCATCAATGCATACGAAATACATGAACAGAAATAGTGCTGCCCTCAAGAGCACGAGAACGGTTTACAAAGGAACTTTATTGTAGAATGTCAGGTTCAATCGAAAAGGAGGCCGGGTGACCATGGAGGTCAACTGATTAGAGGAAAAGGGGATTTTTCAACAACAATAACAGCAAGGAGAAGAGAATGGCTCACAGAATCAGCGAGGAGTGCACCTATTGCGGAGCATGCGAACCGGAATGTCCAGTAAGCGCTATCAGTGCGGGAGATGATCTCTATATCATTGACGAGACGACCTGTGTGGACTGCATAGGTTTTCATGATGAAGCTGCATGCGTTCAGGTCTGCCCTGTTGACTGCATCTCAAGGGTCTGAATAAGTCGGAAGCGGTTACGGCAAAAGCTCTCTTTAAGGCCCCTCAACCAAGGGGGGCTTTTGTTATTCTACTGAAAAACCACAAAAAAAGTTACGACAGAGACCATCTCCCTCCAAAATAAACGCTTAAGGGATTGCTGGTTTTTTTTGAGGTGAGAAAAAAATCTTATATTATTCGAAATTGATCCGAATCGTTCTTTCATAGTTTTCAAATAATCAACAAGCAAGGAACTTAATATGGCACTCTACATTACTGAAGAATGTACCTACTGCGGAGCATGCGAACCAGAATGTCCGGTTACTGCAATTTCTGCCGGCGATGACCTTTACGTTATCGATGCTGCAACCTGCACAGAGTGTGCCGGTTACTCTGATTCACCTTCCTGCTCCGCAGTCTGCCCTTCAGACGCAATCGTTCAGGGATAAGTGATAAAGAAAGTGCGTTACATAAAAAAGCGGATGGTGTTGAGCCATCCGCTTTTTTATTTTCCCGATCTTCCTTCCTTCAAGAGAGTTGAATAATCACATCTCGTAGTCAACAACCCGCCGGTCACAGCAAGCCTCACCAATAAATGGCTTCAATGCCTGATGTTCAGGGTGTGCCTGATAAGCATCAAGCGACTGCCGGTCAACAAATTCACTATAAAGCACCACATCACACGAGCTCTCGCTGCAACTGAAATCCAGTCCGACCTCAATTGCACTTAGCCCCGGAATTCTTCCCTGCAATGCCTCCAGCTTCTCCTTTATCAGCGCAGCATTAGCCTGCCTGCCATTACCATGAGCTTCATCCTTGAGCTGCCACATCACAATATGCTTGATCATGAGTTTACCCTGGTCTGCTTTATAAAAATCAACTTTCAGTCTGTTTTTTTCTTGTCGTTTTTGAAACAGCAAGATCACGTTTTTTCAGCTTTCCCGAAGATTTCGTTGCAGAAAGCCCTTTTCTATCCTGCTTTCTGCCCCGTTTGACAACAGCAAGATCACGCGACTTCGTCCGCCCTGCGGCTTTTGCCAATGCAAGTGAACGCCTCTTCTGCTTCACATCTGATTTTGAAACAACGAGATCCCCCTTCTTCATCTTTCTTCCGGATTTGGCAAGAGCAATGTTATGCTGTTTCGACTTTCTGGCTGATTTTGTAACAGCAACACCATGGCTCTTCGATTTTTTAGCCAATGCAAGAACTGCTGCCCGCTTTCCGGATTTTCTGCCATGCGACAAAGAGAGTTTGGCACGTTTATGCGATCCTCGGTCCGCTCTCACTATCCGCTCAACGGGAGGAGAAGGGTGCCGGGCAATCATAACAGGCTCCTCCCTCTGGATGAAAAGAGCCCTGTCAAACATCTCTGCGGCAACATTCCAGCGGTCAACCCTTGAATTCAGCATAACAAGAAGAATATCGCGGTTATCCTTGATGGCGCGACCAATCAGACACCGTCCCGCCCTGCAGGTATAGCCCGTCTTGATGCCAACGGCATAGGGATATTTATCCAAAAGCTTGTTATGCGTTTTAAGGGAGTAAGTCTTTCTGGTAGAGTGCTCAATAAAAACAGCTCTGTCAAGTCGTGCAACAGTATTAAAAATCGGGTTCCTGACAGCATATTCCGTCAGACACATCAGGTCGGCAGCAGTTGAGAGGTTTCCGGCATAAACTCCCTTATCAAAACCGGCCGGGTTTGTAAAGCGGGAATTTCTCATTCCGAGCGCTCTGGCCCTGGAGTTCATTGCGCCAACAAAAGCATCAACACTGCCTGAAAGATTTATCGCAATTGCAAAAGCAGCATCATTGCTTGAATTGACCATGGCTGCTTTTACAAGATCAATAAGCCTGATTCTCTCTCCAACCCTGAATCCCGCTTTTGAGGGTTCTACACTTGTCGACTCCTGGGTAATCACAACTTCCTGTTCAAGCCTGCCACTTTCAATCGCCATAATACAGGTAAGAACCTTGGTCAGACTTGCCGGCGATACCTGTCTGTCAATATCCTTTGCCATCAAAATTCGTGAACTCCCCAAATCCTTGACAATATAGGAGTCAACCGGAGCCTGAATCTGGAGTGAAGCCTCACCGACCTCAGCACAAAGTAGTGCAGGAAAAGCCACAAGAGCAGTGGCGGCAAAAAAGAAGAGCGCACGAGTTAACATGCCCACTCTCCTGAAACCGGATCTTCTGTTTTGAGGGAAAAGCTGCGTCCGAAGACGGCTGGTTGCGGATATCGAATCGTGTTCTTGCATCGAAACTGGTTTACAATTTTTGTAATTACTGTCAACCGGCGTAAAAAAGCCTCTCTCTGACGTATCAATCACTTCATCCGAAGGTACTCATCAAAACCGTAAATCTCTTTAATTTATCACAAATAATCACCTTCTTTTTTTTGGGCTCCCTCAGATAGCAATCCGCTTTTTTTGCCAACGGAACTTCCGGAATGCTCGATGCTTGACACCATCGACTGGTACTGGCGCACATCAAGCAGTACAACCGTGCTTTTGCCATGCTGTGTCAGTACCAGAGGTCGTCCGGTCTTCTTGACCAGCTTCACCAGCGATGCTGTATTTGCACGAAACTCTGACAATGGCCTTATATCTTCCTCAAGATTTATACTTCCCATATAAAAACCATTAATAGTACTATTTTCTGTACAATTAATGGTACGGATTTGCGTAATAAAAAACAACTCTTTCCGGAAGATTCTGAAGAGGAGGTATGATTCCCGGGGAATTATTCCAAAAGCGTTCCTGCTTCGGATATATCGGGTTTCGGGGTATGAAGATCGGCAACATCCATATGCTTGACCTGTATGACCAGACGGAGCGTGTTGGTCACCAGCTCCTTGACTGAGCGTTTCACATAGCGGCTTCTGAAAAAGGCATTGTAATTATTTTCCGTATCCTCGGCAATCCACCCCCGGCTCCATCCCACAAAATTAAATGGCGGCAAGATAAAACCGAGGTCAGTGAAAAATGAGTTAAGATTTCCGGCAACACCCTGCACATTATCCTGCCCCCCGGTTATAATAAACGAAGCAACCTTGTTTTTAATCAGCACCTTGTCATGAATGGTTATCTGATTCTGGACAGTATTGAGTCGTTCAGCCATTTTGTAAAAGAGTGAGGATGCGTTTCCCCACCGGATTGGAGTAGCAAGAATAACAGCATCTGCCCATAAAACCATGGCGCGGTAAACGTCACTCATCCCGTCCTCCGGGACCATTTCCGATATAGAACAGGGCCACGTACAGGCTTTTTCATGACGACTGTAGTACCCTTCACAATGGCGGAAATCAAGATCACGGATTTTGATCATTTTTGTTGCAGCACCGAACTCCGATGCCGCAAAATCGAGAGCACTCTGCAGTGCCGTTTCTGACGTAGAGGGACGCGCCAGATCACGATTCATATTTGTAGTTGAAATTCCGAGTACATTGAGACTCTTCATTGTGGTCTGATACTCCAAATTCCTGAGATCGGCCAATGGATCAACAGCATGGGCTGCCCTGAAGGCCTTTTTGACGGGCTCTTCAGAAACCATGATCATGCCGTTCTCAACAATCACATCATAGAGATCCTGGCGATCCTCATAGCCATGAGGAGCCTTGCCACTCTTCAGGTTGTACTGCCAGCCATGCCAGGGACATGCAACATAAAGTTCTCCGTCATCGAGCCTCTGAATGAATCCCTGCCCGAGATCTCCACCCTCATGAATACAGCAGTTCCCGAGTGCGGTAATGCGGCCCTCGTAATGAAACAGTGCAATCTGTTTTTTACCGGACAGTACCGATTTATGACTGTTCTCGGGCAGCTCCAGGAGCGGTATGAGCGGAATATGGCGCATGGAATCAACGGTTGGTTATCTTATAGCTGAAGGCTGCACTGGCTATTTTCGGGACACTTCACCACTATCGGCGCTACCGCTCCGTCAGGGCAAGCCTTAATGCAAGTCCGACAAAGAGTGCTGCAGCGACTCTGTTAACAACTCGCTGGGCACCGGGAAAGTTGCGGTACCGCTCCCCCACTCCTCCTGCAAGCAGACTTATAACGCCGAAAACAAGTATGGTTGCCATAATAAAAAGTCCCCCGAGCAGAAAAAACTGTATGGTCACGGAACCTCTTGCCGGATCAGTAAACTGCGGAAGAAAAGCCATAAAAAAGAGAGAGACCTTTGGATTGGTAAGATTCATCACAATCCCCCTGCGATAAAGCTCTCCCTTTGAATAAACATGAGCCTCACCCTTATCCATCGTTGAAGCGCCAGCCCGGAACGCCTGTATGGCAAGATAGAGGAGATAGAATACACCAAAGTATTTAAGAAGAGTAAATGCGAGTGAAGAAGCGCTCACAAGGGCGGCAAGCCCTGAAGCTACAGCAACAGTATGGCCAATCAGCCCGGTAGACAGGCCGAGAGTAACAAATAATCCTGCCTTCCGTCCGTTCTGGGCTGCCTGTGCTATAACAAAAAGATTGTCAGGACCGGGAGCAACGGCAAGTACAACCGCAGCAGAAAAAAACAGCAGCATGGTATTAGTATCAATCATATCGAACTCATTTTAGGGCGCCCGTAATTCACTCTTTCAGATCATTTTCTGACAGTATACCACGTCAAACCTCGCCCCTCTTTTCTCGCCGATCTCTTTCAATCGGCCACACTCTCTGAAACCGTTGTTCAGATGAAAACGTATACTGCCCTCATTGAGTGACGAGATGCTGACAAGAATTGAGGTAATAGCCATTCGGCGGGCTTCAGCCTCAAGGCATTCAAGAATGCTACGGCCAATCCCTCTTCCGGTATAGCCGTTTTTCAAAAAGCAGGTCATTTCAGCCGATGAGGCAAATACGGGAATGGCGCTGTATGGTCGAAGCATACCGAAACCAATGACTTCATCAAACTCATCCCTTGCGGTTATGGCAGGATATTCTGATGAATACTGTATAAACGATTCGAACAGTTCATAAGGCATTGGCTCCTCGGTATATGCGGCAAAACCCGATTCAGTATAAAAATTGAAAATGTCCATAATCGCCACCCTGTCGTTGAGGGTAACAGGCTCAAGAAAGATCCTCATATCACCGTAAATAGGTTAATATGGCTTCAGACCTGCCAGTAACATAAAGCATTCATAAATCTACGTGGAAGAAACCGGAAAACATCGTCAAAGTAGGGAAATTCTAACACCATTGGGCATCTCTATTAATTGTCATGAGCGGTTTGAGTGCGAGGCGGAAGGAGCGCAGAAACCGGAATGTACACGGAGTACTTGAGGATTTCGAGCACCGCCCAACGAAGCAATCGAATCGCGGAATAAATTAATAGAGGTGCCCCATTGTATTGCTGGAAACTTCAGAGTATCAACAGCCAAAAGATAATCACGGTTTTTCCGCCGGACTCTTGAACCTGAGAGCAGAGCGCTTTATATTACCCTTTAAATACAGACTCTGCGAGAGATAGCCCATTGTCGCGTCGATTACAAACGGGTTTATTCAAAGCGGAGCTTACTAACTTGTGACTTTAATAATTTCAAGGAGTTCTATGCTTAAAGAAGCGGCAGGGATAGGCGGCGCAATATTGCTCACGCCTCTGGGCGTACCAATAGCACTTCACGGGATTGCAGGAATTCTTGTTGGAGGAGCCGGGCTTTTTGTTGTTGATGCAGTGCTCAAACAGACTGAAAATATCATACTGAACCCGAAAACCCGATCTGAGACCGGGGATACAGAGGAATAAAAAGGAGATGCAGGAATAACTGGAGCTGGAGCCAGTGACAGCGATCAGCCGTAAAACCGTTTTAGCAGGTTACCAGACGGAGTCCGGTACCTTCACCGGGATCTTCAGTGCAAGACATCTTTTTCAGAAAATGTATCGCCCGGCTGTTAAACTCGACTGGCTGATCAACATTACAGACATGCCCCGAATTGCCTATCACCTCAAGCCATGAGTTGGTGTGCCTTGTAATGATATAGCGCACGGCGGGAAGAAACATGTGATCCTCGTCACCCATAAGGTAGAGTGTCGGTATAGCAGTATCCTTTTCCTCAAAGTATTTCAGAAGCGGTGTTATCTCGTTGGTCAGGCGGAACCAGCGCATAAACTCCTTCTGTGCAACCTTCTTGGCTTCATTGACAAAGAGCAGGCGCGACTTTTTATGACGCTCGCTCGGCATGATAATCCAGGCAAAAAATCGATAGAGCCACATGTAGGGGACGACGCGCTTGAAGGTGTTACCAAGTGAAACAAGAACCTTTGCCCGAATGTTGAGCCGGATAATCGCTCCGCCCATCACCATGGATGAGACCCTGTCGGGAGCTATTTCACTGAGATTTCGGATAAGAATGGTACCAAGCGAGATACCGATGAAATGGGCTTTCTGAATCTTCAGAGAGTCCAGCACATCAATAATATCGCGGGTGATATCCTCAAAGTCGTAGTGACGATCCTCCTTGAGTATGGCCATGCCTTTCGACTTTCCATGACCACGCAGATCGACAAGCAGGACATTAAAATGACGGATAAACTCCTTTATCTGCAGAAACCATATCGAAGAGCTGCCGCCCGCTCCGTGTACAAATACCACCCAGGGAGCTTCGGGGTCATCCAACTCATATGTCTTGTAATGAAGCATGGAAGAACACTGTTCAGGAGAAGTTCTGACAAAAGAGAATCGGAGGTGAATATACGTAATTTTAAGGACTACAAGGAACAATCAGGATAAAAAAAGGCGGCCATCCATTGAAGGAGGGCCGCCTTTGCGCTTTTTTACGGTTTAACCGCTTCACAGAGCAGTTGATCATACTTTCTGACAATGCGGACATCGCCGAAACCGATCTTTTCAAGTATACTCTTATAGGCCTCCTGGGGCTTGAAACCAAGCACGGAAAACGGCATGCCAGCGCCAAGGATATAGTGGCTCAGGTAATCAAAGTTAGGAGATTCAGGATCATCAATAATCATATCAAGAATAAGCAGTCTGCCGCCGGAAGGAAGGGCGTCATAAGCTTTTCTGCACATCATATCGGTCAACTGCTCATTGGCTGAATAGAGGATCCGGCAGAACATCACCGCATCAGCCGTCGGGTATGCATCCCTGTAGATATCCACGGCAGCACCCCTGAGACGACCCTCAACCCCTTTTTCTGCGGCATTTTCATTGACCAGTTCAATGGCACCGGGAAGATTAAGGATGGTGGAATCAAGCTGGGGATACTTTTTCAGCAGAGCTGCTGAAATATCACCAATACCGCCGCCCACATCAACAAGAGTTTTTGTGGTTGAAAGGTTTGCCTCCTCAAGAAGGAGTTTTATTGCAAAATGGGCATTGCTGCGATGAATCTCTTCAAAATACCAGTTATCTGCTCGCGTTACCGGTGGATAAGCGACTTCTGCCTTGAAGTTCATATTGCCTTTGACGGCTTCTGCCATCTGCAGATAGAAGTTATCCGCAAGATTCACCATCGCTTTCGCTACAGGAATCATGTAGAGATTGGGATGCTCCGGATTAGGAACAAACATCTCTCTTGCTGATGGAGTCAGGCTCCATTTCCCTTCAGATTCAACGGTAATACCAATCTGGCGAAGAGCTTCAAGCAGCATAACAAGTCTTTGCGGTACTGCCCCGGCAGCAGAAGCAAGTGTGGCCGTATCTTGCGCTTCACTGGCAAGGTGAGTAAAAAGATCGAGTTCAAGGGCGGCCTTGAAACAGCCGAACTCTACAAGACCTTTGAAAATAAGTTCATTGGCCCTGTGATTTTGTTTGAGTAACTCAATGTCATTCATGTTGCAGGGGTGGATAATAAGTTGAAAAATAGTTGTGCGTAAAAAAAGTAGCTCCTGTTCACTCACGGAAATACCTCATCAAATCCATTCAGCGCTTTGCCTTGATATTGTGAAGCTCTTCAAACGTATCAAGCTGTTCTCTCAGGTTTTTCCGAAATGCAAGACTGGTAATAAGGTTCAGCAGTTTATAGGGATTGCGTCTTACCCTGTTGGCAATATTTTTCCAGGCGTACGCTTTATAATAGCTGGTCATAAATTTATGCTGGAACTCAACCGGATCATATTTATCCGAGCGGATAACAAGATTCATTGCGTTGTAACGTTCCCAGTCTTCATCGGTAAT
>JAAXXL010000089.1:4492-5798 GCA_013334485.1 Chlorobiaceae bacterium | reverse complement strand
TATATAGATAGTGGCTGACGAATGAAGTTTATTTTTTGACTGCTGCTGGTTTTGGTTTGCTGTTTATCTTTTATCTTGGCTGGACATGGATCATTTACTTTCGAAAACTAACATGCCTTCTCCGGAAACAGCACAGCCTGAGGTCATCGTCATTCTGGGCCCTACGGCTTCCGGGAAATCTGCCCTGGCTTTGGCTGTGGCAAAAAAAATCGATGGTGAAATCATCTCGGCCGATTCGCGGCAGATATATCGTGAACTTGATATTGGCGCAGCAAAGCCTTCGGATGAAGTTCTTGGGGATGTGAAGCATCATTTTATCAATGAAAAAGATATCGGTGAGCCCTTCACGGCGGGCGACTTTGCCACTGAGGCCGTGGAGCGGATTCGGGACATTCACCGGCGGGGCAAGCGGGCGGTTGTTGCCGGTGGATCGACCCTCTATCTTGAGGGATTGCTTAAAGGATTTGCTGATCTGCCTCCGGCAGACCCGGAAATCCGGGCTCGGCTGGTAGAGGAACTTAAACGGGATGGAAACGAGCGGCTCTATGCAAGGCTGCTTGAACGAGACCCCGTTCAGGCGGCAACCCTTGACCCGACAAAAAGTCAGCGGCTTATCCGGAGCCTTGAAATCATTGAAATAACCGGGCTGAGTGTAACGGAGCTGCAGGCAAGAGGAAAACAGCGTCAGGGCGAGCTCTCCTTTGTCATCACAGGGCTTGCAATGCCCCGAGAGGCCCTTTATCAGCGCATCAACCAGCGTAGTGATGAGATGATTGAAACCGGGCTCTGTGGCGAAGCTGAAGGGCTCTATCATAAATATCACGCGCTCTTTGCCAGCGGAAAAATATCAGCTTTGCAATCGGTGGGATATCAGGAACTTTTTCAATACTTTGACGGAAAGATTGGATATCATGACGCTGTCAGCCTGATAAAGCAGCATACGCGTAATTATGCCAAACGGCAGTTGACGTTTTTCAAAAACAGACTTACGGTAAACTGGGTGAACGCACCTGAAAACTTCAGTGACCCTGCCTTGTTGGCTGACCAGATTGTAAAAAAACGCTGATTCACTCCATTTTGCCTCTCGGCATATGAGAAATCTTTATTATCCGTCTTAAAAAAATATTAACAATGAGCTTTTTTTTTACCTTAGGTATTACTTAATCTTCCTTGGAGATGGGTCAAGAAATTTTTTATAACCAAAATCCCAAACCTGCCGGCAACAAACATTTTCTCTCTGTTTTATTCGTAAAGTTTTACAGGTTTTATCGCAGGAACTTACCATGAAATACTCAGTATCAAACCG
>JAAXXL010000089.1:0-4482 GCA_013334485.1 Chlorobiaceae bacterium | reverse complement strand
ATTTTCAGGTCCTGAAAATAGAGGAGGATGTGTTTGATTTTCGTCACAGTGAAGCATTCAAGGAGACCATTGACGGCATGGTCAACAAAGAGAATACAAAAAACCTGATCATCGATTTTTCTCAGGTCAAAGCCATTGATTCCTGCGGTATAAGCTCAATGCTGCTTGCCCATCAACTCGCCAATCAATTACAGGGGCTGGCCATTTTTGTCTCTCTCTGTAAACAGATCAAGGATCTTCTGAAACTGACCAATCTGGACAAACAGCTTTACATTTTTTCATCGATCAATGAGGTAATGACCCTCATCGAACCTGCAATGAAAAGCAAGCGAGCCTCAAGGGGAAAATCACAGGCACCGGTTGATGAAATCATAGACGAGCTCCTTTGTGATGATCTTGACCTTATTGTCGAACCTGATCTCCCTGACGAACATCTCGATGAGCATCTTGACGAACGTCTTGTTGATCATGATGAAACCACCATGCAGTCTGAACTTTCCGATCCAATGACCGAAAAAGATTCCGGTTCAAAAAAAAGAGGACGTCCTAAAAAATCAGAATCCGAAAACCCGTCAAAATCAAGAAAACACGACTAAGTACGCGACGTTCTATCTGCTTCCGCTCTACCCCATCCCCCCGTTTCCATAATGAACACTTCCTGTACCGTATCATCAAGCTGCGGAACAGAGAGAACCCCTTTCACGTGCTTTCCCATGAGCTGAACATCATAAGCTGTTCAATCCTTGTTCAGCTTGATGAAGTTTGTCAAGTACATCCGTATTACATACATTTATACAGAAAGAGTGCAGCGCCCCTGAATGGAAACCAGATAATTTCATACAATGGGGGATTTTTTTTTCAGGTATAAAGTCAAACAGCTTCTTGCTGATGCAGGTATTACCATAGACGGTAACAAGCCATGGGATATAACCGTGCACGACAACCGTTTTTACCGCCGGATCCTGCTGGAAGCACATCTTGGTGCCGGGGAGTCGTATATGGATGGATGGTGGGACTGCACCGCACTTGATGAATTCTTTTACCGCATACTGAGAAGCGGAATCGACAAAAAAGTTTCAGGGTTGCCTCGTTTCCTGAACGGACTTATCGGAAAGGCAATCAATCTTCAAAATCCTTCAAGGGCTTACGCTGTCGGAGAAACCCATTACAATATCGGAAATGACCTTTACACGGCCATGCTCGACAAGCGAATGATCTACAGTTGTGGCTACTGGAAAAATTCTTCGACTCTTGACGAAGCACAGGAAGAAAAATTACGTCTTGTTTTTGAAAAACTGATGCTGAAACCGGGAATGAGCGTACTCGATATCGGTTGCGGATGGGGAGGAGCCGCCCGGTATGCAGCGGAAAACTATGGCGTCAGAGTGACCGGTATTACCATTTCCAGCGAACAGGAAAAACTGGCCAGAACGAACTGCGCAGGACTACCAGTTGAGATCAGGCTTACTGATTACCGTGATATCAGGGGAAGCTTTGACCGGATCTACTCTATCGGCATGTTTGAACATGTAGGACATAAAAATTACCGGAAATACTTTCAAATCGTACGGAAACACCTGGTGCCTGACGGCCTCTTTCTCCTGCACACCATAGGAAGCAACCGATCAGGCACTAATACCGATCCATGGACCAGCAAGTACATTTTCCCCAACTCGATGCTGCCATCGGCAAACCATATAACAGCGGCAACTGAAGGCACCCTGATTCTTGAAGACTGGCACACGTTCGGTCATGACTACTACCTTACGCTGAAGTCATGGAACAGCAATATTGAAGAAAACCGCAGAACTCTTTCACCCAACTACGATGAACGCTTCCAGCGCATGTGGCGTTATTATCTGCTCAGTGCCGCAGGCTCATTCCGGGCAAGACATGTTCAATTGTGGCAGCTTTTATACTCACGGAACGGCATTGAAGGACAATTCAGCGTACCAAGATAACGGCTTTCTTTCATCAAGACTGACGTGCGGAACATGATTGAAAAATTCTGCAAAAAACAGCTGGAACGGTTGTTCGAATCCGCAGATGTCATAATCGGAGGCAGCCGGCCATGGGATATCCAGATACACAGCCCTCTGGTATTCCGCCGCACCATTACAGAAGGAAACCTTGGGCTTGGTGAGTCGTATATGGATGGATTGTGGGATTGCTGTGACCTTGAAGAGTTCTTCTTCAGACTGCTGAGTTCAAAAGTCGATGAAAAAGTAATTACCCCGGCAGACAGGTTTGGAAAATGGATCGGCTGTATCCGCAATTTGCAATCGCCGTCAAGGGCATTTGTTGTCGGGGAAACCCATTACAATATCGGCAACGACCTCTACACCGCAATGCTTGACAGGCGAATGATTTATAGTTGCGGTTACTGGAAAAACGCTGCAACCCTGGATGAGGCCCAGGAACAGAAGATGCGCCTTGTCTTTGAAAAGTTGATGCTTGAACCGGGAATGAGCATTCTGGATATCGGCTGCGGATGGGGTGGTGCCGCCCGTTTTGCTGCAGAACATTACAACGTTTCGGTTACAGGAATAACCGTTTCGACCGAACAGGCTAAAATTGCACGGGAACAGTGCTCAGGATTGCCGGTAACCATCGAGGTGATCGACTACCGCGATCTGCAGGGTTCTTTTGACAGAATATTTTCGATAGGCATGTTCGAGCATGTCGGGCATAAAAACTACAGGGAATATTTTGAGACCGTCAGCAGATGTCTGAAACCGGACGGAATGACGCTGCTGCACACCATAGGCAGCCAGAAGCCATGCACCAATGGCGATCAATGGAGCTGCAAATACATCTTTCCGAATTCCATGCTGCCTTCCGCAAGCCAGATAACTGAAAACTACGAGGGGCTCTTTACCCTTGAAGACTGGCACGTCTTTACGTATGATTACTTTCTGACGCTCAAGGCATGGAATGACAACTTCGAGAAAGCGTGGCCAAATCTGCAATCCCTCTACAGCAAAAGATTTTACCGCATGTGGCGATACTACCTTTTAAGTTTTGCAGGTGCGTTCCATGCCCGTTCCATTGAACTTTGGCAGGTACTGCTCTCAAAAAAGGGCCTTATGGGCAGAACAGAGATTTTCCGGTAAGGAAATCTCAATGATAAAGCAGAGGCAGGGAAGTTGTACTCCTGAACAGCTCAATCTGCCGCCGGCTCTCATCAATAATCGCTGCATGAGGAATCTGTTTTCTGATCATCTCTCTCAACAGAGGCGTACCGGCAAGTTTGTCAAAAAAATCACCATGCAAGTCAAGTCCCATCCTGTCTGGATAGAGACGCTGCAGCTCCAGCAAAATTGCCGTAGCTGTTGTGAACGGACTGAATATTTTGCGATCGGTCAACTTGAGCATTATACCATTGCAGTGCTCTCCGCTGAACTTGCCAGAGCGAGGCTGGAAAGAGAGTGTATCAAAACAAACCCCGGGCAATCTGTATCTCCTGAGAGCATCGGCAAGTTCTTTGCTGTTGATAAATGGAGCGCCGAACTGCATAAAAGGTGCATCGGTTCCCCTCCCTTCACTCACCACTGTAGCTTCAAGAAAAACCGTTGCAGGATAGACTATGGCAGCATCGACACTTCTGATATTCGGCGAAGGACTCTTGAAGCTGAAACCCTCATACTCGTCTGCAAACCGGTCACGCCGGTACCCCTGCATCGGTATCACCCTGAGATCCAGCTTCTTGCAGTACTGCATCTTCACCAGCAGGGCAATCTCGCCAACCGTCATCGCATGAATAAAGGGAATATTGACAGCCCCGACAAATGAATTGTATCCCGGCGCCACCATAAACCCTTCAGCATGTAGAGGCATAACCGGATTCGGTCGATCAAGAACCATGAAAGCAATACCAGCTTCCTGACAGGCCTCCATGGCATTTTTCATGGTCGAAATATAGGTATAGCAACGGGTGCCGACATCCTGAAGGTCAAAAACCAGAATATCAATCGCCTTCAATTGCTTCATTGCCGGTTTTTTTGAAGCTCCGTAAAGGGAAAAGACAGGAAGCGTATCTGAAATGACGGTTCCTCCGACTTGTTTACCGGCTTCGATATCAGCCGAAAAACCATGTTCCGGAGCCATGAGAAACTTCAACCTGACACTGTTGCGGAGCATCAAAGAATAATTCGGTTCACCTTTCCGGCTGATGCCTGCAGCATTGGTAATGAGCCCCACTCTCAAGCCTGAGAGTTCCCTGAATCCTGAGGATTCGAGCCGGTCAATACCAGAGAGTAACGGTTCAGCCGAAACAGGCAACGCAAAAAGAGAGATCGCAGCTAAAACACACACACAAAACAGGGAAACCCGGTTCTTTCCGACAAGGAAAAAAAGTTGGAATGTGCGGTTAATAATAGTCATGAGTGAATCCGAAGGGAAAATAACAAAAAAGCCGCCTTTTGAAGAGGCGGCTTAACTGGTGGTGGGGACAGGACTTGAACCTGCAACCTTCGGGTTATG
>JAAXXL010000032.1 GCA_013334485.1 Chlorobiaceae bacterium | reverse complement strand
CGTTTCATAATATTTCATAAGTTAAAATTGTCGTTCTTTGCTATTTTTTCCTGTTCTACTCATCACTTCGAATCGAGATCCCTCACTTCGTTTCGGGATGACAATGAAGAAGTCGTTCGGGATGACAGGTCAACGTGTTATTTCAACCCCCTGCAGATACCAATCAGTCGGCAGATGTACCTGTCACTTCCTGTTGGCTGCTTCAAGGTCACGGAGGAGTTTACCGATGGTTACTTTTTCAAACTCGCTCTGCACCACCTGTTCTATGCGCATAATCTCATGGCGAAGTACACACCTCGAACGGTTTCCGCAAATCTGCTTTCTGAACATGCACTCCGATACCTGTACCTTTCCCTGAAAAATCTCAATCAGTTGCGTAACAGTAATGGTATCCGGATCCTTTTCAAGCATAAAACCACCCCTGGCACCCTCTTTTGATACGATGAGATTGTGGCGAATCATCTCCTGGAGCAGCGTGCGCAAAAACTGGTAGGGGATATCCTGCCCTGCAGCAATTGACTTGGCAGAGAGATAACGCCCTTTTTCAGCGGCAAGAGCAAGCAGTGCCCGTATAGCGTAATCCGTATTTTTTGTCAGTACTTTCATAGTCACTTTTATTTGATACTAATTTAGTATCAGTTAATTGAAAAGCAAAATTTTTCTTTAATAATTTCCGATCAGCTAATTTTTTCAAAAAAATATTTTGGCATACCTTTACCCCTGAAACAGGAAGAGATCGCAAAGAATACTCCGGTTTTTCATAAATGCAGCAAGCTGTGTATATTAAGGGATATGGAAAGGAAACCCCAACCTACCGGAATATGATATGCTGCAACTGAAAACTGCGGGTTTCAAAGCTCTTGACAATCTCCGCATGGAGGGGATTTTTCCACCTTGCTGGAAAAATATGGCTGCGCTTGAGACGGCCGCGAATGATTCGATATCTCAGTTTCTGGCTGAACGGTTCCGGATATCTCAAGAGCTTGGTGGTGCTTTTCTCTGGCCTGAACTGATAGATCGAACCCTGCGTACTTCGGAAACCGAGTATATGGACACCGAGAGCATCCCGGAATGGGAAAAGCTTGAACTGGTCAAAGCTCTTGACCGCCAGAATACCATGATGCAGCTCTACCCCCGCTATGTTGAGCTGCTGATTCCCTTAATCAATGAAATTGCTGAACACAAAAAACATGATGTGAGGGTGCTCGAACTGGCATGCGGTGCAGGAGGGCTTACGCTTGCGCTTGCTGAGGCTTTACGGACAAAAAACCTGCCGGCATCGGTTACAGGGTCAGATATTGTTCCTTCATACATTGAGGCGGGTAACGCGCTTGCTGCAAAAAAAAAGCTTCCGGCAAGCTTCCGACAACTCAATGCCTTTGAGTTGAACTCCGCAGGCAAAGGAGTGTTTGATCTTGTCGTGATATCGCAAAGCCTTCACCATTTCACTCCGGGTCAGCTCGCAATCATGATTGCCCTTGCTTCTGAACATGCTGCGTCGGCATTTGTAGGTATTGACGGTTACAGAAGTCTGCTCCTTGCCTGCGGAGTACCTCTTGTTGCCGCCATGCAGGGAATTATGTCATTTACTCTTGATGGAGTGACATCCGCAAGGAAATTCTATACCGAACTCGAACTGGATATGATTGCAGAGATCGCCACAGGCAAAAGAACGCACACGGTAAGCTGCTCCTGGCCCTTAAGCATCCTTACGGTAAGGTTCTAAAAAAAAGTTTTACTACAACGTCACAACAAAACATAACAGGAGACCAAACCAATGAATTTTGTAAAATTTTTAGGCGGCGCTGCGATCGCACTTGCAGCAATTCAGCTCGTTCCTTACGGACGTGATCACGCAAATCCGCCTGTAACCGGCGAGCCAAAATGGGATTCACCAAGAACTCAAGAGCTTTTTGACCGCTCTTGCAAAGACTGCCATTCAAACAATACCGTATGGCCATGGTACAGCTCTGTTGCTCCCGCCTCCTGGCTGACACAGCTCGATGTATCAAAGGGACGTGAGGCATTCAATGTATCAGAATGGGGACGTCCTGAAGAAAATGAGGGCGAAAAAGCTGCCGAAGAGGTCAGGGAAGGCAAAATGCCAATGGCTATCTATCTGCCGGCCCATCCCCTTGCAAAACTGAATGCTCAGGAAAAAGAGGAGCTGGTCAAGGGACTGGTTGCAACCTTCGGGGAAGAGAAAAAGAATGCGAAGGGTGCCGGAACGAAATCTAAGGACAACGATTAAGACTTATCACAATTTATTTCTCGATGAGACTAAAAATATCGACATCCATGAGTTGTAAACTGCATGCGGGTGGGGCACTTATTCTTGGTGCACTTCTGAACTTTTCTCCTGTGGCATATGGTGCAGAGGCAGGTGCAACTTCACCATTGACAACCGGTTCTCTGAAAATATCTTACGAGGAGTTCTCCCTGCCCGGAAATGAGAAGATGGGTATGACCTCACTCGGGATAAGCCATGATTTTACAAAAAATTTTCATGCAGGTATAGGCTCTTGGATGGCGGTAAAGGGTGAACGGGGGGGCTTTATCACCATCGGTCTTGATGGAGGAGTCTCCGTGCCGCTCACAGAGAAAATCGGCCTTGATACGGGTCTCTTTGTTGGCGGTGGCGGTGGCCGCGGAGGATACACCCTTAGCGGTGGCGGTCTTATGTTGCGCACACATGCCGCTCTGACCTATGACATGGGAAGCTGGGGCAAGTTAGGAGCAGGGGTAAGCCATGTGGACTTTCCAGATGGAGGCACCATAACCTCAACCCAGCCATTTATCTCCTATTCCCTTCCCTTTTATTCCTTTGTTGTAAATGGACGCACTCCTGCCGGTAATCGAACCCTGCATACAGTTCAGTACCTGCAGTTATCACCAAAGGTTCACTCTCTGGCGGTTATCAAGCGTGACCTGCACGTTGCATCCACAACTCTGACCGATACAGGTGCTCCCCAGGAAAATCTGTCCCTTCTCGGCATTGAGTGGCGCACCTACCTTGACCAACACTGGTTTGCCAGGCTTGAAACTGAGGGTGCTGCTGGAGGCAAAAGCGCAGGATACATGCAGATTCTGGCTGGCGGAGGATACAGGCTGCCTCTGGCTGAAAACCTCTTTACCAGTACCGATATTTCTGTCGGAGGCGGAGGCGGTGGAAGTGTTGATTCGGGAGGAGGGCTTCTTTTGAATGCCTCTGCAGGGATGCAGTATTTTCTTACCCGTAATCTCTTTGCTGATATTTCGGCTGGATACCTGAAGTCTACTACCGGCACTTTTAAGGCCAACACTATTGCGCTCAAAATCGGATACCAAACAGGAAACAAGAGCAGGTTACAAACACGTAATGAGGATAACAGCGTTTTTGTGCCTGCATGCATGCAAATCCGTGCTGTCAATCAAACCTATTTTAAAGCTGCTGATAATTGGCGCAGCCACCATGCTGACCAAAATGTTGACAATCTCGGTGTTCAGATTGATTATTTTCTCAACCGTGACTGGTACATTACCGGTCAGGGCCTTGCGGCATATGGCGGTGGCGCTGGCGCCTACATGACCGGTCTGGTGGGCACGGGAGCCCGAAAAACTATTGCCGGAAATCTTTTCCTGAATGCTGAGGGACTCTTTGGCGCTGCCGGCGGCGGCGGGCTGGCAATCGGTTCCGGACTGGTATGGCAGGGCAACGTGGGTGTTGGTTATGATATCAATCCAACACTCTCTGCTCTCGTGAGTGCCGGGCGAATACAGGCGTTCAACGGCGACTTCAAGGCCAACGTGATCGGACTCTCTATGGGTTATAACTTCAAGAGTTATATGGGAGATTAGATTTAGAGGTGCCCTTGTAAGAAGTATGAACTGTTGCAGCTATGGCCAGGTTGGGTTTTCAGTTGAAAAGCAGATACCTTGCAGCAACAAGAGCTGCCTTGCCAATGTTTCAGCCATAATCAGATGAGCGTCCCTCTATCTCCCCGAAAAAACGGCATTGGCCGCCAGAACTACCCTCTTCATCTTCTCCTGCTCCTCCTGACCGTGCTTACAACACTATGGGCAGGAGCATTCTGGAGCGGTCATCCGGTTACCTTCAGCCGACTCTTTCCATTCATCGGCAATCTCTCCTCCGGACTTCAATACTCACTCTCTCTGCTTCTGTTTTTAAGCGTGCATGAGTTCGGTCATTTTATTGCTGCTCGGCGCCATAGGGTTAATGCAACACTACCCTACTATATTCCCTTTCCCCCTCTTCCGTTTATGCTCAGCCTGGGGACCATGGGCGCAGTCATAAAAATAAGGGAACGAATACCGTCGACAAAAGCCCTCTTCGATATCGGCGTAGCCGGTCCCTTGAGCGGTTTTCTTGTATGCTTCGGAATTCTGCTCTACGGGTTTATGAATCTGCCGCCCGCAGAGTTTATCTCTACCATTCACCCGGAGCTTCAGGCATCCCTGACGTCACCGCCCGAGGAGAGCCTCACGCTTGGTAAAAACCTGCTCTGGATTCTGCTTGAAAAAAGTATTGCACCGAAAAACCTCCCGCCAATGACCGAAATGTATCACTATCCATTGCTCTTCACCGGATGGCTGGGAACACTCGTCACTGCACTTAACCTGCTTCCGGTTGGACAACTCGATGGCGGTCACGTCACCTACGCCATGTTCGGAAGAAAAGGGCACAAAACGGCCGCAAGGGGATTTCTCATCGCTATCACCATTCTCGGATTCCCCTCGCTGCTTGAGCTTCTGCTTTCGCTTTTTTATCCCGAAGCGACATCTCTCATCCCGGAGCTGCTTCTCCACTGGTCATGGTCGGGCTGGATACTCTGGGCAGTTATTCTTTCGCGCCTAATCGGCATCAATCATCCGCCAACAGAACACGATGAGACCCTTCCATTGTCACGAAGGGTTATCGGCTGGGTTGCCATTGCCATCTTCGTGATGACCTTCACCCCTGTACCGTTCGGTATCATATGAAAACATTTACAACATTGTTATGAAGAGCGAAGCCGAGGTATTAACAGCATTTCAAATCAACTGCCGGGGAAAACTGCTCGATTTGTCTTCCGGTCCGAAGATTATGGGAATACTGAATACTACGCCAGACTCATTTTTTGACGGTGGATCATTTAACAAAGAGAGCGGGTGCGTTGATCTTGACCGGGCACTGGATCACGCTCTTGCAATGGTGAAGTCTGGCGCTTCAATTGTTGATATCGGCGGGGAATCTTCACGACCGGGAGCTGAAAAGATTTCAGCCGGGGAGGAGATCCGGCGAACCATTCCGCTCATCAAGCTTTTACAGCGGAAAACCGATGTTCTGATCTCTATTGACACCTACAAATCCAACGTTGCAGCAGAAGCTCTTCGGGCAGGTGCTCATATGGTCAATGATATTTCCGGCTTCACTTTTGACACCGATCTTCCCGGAGTTTGCAACCGCTACAGGGCGGCTGTCATTCTGATGCATACTCCTGTCAAACCCGAAAACATGCAATGGAGCACCGCTGCCGGTTCAGAGGATGAAGATATTCTGGCAAGGGTAAGCCGATTTCTGGAACATTCGATTGGCGTGGCTGAAAGAAATTCGATTCATGACATCATCATTGATCCGGGATTCGGATTCGGAAAAAGTGTTGAAGAGAACTTCCGGCTTCTCAACGGCCTCAGTTCACTTGCAACACTCAAGAGACCGATCCTTGCCGGGCTCTCAAGAAAATCATTTCTCGGTCATGCCATCACACCCGAGGGAGAAGAGATGCTCCCCCCCTCCAAAAGACTGCCCGCCACCATAACGGCAGAGACCATCGCTCTGTTGAATGGCGCAAGCATACTGAGGGTTCACGATGTTGAAGCAGCGGCCCAAAGCCTGCGTGTGGTAGAAGCGTTGAAGAGGGGGGGAAAGTGCTGAGTGCTGAGTGCTGAGTGCTGAGTGCTGAGTGCTGAGTGCTGAGTGCTGAGAAAAAAAAAAGAGATTTGAATTGTAGGGGCGATCCTGTGTGATCGCCCTGTTGAAAAGAAGATTTTTGGGCCACGAAATACTCGAAATGACACGAAAAGAAGATAATTTCTTCAAGCTCCAGAGGCGAGCGATATTGGTGGCCCCCCATGTCATCCCGAACGCAGAGAGGGATGACAAATAAAAATCGGGATGACAAAAAAAACCGCTTTGATACTATTCGTCCTTGCTGTCCCTGGAGTCCTTTTGGTCCTTTGTTATCTCCTCCTGAAGAGCGTCGCCATAATCCTTCGATTTCACTGGTATACCGTTTTTTTTCTTACTTTTGTTATCTGTGCCTGAATCGCGATTGTCAAACCCTCACTGTTCAGATGTACCTTTCCAAAATTGAACTTTTAGGCTTCAAAAGCTTTGCCCACAAGGTCAGAATAAGCTTTGACAAGGGTCTTACGGCCATTGTCGGGCCAAATGGATGTGGCAAGACCAATGTTGTTGATGCTATGCGCTGGGTGCTTGGCGAGCAGAAATCATCCCTTCTCCGATCTGCTAAAATGGAGAATATCATTTTCAACGGGTCGAAAAACCTCAAGCCGCTCAGCCTTACCGAAGTTTCAATCACCGTTGAGAATACAAGAAATGTGCTCCCGATCGAGTACACCGAAGTGACCGTCACCCGCCGCCTCTACCGGAGCGGTGAGAGCGAGTTTCTGTTAAACCAGGTTCCCTGCCGTCTCAAGGACATTCTCGACCTTTTTACCGACACCGGTATGGGCAGCGACGCCTATTCGGTCATTGAGCTGAAAATGATCGAAGAGATCATCAGCAATAAAAGCGAGGAGCGCCTGAAACTGTTTGAAGAGGCAGCCGGTATTACCCGTTACAAACAGCGGAGAAAACAGACATTCAAACTGCTTGAGAGCGCATCGCGTGACCTCTCAAGGGTGGATGACGTTCTGGCTGAAGTTGAAAAAAAGGTACGGAGCCTCAAGCTCCAGGTCAGGAAAGCCGAAAAACTCCGAGAGCTGAAAAAAGAGATCCGGAAGCTTGATCTGGCACTTTCATGGCTTTCCATGGAGGATCTACGTGAAAAGCTTGAGCCCATGCGGCAGAAAATAAGGGCTGAAGAGCTACTGAATCATGAGTGTGCAGCAAAAATCGCCACAGAGGACAGTATATCCCAGGAGCGGGAGTTGGTACTTCTTCAGGAGGAGAGTGCGCTTAATGACACACAGAAATCACTGAACGAGCGAAATCAACAGATTCACCTGCTTGAAAAACAGCTCCTTCAGCATGAGGAGCATCAAAATAACCTTGCTGCAACGGTCGCCCGAACAGCATCAATCATCGCTGAAAAAGAGCAGAAAATCAGAGAGCAGGATCACATCAAAAGTGATTTACTGCAAAAGAGAGGCCCCTGTGAAGCAACCGCTGATGAACTTCACGCTGCATATAAACAACTGGCTGATGAACACGACCAGCTCAATAACACCTTGAAAGAGAAGCGGGATGAACTTTCAAGAGAACGCAGGAGAAGCGCAGAGCAGCAAAATGCCGACAATCAGCTTGCACTGACCAAACGCAGCCTTGAATCGAAAAAAGAGCATCTGCGCAATTCGATTGAACAGCTTCAAAGAAAAAAAGTAGCCATTCTGCAAAAACTGGCCGCATCAGACGAAAATGACCTCAGACTTTCGGAAGAACTGAGCAGCAAACAGAGCCAGCTTGGCGAAGCTAAAACAGGTGAGCGACTGCTGCTGGAACACCGTGAAAAGGTAAGTACGCGGATTGAAGAAAAAAGAGAGGCCATCCTGCTGCTCCGGGACGGACGGGATAAACTGCATAACCGTATTTTGCTTGCCAATTCTGTTCTTGACAACTTTGAAGGGATGCCGGAAGGGCTCGCCTTTCTTGAAAAGCAGAAAACCGGAAAAGTCGGACTCGGCTGCATTTCCGACCTACTCTCTCTTGACGACCGGTACCGCAAAGCGGTCAATGCCGCACTTGGCGAAAGTATGAACTACTATCTCTGCCGCTCGATCCTCGAAGCACGGGAGGGGATTGCAAACCTTACCACATCAAACAAAGGTAAAGTGCATTTTTTTGTGCTTGACCTTATTGCCGGATCCGTTGCCGGGGAGTACAAAGAGATCAGCGGTGCAGAAAAAACACTTGATGTTATTGTCTATCCGGCGGAGCTGCAGGTTGCACTCAGGCTCGCTCTTGGCAAAAGCTATATAACCGGAACGCTCCAGGAGGCGGAAACCCTTGCGCTGCTCCATCCTGACTGCTCATTTGTCACGCTTGAGGGTGAAAAATTCAGCGGCAGCGGCGTGATCTTCGGCGGAAGCTCAAAAAACAACGAAGGGTTGCGACTGGGAAAAAAAGCTGAACGTGAACGACTGCAAAAAAAGATTACTGAAGCAGAGCATACCATCGGCATTGAGGAGGAGAGCCTCCGTCAACTGCGAGAGGAACTCGCTACGATTATAACGGTTGAACAGCGCCACACCATTGAGCGCCTTGAATCAGAGCTCGGTGCGCTTGAAAAAAGCTCTGCCCGACTTGAAGCTGAAAAAAAAGGGATGAAGCAGGAATCAGAACAGACGGGCCAGGAAATTGAGGCTCTCTTCCAGCAGAAAGAGAGCTGCGACAGTGAACTGCAAAAGCTGCTGCCAGTAATCACCGAAAGTGAAGCGAAGGGACGTCTGACAAGAGATAAAATCCGGAAACTTCAGGAGAACCTTACCTCGTTTGAAAATCGCTACCATGAACTGGGCAGGGATGTTCAGGTTCGTCAAAGCCGCTACAAGGATGCTCTGCTTGAAGTTGAAAAACTCAAGCTGAACATAGCCGCAGCCGACCAGACGCTCATCTCACTGCATGAAGAGATCAGAAAGTTGAATGCCGAAAAAGAGCGTTCAGAAAATGAGATAAGCCTGGGCAGTGGTGCTTCCCTTCAACTGGGCAAACAGCTCGACTCACTCCGCATTCTCTCTGCCGGAGAACAAAAAAAACTTAACGAGCTTGAATCGGCATACAGGGAGCATCAGGCACAGCACCATGAAACCCTTGGCCTCTTGAGGGATCTGCGCCGAAAACATGACGTTGGTCTCCAGTTGCTCTCCGCACTTGCTCTGGAGCGCTCACAGCTCGATCAATCACTTGATCATCTTTTCACTGCCGTGCAGTTGAAGCATGAGTGTGACCTGGCCGTCATGGTGAAACCCGATATTGACGACTCCTTTGATCGCATAAAATCAACAGAACGGCTGGAACTGCTCGTGCGGCAACGCGAACAGTTCGGCGCTGTCAATGAACTGGCACTTGAAGAGTATGAAGAAGAGAAAAAGCGGTTTGACTTTCTTTCAGAACAGAAGGAGGATCTGCTCAGCGCTGAAACACAGCTTCGCACAACCATTGATGAGATCAACAAAAACGCCCTGGAAAAGTTCGATGCCACCTGGCGTGAAGTCAGAAAAAACTTTATTACGATTTTTCATGAGCTCTTTGATCCTGAAGATGAGGTCGATCTGATCATTCATGCCGGTGAAGATCCTCTTGAGGCTCATATTGAAATTGTTGCTAAACCGAGAGGTAAAAAGCCCATCTCGATCGAGCAACTCAGTGGAGGAGAGAAAGCCCTGACTGCCCTTTCACTCCTTTTTGCCATCTATCTTGTAAAACCGAGTCCGTTCTGCATTCTGGATGAAGTGGATGCTCCACTGGATGATGCAAATGTGGGGCGGTTCATTAAACTCTTGAAAAAATTTGAGAATAACACTCAATTTATTATTGTTACGCACAACAAAAAAACCATGGCTTCATGTCAGGCTCTTTACGGGGTCACCATGGAAGAGGAAGGGGTATCAAAACTGATCCCCGTCCGGCTGGAAAACATCAGAAACTGAAAAAGCCCGGAAAAGAGAACATGCTCAAGAAACTGGTGTTATTTGACATTGACGGAACACTGCTCTCGGTAAGCAAGATCAACCGCAGTGTACTTGGTGATGCGCTTAAAGAGGTCTACGGCACTGAAGGCAGTACCGGAACTCACAACTTTGCCGGCAAGATGGACAGCGTTATTATCCATGAAGTGCTCGGGAGTGCCGGGCTGAGCGAAGCCGATATCAGCGGTAAGTTTGAGCTGGCAAAGGCAACCTATATCGAGATGTTCAGAGTACAGGCCAAGGCGGAGGACGTAACCTTGATGGAGGGTGTCAGGGAGCTGCTTGACGAGATCTCGGTCCGTTCTGAAATGATGCTTGGACTTCTGACAGGGAATTTTGAAGAATCAGGACGCCACAAGCTGCGCATACCCTATATTGACCACTATTTCCCCTTCGGAGCATTTGCCGATGACGCCACAAGCCGCAACGGACTGCCGCCGGTCGCTGTGGAAAAGGCCTACCGGATGACAGGACGAAGGTTTTCTGCAGATGATGTCGTTATTATCGGTGACACTGAACATGACATTGCATGCGCCAAAGCGCACAAGGCAAAGTCCATTGCCGTTGCAACCGGCACCTATTCATCGGGTGAACTAAAAAAACACAAACCGGATGTGGTACTGGAAAACTTATGCCAGACCGATCTTGTTATCAGTGAGATACTCCGATCCACAACCAACTAATTGCTCTTTTATGAAGACCTACCGCCGACAAATCCGCGAAAAGATATTACAGGCACTGTACACCATAGAGATCAGAGAGACCGATATCGACTCTGCTGCCGGGTGGCTTTTGACCCAGGAGATTCTTGATGATGCCAACGCCATGAAGTTTTTCAATCTGCTCCTGAAAAGTGTCAAGGAAAACCGCGAGGAGATTGACCAGTACATTGCCAAGCACACCTTTAACTGGGATATGAGCCGCATTGCGATTATCGACAAAAACATCCTTCGCATGGCCCTTGCTGAAATTCTCTACTGCGAGGATATTCCCCCAAAGGTTTCAATCAATGAAGCTATTGAAATAGCCAAAAAATTCACCAGCACCGACAAGAGCAGCAAGTTTGTCAACGGAATTCTTGATGCCATCTTCAATGAGCTGAAAGCCGAAGGCAAAGTCCATAAAAACGGACGTGGACTTATTGACCACTCAACCGCCAAGGTTCAGAAACCGGAAATCGAGGGCTGAGGGGGAGATTTTGAACCGCGAAACACACGAAAAGACACGAAAATAAGAAATTTTGGATTGAGCTCCAGAGGAGCGCGATATTGGTAAAGCTGAGTGCTGAGAAAAAGAGAAGATTTTTGACCACGAATTTTTGTAGGGGCAATCCCTCGTGGTTGCCCTGCATGTGTGATATTCTTCTTCGTCCTTGCTGTCACTGAAGTCCTTGTAGTCCTTTTTGTTTTAAAAAGAGAGATCCCTCCTTTCAGTTCGGGATGACAAGAGAAGAGGGGGACGTTCATAATTTACTGCACATAAACCACAAAGCACCCCAAAAAGAGGGTGAAGAGATTTTGAATTCTGGAGTGGAGAGTTGACCCGTATGACCCCGAAAGAAAAAATCGTTCTGCTGAACGAGGTGCTGGGCAGTAGATACCCGAACCCGAAAAGCGAACTCAACTATGAGAGCCCGTTTCAGTTACTGATTGCAACAATCCTCGCCGCCCAGTCAACCGACAAGCAGGTCAACGTCATTACCCAAGAGTTGTTCAGGGTGGCCCCGGATGCCCTCACGCTGAGCCGGATGGAGCCGGATGAGGTCAGGAACCTTGTACGCTCCATCAACTATTGCAACAACAAGGCAAAAAACATCCTCGAAGTCAGCAGAATTTTGGTCAACTGCTATGAAGGGAGGGTACCTGAAACAAGGGAGGGGCTTGAAAGCCTTCCCGGAGTAGGCAGAAAGACTGCAAATGTTGTGCTGAGCAATGCATTTCATCAGGCGGTCATGCCTGTTGATACTCATGTTCACCGCGTTTCAAACAGAATCGGGCTGGTAACAACCGAAAAAGTAGAACAGACCGAAACAGAGCTGATGAAAATCATCCCCGAAGCGTGGGTTATCGACTTTCATCACTATCTTCTGTTGCACGGACGCTACACCTGCAAAGCCAAAAAACCCGAATGCACTGCCTGCCCGCTTTCCGTCGTGTGCGATTATGCTCAATTGCACAGTTGAAAGGATTCAAAAAAAGGACTGCAAGGACGAAGAGTAATATCTGCCCTTGCCCGCTGTTCAAAAGGGCAACCACAAGGGATTGCCCCTACATTCAAAATTGTCATCCCGATTTTTTCTTGTCATCCCGAACGAAGAGAGGGATCTCCTTTTACGGTAATCAGATCCCTCACCCGACTTCGTCGGGATTCGGGATGACAAGGGAGATGTTCGGGATAACATTGGGTCAGGGAATCCGGAATTTCTTCAAAGAAGTTCTATTTTCCGGTCAACGGCGTAGACCCACTCGCCTTCTGGACGCTGACGGTTGCCGGCCCAGAGTTCAAGCGTGACTCCTTTTGCAGCAAAAACCGGTGAGGTAAAAATCTCGACCTGGTAGAAAAGCTCATCAAGCAAGTCATCCCATACCTTTTCAAGGCCTGCACCACTAACTTCATAGTCGCGGACGGGCTTGAGAACGTTGGCGTCGGGCTGAAAATAGTCGCTGATATAGATAAAACTGTCCGGCATCAGAAAACCCCCGCTGAAGGTACCTCGCGGTCGTTTCTGACCGGGAACTTCAATCCAGAACTCAAGCAGGGTATCGCCGGTCAGCTTCCCGTCAGCGGAGAGCTTTTCAAAAAGCTGCTGAACAGTGTTACGGATGAGCACCTTGTTGTCAACGGAAAGCTCATGCATTTTAAAGTCGGGAGTGTGGTCACGCATGGTGAAAATCGGTAAAGTATTTAATCCCCGTATAATATTTTTGCTTGTGGCAATATAATGCTCTTTTAGATGAGCTTCAACCTTGATATCCTAATGGGCGTCTCTATTAATAGAGGCGCCCTTAATTTGTTCACCCGTAAAAACCGCCGGCCTTAAACCTCGAACTGAATTTGCGATATAGATCATATCTGCATCCTTCAAATCCTGCAGGGTGATAACTTTTTCGGAGGCATAAGAGCGGGTAGAGAGAAAGTAGCTGCGAAAAATGCCGTTTAAAATTCCAGACCGGATCGGAGGAGTAAAGAATTGATTCCCTTTTCGGATAAAAAGAGTGCTGATCGCTCCTTCAGTAACCTCTTTCCGCTCATTGAGAAAGAGCACCTCATCAAATCCTTTTTTCCGGGCAAGCGCAAAGTAGTCATCGTAGATATTCCTGGCCGTGGTTTTATGATAGAGTTCTGGCTGAACGGAGTCTGTCGGGCGGTCGGCAAGAGCGAGACGCACGGGAAGAGCCGGATCGGGCAGTGCAACCGGTTCGTGAATGGTGCTGAACGCTCCCTCTCTGGAGAGGTTGAGACGGACCTTGAAGCGAATGCCTGAGTGTGATAACTCCTCTTCGAGCCGGTTGAGATGCTGGAGTGCCGATCTTTTCTCGAAAGGAAACCCGAGTATGTGAGCCGATGCTTCCATTCGCAGTATATGCTCATCAAGCCAGAGATAACTACCGTTCCAGAGTATGCTTTCAAAAAGCTGAACTCCCTCACCCACAGAGCCCTCAAGGATTTTTGCCTTGAGCCGGCACTCCCGATACTCCTCCGCCGGGTCGGAATCCCATACAATACCGCTGCCTGAACCGTAGGTACCCTCTCCTGGGGAGAGCTCCATGGTACGAATCGCCACGTTAAAAAGCATATTTCGCTCCGGCGTCATATAACCGATCGCACCGGTATAGATCCCCCTTGGCTCTGACTCAAGGGATTGGATCAGCTTCATTGCCTTTATTTTTGGCGCTCCTGTTATTGAACCCGATGGATAGAGTGCCCTGAAAAGCTCATAAAGCCTTATATCCTGACGCTCTTCACCCCTAATGGTAGAGACCATCTGGTGCAGGGTCGGCCAGGTTTCAGTAACAAAAAGTCCTCCTGTCTCAACTGATCCCGGCCGGCATATCCGTCCGAGATCGTTGCGCAGGAGATCAACAATCATAAGATTCTCCGCCCGATTTTTTGAGCACTCTCCAAGCCTCTCTCTGAGGTGATTATCCTCTTCAGGGTTAGAGCCTCTTGGCGCCGTACCCTTCATCGGCATGGTTTCAATAACAGAACCATGCCGCATAAAAAACAGCTCGGGGGAAAAGGAAAGGATGGTGCGACCTCCGCAATTGAGCCATGCTGTGTATGATGCGGGCTGAAGAGATCGCAGGCGGGAAAAGAGTGCCGGTGCGGGTGCATCGCAAGTGAAATGGTAACGACCGGTAAAATTCACCTGATAGACATTTCCTGCGGCAATCTCCTCGCGGATAGTGCTGATTTTGGCGATATACTCTTCTCTTGAAAGATTGAACGAGAGATCTGTCAAAAGAGCCCTGCCCCCTCCTGCATCTTCGGAAAAGAGTTGCGCAACCAATTCGGTGGATAAACGAAAGGGCTCACGGTAGACGCCAAACCATGCCAACGGAAATCGGGGCAGGCTGGCATATTCGGAAGGGAAGATGGCGGGTTCAAACCCGTACCCCGCCTCATAACTCATCCAGCCGGCAAGATAGTACCCTTCATCAAGTTTTTTTTCGAGGCTGTTGAAAAAGGGCTCAATATCTGATAACGAGGAGAGCTGCACGCTATCCACCGGATCCATAAACAGCAGCGCTCCGCACTTCTCCCCTTTGCAGAAGGCTGACTCCAGCCAGACCGATCCCTCTTTTCGGAGCAGATCGGCAAGCTGATCAAGCGTATCGATTTCGTTGCCTTCAGAGCGTTGCAATGGTGATCTCTTTTTGTAAAACAATTGCCAGCCATGCTTTGAGCTGGTCTGCGGCCCAGATTTCGATATCAGGCTCAACACGGGTTTTCAGGTGCAGCGTAATACCCCTGCCCGCTTCTTCAGCCTTGATCGATTGGACATTCTGGCGATGCCCCCTTTCAAGACCGTTTGCCAGACGCAGTAAACCGGAGAGCACATCCACAGCCCGCTTGTGTTTCGGCTTAAGCATACTGTACGCCATATTCTTTTCGGAGGGAGGAGATTTTCGATGATAACGGGCAACATGACCGATAATCTCGATTTCAGATGGCGAAAACCCGCGCAGCTCACCGTTCATGATAATATACTGGCTGTGCTTGTGATGCGATGAGATAGAGATAAAGGTGCCGATATTATGAAGCAGTGACGCGTACTCAAGGATCTCACGGTATGAGGCATCAAGCTGGTGATATGGCGCAAGAGTATCGAACAACTGCAGGGAGAGTCGGGCTACCTGTTCGGCATGCCCCTTGTTCCAGTCACAACGAAAACCAAGTTCATAAACGCTCTCTTTTCTGATATCAAGTTCGCTCTCAGAGCCATCTGCTCTCTCATCCTTGAAGCGATGCTTGAGATAGTTGAGCACCATCCCCTCACGAAGGGCATAATCTGATATAACAATCTCATTGAGATCGAAGAGTCTGAAAATCATATCAACAAGGATCAAACCCGGCACAATCAAATCAACCCGCTTCAGATCAAGACCGGTCATTCTGCGCCTTGCTGCTGCATTAAGTGGAAGCACGGCATGATAGAGCTTGAGGAACTCCTCTCTGGTAAAAGAGCTGTTGTTGAGCGACAGATCACTTTCAACGCCACTGGCTGAGCGAATCATGCGGGCAATATTTTGGGCAGTTCCTGATGAGGCTATAGCCCTCTTCACCTTCAGTTCGGAAGCTTTATTGACCGCTGATACCATCTCTGCAGCAAAGAACTGCTCCAGCAGTTTGATGTGAGCCGGAGCAATCGGATCTGAGGGAACAAACCTTTCGAGCATTCGAGCTACACCGATTTTTCGGCTTTCGAGCAGTTGTACACCACGCTGGTCAGCAATAACAAACTCAACAGAACCACCGCCGATATCAAAGAGCAGATCAGGATGTTTACCAATCTTTACCGCATTACGAACTCCGTAGTAGATAAACTCGGCCTCCTCTCTACCAGAGATCACGTTAACCTTCAGCCCTGTTTCCGCTCTTACCCGCCGCAGAAAATCATCCTGATTTTTTGCTTCGCGAATGGCACTGGTAGCAAAAGCAATGATATTTTCGGATGCAACGCCATGATGGGTAGCAAGCACAAGAAACTTCTTCAGTGCTGCAATCCCGGCAAGCATTGCCTCTTCGTCAAGCATTTTGGTCGAAATACTACCCCTTCCGATACAGAGCATATCCTTGACGCGATCAATTTCAACAATACCTTTGCCACTGCCCGCCTCAACAATAATCATGTGAAAAGAGTTGGTGCCAAGATCTATTGCTGCTACCCTTATTTTTTCAGTCGTCATATAAATTGCTCTGTCCCGATGTTAATGAAGAGCTAACAAAATACAAGAGTTGAAGAGATTTTGGATTCTGAATTTTAAATTTTGAATGAAAGAAGAAGATGTTTGGCCACGAAACGCACGAAATCCCTCTCCATGTCACCCTGAACCATTCTTATGTCATCCCGAACGCAGAGAGGGATCTGATTTCCGTGACAGGAGATCCCTCCTTTCAGTTCGGGATGACAAAGAGAATAATAACCTCCCTCAGAAGATCCTTGCTTTTGCATTTAAAGAGGTTTGAAGATTTCGGTGTATATTCCTGCCTGTGCCGGATGACGTTATGATTACTTTTTCACGACATTTTTATGACACCAGTTAACAAGGAAGAGATCGACCGGCTTGAACTTCGCTATGAAGTAGCACGCAAAACTATTCATCTCTCATCACTCTCTATTCCGCTGATCTACTTTTTTATCACCAGAGAGCTTGCGCTCTTTCTGCTGATACCGCTCTTTACCGGTTTCTTTATGGTAGATCTGCTGAAAAATTTTGTTGGACCGGTCGCAAACTGGTATCACAAAACCTTTGACTCCATGCTGAGAACGCATGAGATCAAGGGAGAGAAAAACCATCTGAACGGAGCCACCTGCATTACCATGTCGGCTCTGCTGTTGGTGCTTTTTTTTCCGAAACTCATTGTCATTGCAGCCTTTTCAATGGTTGCCATTTCCGATACCCTGGCCGCAATTATCGGAAAAGCTTTTGGAAAACACCGGTTTGGTCAAAAAAGCATTGAAGGCAGTATGGCTTTTTTTCTCTCAGCTCTCTTGATCATGCTGCTTGTTCCGGGAATTGATCACGGTATCGGTTTTGCGATGGCTGTGGTCGGAACCATTACAGAGTCGTTTGTTCTTCGAATCGGAGGGTTCAGGATTGATGACAATATTTCCATACCACTGGTCAGCGCAACATTCGGAACGCTCGCTTATATGCTCTTTCTGCCGGGGACAATTGCTTTTCTCTCCATCGGCTTTTAGTTCTTCTTCAATACCATGCACACGATCCTTACTGACTCAACAGAAGATGCAGCCCGTTTGCTCAATTCCGGAGAGGTGGTTGCATTTCCGACTGAAACCGTCTATGGTCTCGGGGCCTGTATCTGCCATCCTGAAGCGATCAGAAAAATCTTTCAGGCAAAGGGTCGACCGGGCGATAACCCCTTGATTGTGCATATCTACAGTGTTGAGCAGCTTTATGACGTAGCTTCAGATATCAATGAAGGAGCCGAAAAACTTATTGCACGTTTTTTTCCTGGCCCTCTTACCCTCGTGCTGAAAAAAAATCCTGCTGTCCCTGACTGTGTCACAGCCGGTCTGGATACTGTCGGGGTACGCTGCCCTTCTCATCCGGTGGCAAGGGAGTTTCTTCGGCTCGCCTGCGGCCCTGTTGCCGCACCTTCAGCAAACATTTCCGGGCTTCCGAGTTCTACAAGCTGGCAGGCGGTCTTCAATGATCTTGACGGCAGGATTGCGTGCATTCTGAAAGGAGAGAAGAGCACAATCGGCCTGGAATCCACAATTGTTGACTGTTCCGGACCTTTGCCTGTGCTGCTCCGAGCCGGTGCCATCACCTTTGAAGCACTGCAGGAAGTTCTTCCAAAGATCACGCTGAATAATGCCTGCACCAGTAAAGAGAGCGCCCCCAAAAGCCCCGGGTTGAAGTACCTTCACTATGCACCAAAAGCTTCAATTGTGCTGTGCAATCCGCTTGAACCGATTGCTGTTGAAAAGGATTCTGCCTACATCGGAATATCCTCTCCGCCAGAGGGGGTAACTCTTGCAAAGCAATGCCTGAATCCTGAGGAGTATGGCCGGGAGCTGTTCAGCTTTTTCCGGCGGTGTGACAGCGAAGGGATCAGGGTAATATACTGCGAGCTTCCATCTGCCACAGGCCTTGGTCGAGCGATCCGGGATCGACTTACAAGAGCTGCCGGAAAGAATTAAGGGCACCTCTATTAATTGTCGTGAGCCCATCAGAAAGTGAGCATACATCCCAGATGAATAGAACCCGGCGCACTGGTCGCACGCAGGTCGTTCCCACTGCTGTATACCGTCCGGTCTGAATACCAGCTCTTCTCAAATCTTGCCCCCAGCTTCATCTGTTTCATAACCTGCAACAGCGCTATCAGATAGAACGATTTCCCCCGCCCGTCATAAACTCCGAGGCTGGAGGTAAGTGGCAGATCATCCTCTGCTGCATAGATCGCAGCATCGTAATCTTCAGTATTGAAAAGTGTTAAGCGCCCCTTGATAGCCAAACGTCCGGTTTCAAGATGCAACTGCTGATAAACCAGCCAGCCATCAAACGTCTCGTCTCCGGCAAGAAACCGGTTAACCACTCTTTTCACTTCTCCACGGCTTCGAAGTTTGAGCCTCGGTGACAGCTTGATATCACAATCCAGCCGCACTCGTCGGGTTTCAACAGGAAGTGCAGTCCAGATTGCTGACCCTCCCGCCGGGGTCTGCAAACGGGCCTCCTCCTTGTACTTTTGCTGAAGTTGCAGGTTCAGGGTTACGGGCCTCAATGCCTTCCAAGTAACAAAACCTCTCACGTCATGACCAGTCGATGGAAAGGGATAGTCTGAATCGCCACTCAGAGAGGGAAAGGTGAAAAGATCATAACTGGCTCCGAGGGTAAAGCGCTTGCTGAGCTCTGCATTCATTCCAAAATAGTACCCTTTCTCGTTTGAAGCACCGCCCCCCCGCTCGGCAAATGCACCGGCAAAAGGAGAATAGTAGTGCTCTCCATACCTCCGAAAAGCAACAACCGAATTGACGCCGGAAAGCAGCTCATACTCCACTCCTGCCATCCAGGAGGCATCAGCAGGCTGTTCGGATAACGCGGCCTCTCCAAAAAGAGAGATGTTTCCCAATGCCACATCGGTTTCGACACTGTAGAGTGTTGCCGATGAACGCAAATTGCCGGCATTATCGGGGTCAAGCGCTGCAAGAGGTTCTGAGTAGCTGTAGTAGAGAAGGGTACCTCCGGTATGCCCCCTGAAGTTCCCCGTCTGGAAGTGATAGCGCAGATTGGCTCCGGCAACGGTTTCGGTAACATTATCCTTCCGGCTTACTTCAAGCGCGGTACGATGATAACCCGCTTCATTGAAACTGGAGAGAAGACCTGAGCTGTTGATAATGGCATCAACATGGTTTACCGAATAGAACTGGGTTACCTCAAGCGGGTCAAGCTTGAGTGTCGCCGCGCCACCCTGAAAAAAGCCGTATTCTGAACTCGAAGTAAAAGGGTGCAGGAGCTTTGAGGGAAGCCTGACGCTTCCTGCCGGATCAGCCCCTTTTGAGAAATAACGCCCATGGCCGATGAGCAGCCCTTGAGCAACATTGAGTGTATAGTTGCCAAAAACCGCATTTTTGAGAATACCTGCATCATGCACATTGATGCCCAGAGAGGTGTGGTCAAAAAAATCAGCCTCACCGATATCCTTTTCCTGAACGATGCTTGCGTTGACATAAGGCAGGGAGAGTTGAAGTCTGTTGTAGAGCTTGTAGCCCTCTCCGCCATAAGCACCACTCAAAATTCCAGCCCGTTCGGTTGTTTCCCTGAAGTAACGGCTGTAAAATGTACCGCCCGAGCGCTCCCCTTTCGAGGGTTTACGCGATGGACTCACTTTTTTAATGATGACGAAAGGGGCTACAGATGCCGTTTTCTCTCTGCCGATAATGGGCTCAAGCTCCTCAATGGAGAGAAACCGACCTTTCTCACGGCGATAAAGAAGGATAGCATTAATATCGGAGGCATTCAGCCATGGCAACTGACGCAACTCTTCAGCCTTGGCATCATTGAGCGATATCGGGTTTTTTTTCAGCTCTTCAATTGCGTCAATCAGGCGCTCGATATTGCCTTCAGATTCTGCTTTATCAAAGAGCTCCTGAAAATCGCTGTTTGCACTGTAGAGTGTGCGGGAAAAGATGATCTGGAAGAGAAGCGGGATAATGAACGCCACCAACCGCATGGCATGAGGTTTCTGAAGCACTATCTGAAATTTCATGACCATGGGGTTTTATTCGTTAATAAAACCAGCTTACGAGCTCTCCGCAAGCTTGTAGAGTTCTCTCACCTCATTGCGGCTGAGGTAGCGCCACTCTCCTCTGCGAAGTTCACCAACAGTCAAACCTGCATAAGCCACCCGTTCAAGCCGTTTGACTTCAAAACCGAGAGTCTCGAACATTCTCCTTACCTGATGATTTTTACCCTCGTGAATGCTCAGAAGCACCTGAAGGCCATCATCAAGCAGTTTTGCCCGGCATGGGCGAACTTTTTCTCCGGTATCCTTCAAGCGCATGCCACCCGTCAGTTGAGGGAGCATCGTTGCCGGAAATTTTTCACCCAACACCGCAATATACTCTTTTTTTACATTTGACGAAGGGTGCATCAATTTATTTGCAAGCGTACCGTCATTGGTCAAAAGAATCAGGCCGGTAGTCTTTCTGTCCAGTCGGCCAACAGGATAAACACGCTCCTTGACATCAATGTAATCGAGTACCATCTCGCGGTTCTTTTCATCACTGCTTGTGGTAATGACGTTGCGCGGTTTGTTGAAAAGAATGTAGACCTTTCTGCTCTCCGGCTGCGCATACTTCTGACCGTCAATAATAACCTCATCCTTATCCGGATTGACCTTGGTGCCCGGCTGTGTAATGACTGTTCCGTTAACCATGACCCTGCCCTCAAGAACAAGCTGATCAGCCGCCCTTCTGGATGCTATGCCACATAAAGCCAGAAACCGGTTTATTCTGACCTCTTCACTGTTTGTACTGTTTTTCATACTTGTATATCGTATCCTCTTGATAATTAATCGGATATATCGTTCTCTCGCCCGTCAGGCCGGCTCAGATACTCCTGCTCTTCGTTCTCCTGAAGAATTTCGCGGATCTCACGCAGTTTCGGCAGATCCTTTAATGATGAGAGGTGAAAGAGATCCAAAAAATCCCTTGTGGTTCCGTATTGCAACGGTTTACCCGGTGAGTCCGCCCTTCCGCGAACCTCAATGAATTCCCGATTCAGCAACCGGTCAATAGCGTATTCCGGGCTCACCCCTCTTATCTGCTGAATCTCTGCACGGGTCACCGGCTGATTATAGGCAATAACAGCAAGAACTTCAAGAATTGATCGTGAAAGGCGTCGCTGAATTTTAGGGGCGAGCAGTTTTTTCAGCGTATCTGCAAATTCCGGAATGGTAAGAAAACGGTATCCACCTGCTATCCGGTGAATACGAAATGTTCTGCCGGTAAACTCATACTCGGAGTTGAGCTGGTCAACAATTGACTGTAACCCCGAAGAATCAAACTCCCTGCCGGTTATATGGCGGATGGTCTGAAGGGTAACAGCCTCTTCAGAGGCAAAAATGACCGCCTCAATCTGCTGCTGCAACTGTTGGTCCTGAGTGTGCACGTTTTTCTGTTATCCCTGTTGGAAAAGAGGATTGGGGCCTCAAAAAAAACGGAACTATTTTTTCCGGGCTGTCGAAAAATTGTGATCCAGTGCAATACCCTCTTCATAGGCATACCACAACTCCTGACAGGGGAAATTACATTCGTAGAGCGCCTTGCCGATAATAACCGAATCAATACCGTATGGCTGGAGTTCAAGAAGCCGCTTCATATCCTCGGCATTGGTTACCCCTCCGGAAGCGGTAATTTTCATTCCTGCCCTCTCAGCAAACCTTTTGGTACTCTCATAACCGAATCCCTGCATCATGCCATCACGGGAGATGTCGGTATAAATTATCCGTTCAATCCCCATTGACTTCATCCTGAGAGCGAGATCGTAATCTTTAAGACCACTGCTCTCTGTCCATCCCTTGATTTTCGGTACACCGTTTTCAGCATCAATACCGACAACTATCTGGGATGGCCGGTAGATCTTCATCAGCTCCGCAACCAGTTTCGGGTCGGTAACCGCCGCTGAACCGATAACCACCCGGCTGACGCCAATATCAAGGTAACGCTTAACAGCATCAACAGAGCGGATACCACCTCCAACCTGGACAGGAATATCAAGATCGGTAACAATTTCGCGAATCTTTTCGAAATTGGTCATCTCACCGGTAAGTGCGGCATCAAGATCGACAATATGGATCATCTTGGCATTCTGCTTGCGCCAGATGATTGCCATGTCACGAGGATTGTCGAGATATATTTTTTTCTGGTTGAAGTCACCTCGGGTAAGGCGGACACACTTGCCCTCTTTTATATCTATAGCTGGAATGATCAACATAAAGACAACGCTATTAATTTGTTCTTCCCGATCCCTTCGGGACTCTATCCTCTTCGCATCCCGACCAGATCGGGTCTGCCGATACACTCTCTTAACATTCGGCAAAGTTTTTCAGCACCTGCAAACCTGCATCCGAGCTCTTTTCCGGGTGAAACTGGACAGCAAAAATACCATTTTTTTCAATCGCCGAACAAAAGTTTTTTCCGGCAAACCAGGTTGTGGCTGCAATTGAATCCTCGCATTCCGGCTCACAGTAGAAGGAGTGAACGAAATAGAAAAACGAGTGGTCGGGAATTCCCCGGAACAGAACACTCTCTCTCTTTTGATCGACCGAGTTCCAGCCAATCTGGGGAATTTTATCAGTTTGGCTCCTGAAATGCTGCACGCGCCCCGGTACAAGGTTCAATCCTTTAAAAGTGCCCATCTCCTCACTGTCCGAAAGAAGAAGCTGCATGCCGAGGCAAATACCGAGAAGCTGACCGCCTTTGTCTATATGCTCCAGAATTGCCTCACTGAAACCCGATGCGTTGAGGGTCTCTATGGCCTGACCGAAAGCACCTACACCGGGAAGAACAACCTTGCGGCAGCCCGCAAGCTTCCGGGGATCACTGCTGACCATAGCCTTGACTCCGAGATAGTCAAATGCCTTCTGAACAGAACGAAGATTTCCGGCACCGTAATCAGCAATAAAAAGCATGAAATAAACGTTAAGATTTCCTGCAATACGCAGGCAAACAGCTACCACAGCACGGTCTCGCCTTTCAGACTATTTTTATATTTTCTGCCGAATGCTTATTATAGGAACTTTTGCACCTTACCGAAAAGTCTCCTCTATCATACGAAACCGAAGACACAATGTATAAAATCATCTCCTCAGTTTTTTTAGCGGAAAATATCAAAAAAATTGAAATTGAGGCCCCCCGGATCGCCAAAAAAAGAAAAGCCGGGCAGTTTGTCATGATCAGGGTAGGCCAGACCGGTGAAAGAGTGCCTCTTACCATTGCTGGATCGGATCCCGAAAAAGGAACCATTACCATCATTGTCCAGGGAATGGGTAAATCCACAAGGGAGTTGAACAGCAAAGAAGCTGGCGATACGATCAGTGACATTGTGGGACCGCTCGGAACACCGTCACATATCGAGAAATTCGGTACCGCCGTCAGCATTGGCGGAGGTGTAGGTACTGCGATTGCCTACCCGACGGCCGTAGCACTCAAGGAGGGGGGGAATTATGTTATCACCATTAATGGCGCCCGATCAAAAGATCTTGTGATCCTTGAAGAGGAGATGAATGCTGTCAGTGATGAGGCGTATATTACAACCGACGACGGCTCTTACGGTTTTCACGGCTTCGTCACCCAGAAACTCCAGCAGCTTATTGATTCGGGTAAACAAATTGATTATGTGCTTGCTATCGGACCTATTCCGATGATGCGCGCGATTGCTGAAGTGACCCGTCCCTATAACATCAAGACCATGGTGAGCCTTAACCCGATTATGGTTGACGGCACCGGCATGTGCGGCGGCTGCAGGGTTACCGTGGGCAATGAGACCAGGTTTGCCTGTGTGGACGGCCCTGAATTCGATGCCCACCAGGTCGATTTCAAAAATCTTACTGACCGCAATAAACTCTACCTGCCGGAAGAGAAGCAATCGGCAGAGACGTTTGCTCACCAGTGCAACCTCAACAAGCTGGGCTGATCAGGGAAATTTATCCTGTTTTGTCGGCCTGAACCGTACCTCCCCTTGTCAATCAAGGGAGAGCTTTAGCAGTTTCTACAAACTCTCTTTTTATTAGAAGGATATACTATGGACGCACAGCATATCACAAAGAAAGAACGCATGGCAATCCCCCGTCAGGAGATGCCGGCACAAAATCCTGACGTTCGCAACAAGAACTTCAGGGAGGTCAATCTTGGCTATACCGCTGAACTGGCTCAAGAGGAAGCGCTTCGATGTATTCAGTGCAAGGATGCCCCCTGCATCAAAGGGTGCCCGGTCAACATCAAGATTGATCAGTTCATCAACCTGATCGCTCTCGGTGACTTTACCGGTGCAGCCAGAAAGATCAAGGAGGATAATGTTCTGCCGGCTATCTGCGGCAGAGTCTGCCCCCAGGAGGACCAGTGTGAAAAAGAGTGTGTGGTCGGCAGAAAAAACAAACCTGTCGCTATCGGCAACCTTGAACGCTTTGCGGCCGATTACGAGCGCGAAAGCGGAAGTGTGGAGCTGCCAAAAGTACAACCCTCAACAGGGAAAAAGGTAGCGGTTATCGGCAGCGGCCCTGCAGGCCTGAGCTGCGCCAACGACCTCATTCAACTGGGGCATGCCGTGACAGTTTTTGAGGCCCTCCATGAGCTGGGCGGGGTTCTGATGTATGGCATTCCTGAATTCCGGCTGCCAAAAGCGATTGTGCAGAGTGAACTTGAAGGGCTCAAGAAACTCGGTGTTAATTTTGTAGCCAATACAGTTGCAGGCCGCACTGTCACCATTGACGAACTTTTGAGTGAGGAGGATTTTGATGCAATATTTATCGGCGTAGGAGCCGGCCTCCCCTGGTTTATGGGTATTCCCGGCGAGAATCTGCTCGGTGTCTACTCCGCCAATGAGTTCCTGACCAGGGTTAACCTGATGAAATCCTATCAGTTCCCCGACAATGACACTCCGGTATTCAACTGCAAGGGAAAAAATGTTGCCGTCTTTGGTGGCGGAAATACCGCCATGGATGCAGTCCGCACGGCCAAAAGGCTTGGTGCTGAACATGCCTACATTGTCTACCGTCGTTCAGAAGCGGAAATGCCGGCCCGAAAAGAGGAGATCCACCATGCACGCGAAGAGGGCATAGAGTTCCTTCTCCTCATGAACCCGCTTGAGTTTATCGGCAATGAAGCTCAGTGGCTGACAGGTGCAAAATGCCTTAAAATGGAGCTTGGCGAACCTGACGAATCCGGACGGCGCAAACCTGTGCCGATAAAGGATTCCGAGTTCATCCTCCCGATTGATATGGCCATTATCTCGATCGGCAACGGCTCCAATCCTCTGATCAATCAGACAACGCCGGATATCGCTGTAAGCAAGCGGGATACTATTGTGGTTGATCTCAACACAATGGCAACCTCCAAGGAGAGTGTCTATGCCGGTGGTGACATTGTAACCGGAGGAGCAACAGTGATTCTGGCCATGGGTGCCGGACGTACCGCCGCCAAAGCTATTCACGAAAAGCTGACCGCTGAGGCAGGGAAATAATTTTGCCGCTCAAAAGGAGAGAGGAGCGCCATCCTCTCTCCTTTTAATTCACCCATCCCCTAACCCCCTATGAGCGAACTCTACAGATTCGGTGTCTCCCTCGAAAAATCACTGATCGACACGTTCGACCGTCATATTGAGGCTCAACACTATAAAAGCCGGTCCGAAGCGATTCGGGACCTTATCCGTGAAGAGCTCATAAGAAAGCAGTGGACCGAAGGCGGCACAGTTGCAGGAGCCATTGTCATGACCTATGACCATCACAAGCGTGAGCTGGTCAACACCCTCCTTGATATCCAGCACGACTTTCAGGAGACCATTATCTCAACCCAGCACGTTCATCTCGATCACCACCACTGCCTTGAGATCATTGCCGTAAAAGGGAGGGCTTCGGATGTTGAAAAACTTGCCACAACGCTCAAGGTACAGGTCGGAGTAAAACATCTAAGTCTGAGCATCTCCTCTTCCGCCGACTGATCCTAAAGGGCACCTCTATGAATTTGTTCCGCGATTCGATTGCTTCGTTGTGCGGTGCTCTGAAAAGAGATCAAGGTCAACAGGGACTACAGGGACAGCAAGGACGAAGAGAACAGCAGGATGGTTTTCTTGTGCATGATTTCGTGTCATTTCGTCAGTTTCGTGATTCAAAAATCCTCAAACCGCTCACTACAATTTATAGAGGTGCCCATGACCTTTACTGAGACAGAGAGCAAAAAACCGGGTTTTTGTTGCAAAAAAGTGTTACGTTTTTTAATTTAGTAGCACATTTCCGCAAAAGGAGTCCAACCACGGAGCATCATGCTTAAATACACAGCAGCTTTTCTTGCTCTCTTTCTTTTCTCCGCTAATGCTTTCGCCACCCATCCCCTCATTACCGATGACACTGCTCTCCAAGGAAAAGGGAAATTTCAGATCGAAATGAACAGCGGGTTCTCAACTGATAAAACGGTAACAGCAGGATTATCGGTAGAAGAGAGAGGTGCGGAAGGTGGCGCAGCTCTTTCGTATGGAGTTACAGATAAAATTGACCTCGTTCTCGGCTTGTCCCATCATTGGCACAGGATCAAGGAGGGAGGAGTAAACACCCTCAATGAGAGCGGCATCGGTGATATGAAGGTTGAATTCAAATGCCTCTGTTTTGAGTCTGAAGAGAGCGGTATGAGCATCGCCCTGAAACCGGCCCTCTCGGTACCGACTGGAAATGAGCGTAAAGGGCTTGGAAGCGGAGCGCTGTCGGGAGGAGTAACAGTGATTGCGACTCATCAAAGCCGGCTCGGAGCGCTGCACGGCAATCTGGGTTACAGCCGCAATGAAACCGATGACGACAACACAAGAAACAATATCTGGCATGCATCGGTCGCAACCGAAATCAATGTCATGGGAGATCTTCGGGCCGTTCTGAACACCGGCATTGAAACGAATGAAGAGAAGGGATCAGCAACACATCCGGCATTCCTTCTTGGAGGAGTGATTTACGCTGTTTCAGAAAATCTTGATCTTGACCTTGGCCTGAAATGCGCGCTCAATAAGGCGGAAACCGACAGGACTTTTCTTGTCGGGCTTGCCTCCCGGTTTTAACTGACAACAATCAGAAGATAAGCAATACCACCGGATTGCATTTTGGTGTCACAAGTATTAATTTCATGGCACGAAGCCTAACAAACCAAATGAGATATCATCATGCACATGTCGGACGCACTCCTCTCTCCTGTTGTCGGCGGCACATTCTGGATGGCAAGCGGGGCGCTTATAGGTTATTCGGCAAAAAAAATCAACGAAGAGAACGACAACAGCAAAACAGCGCTCATGGGAGTACTCGGCGCATTTGTTTTTGCCGCACAGATGATCAACTTCACCATTCCGGGCACTGGTTCCAGCGGTCACCTTGGCGGAGGCCTGCTTCTTGCCGTATTGCTCGGCCCCTACCGGGCATTTATAACACTTACCTCGGTACTCATCATTCAGTGCCTCTTTTTTGCTGACGGAGGCCTCCTGGCCCTGGGCTCCAATATTTTCAACCTGGCCTTTGTTCCTGCTTTTATTGCCTTTCCTTTTATATATCGAGGTATAGCCGCAAACTCTGCATCACCGGGTAAACTTGCTGCCGCCAGCATAACGGCCGCCACAGCGGCTCTTTTGACGGGAGCACTCTTTGTTGTGCTGCAAACACTCCTTTCAGGCATAACAGAACTGCCGTTCCGCACATTTGCCCTCTTCATGCTGCCGCTCCATCTGGCTATCGGTATGGTCGAAGGTCTGGTAACCTGGGGAGTACTCGTTTTCATTGCGCGCACCGAACCGGCACTGCTTATTTCCGCAAAAACAGCCATTCATCCCCGTGCTGCTTTGGCGCTCTTTGCCGTTCTTGCGCTCCTCGTCGGAGGGGTACTCTCCTGGTTTGCCTCACCGCAACCCGACGGTCTTGAATGGTCGATAGCGAAAGTATCGGGCTCCAAAGAGCTAAGACCGGAAGGCGACGCTGTGCATAAGGCCCTGGCTGATTTTCAGCAAAAAAGCGCATTTCTTCCCGATTACAACTTCAAATCCACCACGGAATCGCTCAGGAACCCGGAATCACCCGTCAATCCGGGCTCCACTCTCTCCGGGATCGTCGGCTCTCTCTCTGCCCTTGCTGCTGCCGGAACCATCGGCCTTTTTCTTGGCAGAAAACGAACGGAAGCGGAACATCTGTGATGCACTCCAGGCTCCCTTCCATAGCTCCTGCTGAGCGTAAAACAGCAACTCCGCTCTCTGCATTCCTCGGAAGTGACCGCTCTGCTCTTCTGGTGACAGCTCTCTTTGTTCTCGCTCTGCTTTCGGTTCCAAAATTCAACATCCCGGGAGTAATTGCATTCGGAACCTTTCCGCTTTTTCTCATAAGCGCTGCAAAACTTCAGGCCGGAGTGATAGTGAAACGACTGCTTTTCATCTCGCCCTTCGTGCTCTTTATGGCTGCCGGAAACCTCCTTCTGGACCGGAACCCCGTCATGCTGATCGGGGGAATAACCATCAGCGGAGGCATGATTTCCGGAACGGTTATTGTATTAAAAACAATCATTTCTGTGTCAGGTTTGCTTTCGGTTACCCTCTGCATTCCGTTTTACCGAATCTGCCGCGCCCTTGAAGCGCTTCATGTTCCCGATGTCCTCGTAACGCAGCTGATTCTGCTCGACCGGTACCGCTCTGTTTTGCATGAAGAGGCTCTGTCGATGCAGAAAGCAAGGGACATCCGCTCGTTCGGCAGGAGAGGAAAAGGACTCTTTCGAACAGCTCCTCTCCTTGGATCATTGCTGTTAAGAACGACAAACCGTGCCGAAAGGCTTTACCGCAGCATGAGTGCAAGGGGTTTCGATGGACGACTGGTAAACCGTTCG
>JAAXXL010000088.1 GCA_013334485.1 Chlorobiaceae bacterium | reverse complement strand
GGGCTGCTGATGCGTTTCTGTCTTCAATGAGGGTTCTTCCAAATGCAAGTAAGCGCACTGCTTCAATAAAGTCCGCTTCAACAGCATCCATGTCGCCCCGCATTCCGAGATATTCCCGGTCATAACGTTCTTCACTCCGGTATTTGCTGATGGCAAGGGAAAGGTTGATGTCACCAGTTTCAATGGCCAGTTCCTCGATACCGTCAACGAGATCCCTGAAAGTCGTTTCAGGCTCGTTTTCATAGCTATCCAGAAGAACTGCGATCTGTTTTGCAATTGAAGAATTTTTCATGAATCTCCTTTTTGTTGCATTTAATACTTTAATAATAGTGTTTTTGTTTACAAAATGCAAACAGTGAGTGGCTTGTTACAGGAAGGTTTTCCTGAAGACTTGTCGTTATTGCCTGTGACGAGCGGTAGCCGATATGTTCCGGCAAAATCAAGAAAAATAACTATAATGCCTTAGTTTGCCCTCTTGATTGCTGAAGCGTCCGGGATATTATCAAAGAGAAATTGCATAAGGATGTAATTTTCAGTAAGTGCAATAAAATAAGTAAGTTATTAGTTTGTAAAGAGAGGATTATCAAGCCAGGTATTGTCGTTTTTTACTTCAATCGTAATGCGATTTGTGCTGAATGAATCAAAGATTGAATTTTCTGGATCTGTTTGCGGGTGCGGGAGGACTTTCTGAGGGTTTCATTCAGGCTGGATATGAACCTGTAGCTCATGTTGAATCAGATCGGGCGGCCTGTTTTACATTACGAACGCGCATGGCCTATCACTGGCTGAAAAGTCAAGCGCAAACCGATCTGTATGCGGGTTACCTTAATGGCAGTCTGAGCCGGACTGAATTTTACGGATATGTTCCTGAGAGGATTATCGGGTCGGTCATTAATGCTGAAATAGGAGCAGATTCCTTAAAGGGTATTTTCAGAAAGATCGATGACTTACTTGAAAATCGAAAACTTGATTTGATAATCGGTGGACCACCTTGTCAGGCCTACTCATTAGCAGGACGCTCACGCGATCAGAACCGCATGGTGGGTGATAAAAGAAATTATCTCTACAAATATTATGCTGAGTTTCTGAAGAGGTATCGCCCAGCATATTTTGTTTTTGAGAATGTAACAGGACTTCTTTCTGCCAGAGATGAGGCCGGGGCGGGCTATTTTGATGCCATGAGAAATCTTTTTCTGGAATGTGGGTATAAAACAGAATTCAGGCAACTTTCTGCCAATGATTATGGTGTGCTGCAAAACAGAAAAAGGGTAATCCTTGTAGGGAGAAGAGGCAACTGCACTGATTTTTATCCGAAACCAGATAAATGGCGCCCTGAAGTCACTGTTCAGGAGATATTTCGGGGCCTTCCTGCGATCCATGCCGGTGGTGGCAATCCTGGACCCTGTAATGTTTCAACATATGATGGGTTCTGGCAGATAGATGCCGGCATCAGAACTGATGATTTTCCTGTGACCTGGCATCAGGCAAGGCCTAATAATGAACAGGATCTGGAGATATATCGAATTGCGGTAGAGCTCTGGAACAATAAAAAAGCAAGGCTTGATTACAATTCCCTGCCTGATCGACTGAAAACACATCGTAATCAGCATTCGTTTCTTGACAGATTCAAAGTTGTAGCATCAGATCTACCGTATTCTCATACTGTGGTTGCTCACATTGCAAAAGATGGTCACTATTACATTCATCCTGATGTAAGACAGAACCGCTCAATTACTCCCAGAGAGGCGGCTCGATTGCAGACTTTTCCTGATGATTATTACTTTGAAAGCAGTAGCGAGGTTAAGGGGCGAACTCCTGCTTTTCGCCAGATTGGGAATGCGGTACCTGTTCTACTTGCAAAAAAAATAGCTGAGAAATTGAAAGACACTTGGGCGTAAATCATTAGATTTTCTTGAAAAGTAATTGCAATAACCGAATTGAAATCCGCATAGATGAATGATCATGGAATAGTTGTTCAACTACCGTTTCGACCAAGGGCACGATTGTTGCAACTGCTTGGAGATCAGCTTATAGGTACGCCACGTTTGGCCATTTTCGAGCTCGTCAAGAATGCCTACGACGCGGATGCTGAAACCGTTATCGTCACGTTGAGAGGGCTCAATTCAGATAATCCTGTCATCATCGTGGAAGATGATGGGGATGGTATGACACTTTCGATTATCAGAGACATCTGGCTAGTACCTGCACATGATCATCGCGAACTTCAGCGAAAAGCCTTGAATAGAACTCGGTTGCATCGGCTTCCTCTTGGCGAAAAGGGGGTTGGTCGCTTTGCTGTGCATAAGTTGGGAGACCGCATCGAACTTGTAACCCGAGCCAAAGGACAGCCGGAGTGTGTCGTACATATCGATTGGTCTGCGCTGATCGAAAAGCAATTCCTTTCAGATGCAGAGGTCAGCGTTCAAACTCGGGAACCAACGGTTTTCACTGGGTCAAAAACCGGCACAATATTGACCATCAGCAATCTACGTGAGAAGCAATGGACGCGAGGTGAAATTCGGCGTCTGCATCGACAAATTACATCCATCGCATCACCATTTTCAAATAGATCTGATCAATTCAAAACAGAGTTGAAGGTCCCTGATCATCCAGACTGGGTTTCTGGTGTTCCGGATGTCAATGTTTTGTTGAAACGAGCTCCTTGGTATTTCAGATTTTCATTTGAGAACGGAGTTTTTGAATGGACATACGAATTCAGAGGCATTACAGGTATCAAGCTTGAGCCGAGAAAAATCCATGAACAATCTGGACCGTTACTTATTTCACAAGAGCGTGACATCGACATTTTTGGCACAAACCAAGGAAGCAAGTCGGTCAAAAACAGGAAGGTAACGGCAGACGCTACAATGTCTGAAGGCATCGGCATCGTCAAGGGTGAGTTCTACGTATTCGACCGTGATCGCGAGATTCTGACCAAACTGGGAGACAGTCAGCTCGTTCAAAACTTTCTTGATGAAAATGGTGGCGTCCGTGTTTACCGAGACATCATTCGTGTCTACAACTATGGTGAACCCGGAGACGACTGGCTAGGCTTGGATCTTCGTCGAGTCAACATCCCCACGCGCAACATCAGCAGAAACATTGTGATCGCTGCTATCGATCTGTCACTTGAACAGAGTTCCCAACTTACAGAAAAGACGAATCGTGAGGGATTTGTGGAAAACGACGCATACCGTCGGCTAAAAAAAATCGTGCTTGGAGCTATCTCAGTTCTCGAAATCGAGCGTAAGATAGACAAGGAAAGTATCCGTACCATTACAGGAAAAGGACATGATCCTGAGGAGGCTAGTATTAAGCAGCCGCTTCAATCGTTGCGAGAAGTTGCCAAGAAACATCATCTTTCCAAAGAACTTGACCCACTGATCAACAAAGCTGAAAAGAACTACAACGAAATGCGGGACACGATGCTTCGCGCTGGACTGTCAGGCATGGGACTGGCAATAGTCTTTCATGAGATTGAACAGGGAGTCCGCGTACTGCATGATGCAATAGAAGGAGGGCGAAGTCTCGAATCGGTTCAAGTGCAGGCCCGCGAACTGGTACGCATTCTTGATGGCTTCAGCGAACTGTTACGGAAGGGAGAACAGCGTTCAAACAGTATTAAACAGCTTGTTAAGCGCGTACGAGACATTAATCGGGTCAGGTTCCGCAATCACGACGTTAAACTTGTATGCCCTGCTCTAGAAGACAGTGTTCCTGATATTAAACAAGTCTTTGCATTCGGACTTCTTCTTGGGGCACTGAACAATCTTTTAGACAATGCGTTTTACTGGCTTCAAGTGCGTTGGCCAGATACCCAGGAGTCTTCACAACGGAAGATTTATATCAATATCGAAAAGGATTTTGCAGAGGGACCAGCAATAATTGTTGCTGACAACGGGCCTGGCTTCCGAGATGACCCTGAGAGACTGACTCGCCCCTTTGTCAGTCGTCGGCCCTATGGAATGGGATTGGGACTATATTATACCAACATGGTAATGGAACTAAACAGTGGACGGCTTGCATTCCCAGATGCCGATGAAGCTAATGTCCCGGAAGGATTCGATGGCGCAGTATTGGCGCTGGTATTTGGTAAAGGAGGTGAATCATGATTTTCTCGGCACCACGTTTTGTCGTAGTGGACGACAATGAGCGGCACCTTCTGGCAATTACCAACACATTTCAGTTTCTTGGGGCTCCGTGTTTAGGAATTCTATATGATCCATCCGAAAGTTTGAATCAGGATCACTTTCGTGGGGTGCGGTGTCTGTTTATGGATCTACATTTGACGGATGGCCAATTAAGTACTGATCATCGACGCCACTTCGCGTTGATAGCTTCAATTCTGGAAGACAACATCAACAAAAATGGTGGCCCATTTATTCTGGTTGTATGGACCGCTTACGAGCAATTAAGTACAGAACTGCAGGAATATCTCGATGTGAGCTTAGATAAAAATAAACCCCATGCTCGACCGCTCGCGATCCTGAGTCTTCCAAAGGATAAGTTCATAGATGTAGAGAGTGGAAATTTAATCAACCCAGAAAAACTTAGACAGGCAGTGCTGCAGACGATTATATCCAATCCCCAGCTTGCAGCTCTTCTTGGTTGGGAAGCTGATGTTTTAGTCGCGGCGGGTGATACCTTAGCATCTCTCTTGAATCTGGTGCCTTCAGAACAACGTACTAGTAAGCAGTTTCCTGAAGCGCTAGACATTCTTCTGAGCAGATTGGCCAAAGAAACAGTTGGCCCAAGCCATATTGATGTGAACCCACGTGCTGCCATTTCTATGGCTCTCGCGCCGATTCTTTCGGACCGTATTCTAAATCAGGATATTGCAGAAGAAACACAGGATACATGGAAAAAGGCTGTTACCTGTCATGGCGCGACACAAATGGAGATGGCTTCTCAGATAGAAGCGGGAGAGATAAACCGAATGCTACATTTGGCTTTACCAAGTTCAGAGAGTCTTAAGCCTACAGACTGGGGCGCAGTTGTTTCTTGGCCATTCGAATGGACTGATGACAAACTGAGGTTCCTTACCGGATTGACTATAAAGCAGATGATGTGCGAGGAATTCCGTCTTCGAAGTACTGCTTTCGAAGTTTGCAAACCGGTTCTAATTCGTATCGGTGCTGCTTGCGACTATGCGCAGAACCAGCGTGGCCCTATCATTTTTCTTTTCGGAGTGGACATCCCGGAAAGCGCGGCAAGGCAGATGGACTCTAATAACCGCCCAATCAAGTTGACGGACGCCATCTGGAAGTCCCCAGTATTCATCATGCCCGGTGCATCTGAAGTTTCCCGTCTTCATGTGCATATCCGTTTCCCTCAAACTCATTTGCCTGAAGCATGCTCAGATTGGGTGGTTTTATGCCGTCTGCGTGAACAGCTTCTAATGCATCTGATTACAGCAGCAAGTAATCACACCGCACGTCCTGGAATTGTTCAACTCCGAGTAACTTAAGAGAAGGATATGGACATCGTGTCTCCTGAGCAGCGCAGCTTTAACATGTCAAGAATCCGGGGAAAAGGCTCCTGTCCTGAGATGATGGTGCGCAGATGCCTTTGGTCAAATGGATATCGGTACAGGCTTCACAGTAAAGACCTTCCCGGCAAGCCGGATATCGTCCTGCCGAAATATAAAGCTGTAATTTTTGTTCATGGTTGCTTCTGGCATCGTCATGATTGTAAAGCAACTGCAACACCCTCGACTAACCAGGAATTCTGGCTGAAAAAATTTGCTGATACAATCACCAGAGACAAACGCAACATTCAAGACCTGTTGGATTGTGGATGGCGAGTTGCCATCGTATGGGAGTGTGTTTTGAGAGGTAAAAAGGAGCTTCCCGATATCATCGCAACCGAACTGGTGGACTGGTTGCATTCGGAGCTTAAGCTGTTGAGCATTCCAAGCTCACCTTGAATTGCAGGGCATTTTTCTGAGAAGAAGAACCGGAGTAAAGTCAGTCTTTTTTCTTTGATAATAGTACCCCCTCGGCTTCACGCACGAAGCCGGGGGGGTTACTGT
>JAAXXL010000031.1 GCA_013334485.1 Chlorobiaceae bacterium | reverse complement strand
CAGTAGTGTCCGGTAAAAGATAAAGAAGGTCTGAAAAACACTTGAGAAACGGTGATATTAAAAGTGACCAAACGATTGATATCAGCCCTATCCACAAGGAGTTCCAGACCATGAAACAAGTTACAACGATGCTCGGTGAGTTGCTAAAGATTTTTCCTCGATACGAATTCGAGAAACTCGAGAAGCAGCACCAAAGCAACCACTACACAAAGTATTTCACAGGCTGGCAACAGTTGATCACGTTATCCTATGCACAGATTGTCGGTCATGACAGTCTGCGAGGCATTCAAACAAGCCTTGGCGTCCATGCTCAGAAATGGTACCACCTCGGCCTGACAGATATAAAACGAAGCACCTTGTCTGACGCCATGAAAAACCGCCCTCATCAAATTTATGAAGGACTGTTCTACAAGTTGCTCGACAAATGCCGATCAGTTACTCCTGACCACAAGTTCCGTTTCAAGAACCCACTTTTCTCAATGGACGCAACGGTTATCGACCTCTGCCTGAGCGTTTTTCCCTGGGCAGAATTCCGTCAACGCAAGGGAGCCATCAAATTGCACTACCTCTATGATCACCGTGGCTCGCTACCTGCATTCATGGTCATGACAGATGCTAAACACCATGATGTCCGGGTTGCAAGAAGCGAAGAGAAACTTGATTTTCACCTGTTACCGGACAGCATAATTTCGTTTGACCGGGCCTATATCGATTTCAAGTGGCTGTATACCCTTGATCAGCGCAAGGTCTGGTTTGTGACCCGCTCAAAAACAAACATCCAGTACCGAATCATCGGACAGCATCAGCCCATAAAACACAAACAGGTTACACGAGACGAAAAAATTGAACCGGTTGTTGAACAAACGAGGGCGAAATACCCCAAAGCGCTTCGTCTGGTATGCTATACTGATCCGAATACCGGAAAAATGTATGAGTTCATCACCAACAACATGATACTCGCAGCTTCAACGATAGCTGCCATTTACAAGTCACGCTGGGAGATCGAAACATTTTTCAGGTGGATCAAGCAAAACCTGAAAATCAAGTCATTCCTCGGTACCAGTCAGAACGCCGTATTAACGCAGATTTGGGTGGCCATGTGCTATTATCTGCTGTTGTCCTATATCAAATTCCAGACGAAATACCGTCATTCATTGCAGGAATTGACCAGAATGATCGCTGCAGTCATCATGGAGCAGCGCTTGTTGATCGATATTTTATCTCTCAAAGAACAATCTCTCAAAAAGGTGAGGGATCCGGTATCGCAACTGGTATTATTTTAACCGGACACCACTGGGTAGTCTTCAAATTATAAGCAGAATTCCGGTATTATCACAAAAACTAAGACGAAAAACACTATTACAAAAAGAGTTACAGACCTCCACACCAAGGAGTCATTCCCCTCTGCGTGTCGGTAGAGACACATGAATCAGAATTGCACAATAGTAACCCATACGTTACCTTATAACCATGCACTATCAAATCGAAGAATACCTCAGGGAGGATGGAACAAGTACTTGCCTTAAGACAAACTGGATATGGCACTGACAAGAGATTTCAAGGAAACGGTGAAAAAGCGGGCGGCGAGTGATCCTGATTTCAGCAAGGCGCTGCTCCATGAGGCTGTCGATCTTATGCTTGATGGCGACTCGTCAACAGCAAAACTTATTCTGCGTGACCTGATAAATGCCACAGTCGGATTTGAACGCTTGGCAGAAGATGTTCACAAGCCAAGCAAAAGCCTCCACCGCATGCTCTCCTCCTCCGGTAATCCGACAATGGAAAACCTCTCGGCAATTTTTGCCTCCCTGAAAAATGCCCTCAATGTGAGGATCGACACAACCGTTACAGCTCGGTAAACACCATCACTCCCCCTGCTTCTCGGTGAGATACTTCCAGTACTTCATCGGCATGTTGGATTTCTGAAGGCGGGGGTTCTTGCGGTCAGGGATGGCAATTGTCTTGAAGAAAGCCTGCCACATTGCCTGTACCTCTTTTTCATCTTCCGAAAGTGCAGGAGTGGTGAACTGCTCGATGGTACCGAAGCGGAGCTCTCCCTTGTTCCAGCTTGAGGCGGTGCGTCGCTTCCGGTCGTAGAGAAACCAGTGCTGCGCCCGGAGCCTGCGGCTGAAGTGGTAGGCAAGAGGCTGGATGATGTTATGATCGGGCTCCATCTGGGCGAGGTAGGCTCCGTCACGGAGTTTTTCGAAGCGCAGCAGCCCCTTCATGCGGTGCAGCTCCCTTGCCGCTTTTCGGGAGACCGTCACGATATCGCGCACAGCAGGATGGGTGAGGTAGCCGTTTACCTTGTCGCCATGCTGTAAAGCCTGCTCAATGTAGTGCAAAAGGCTGTTAGCCATCCCCTCCTGCTCGGCCAGCATAAAGAAATAGAGCGTACGGGCAGCATCGGGAGCCTTCTCTTTTAAACGGGAGAAGAGATCTTCTGCCTTCAGGGGATCGGTGGCGATAAACATCCCCTCTTCAAAAAGAGTATCCTCACGCTCTGAAAGTGTAACCAGCCCAGGGTCGGAGTGCTCCTGAAGAATCAACCCTATGGCAGAGAGAGTGCCGTCTGAAGTGCCATCGCAAAGGTATTTAACCATAATTATGCATAAAGGCCCGGAAGTACCAATTGACGGGGAAGCTTGACTTCACCACTGCCCTCTCCAAGAAGAAGTTGCTGGCGGATCTGTGCAGGTTGGTGTAAACTCTGTTCAAAAGGTCTGCCTGAACAGGTGATAAAATATTTTGCACGCTTCACCACCACCCCGATCTTTTTCATCCCTTCAGGCGTAATGAGTGAAAAGCGACGGGCGGCAACAATCCGTTTGGCTGAGGTAACCCCTATACCCGGCACACGAAGCAGGGTGCCATAATCTGCACGATTGATCTCAACCGGAAAAAACTCGGGATGGCGCAGTGCCCATGCAGTTTTTGGATCGAACGATTCATCAAGATGGGGCGCATCGTCCGAAAGAATCTCTTCTGCCGTAAAGCCATAGAAGCGAAGAAGCCAGTCAGCCTGATAGAGCCGGTGCTCACGAAGTAAAGGGGGGGAAGCAATCACGGGAAGGCGATTGTCGTCGCTGACAGGCACATAAGCCGAGTAGTATACCCGCTTGAGGTTCATTTTTTTGTAAAGCCCCTGCGAAAGACGCAGAATCTGGAAATCGGTTTCAGGGCTTGCTCCAATAATCATCTGGGTACTCTGCCCCGAAGGAGCGAATCGGGGCGCGCTACGAATTTTTTTACGCTCGACCAGACTCTCCTGAATCTCCCTGCCAATAAGCGCCATGGGCTCAAGTATAGCCGCCTTCTCTTTCTGGGGTGCAAGCCGCTGCAAGGAGGCCTGGGAGGGAAGCTCCATGTTCACGCTGATGCGGTCGGCATAGAACCCAGCTTTACGCACCAGTTCGCTGCTGCTGCCGGGAATGATTTTCAGATGGATATAACCACCGAACCGCTCTTCAACACGAAGGGTTTCAACGACCCTGACCATCCTCTCCATCGTCTGGTCGGGGCTCTGCATAACGGCCGAGCTTAAAAATAGCCCTTCAATATAGTTTCGCCGGTAGAACTCCAGCGTCAGGTCAACCACCTCCCGTGCCGTGAAAGATGCCCGTGGCACCTGATTGGAAGAGCGGTTCACGCAATAAGCACAGTCGTAACGGCAGTCATTGGAGAGCAGAAGTTTCAACAGCGAGATACAGCGGCCGTCATCCGACCAGGAGTGGCAGATACCGCTCTGCGAGGTGTTTCCGGTACCTCCAGGAGGCGCTCCCTCGCGCCGGCTACCGCTCGAAGCACACGAAGCATCATAACGCGCCGCGCCCGAAAGAATCTGTAATTTTGCAAGGGTGTTCATGGCAGGAAATATAGTCACTTCCATCTTCACTTTCTTCGTCCCTGATGTCCTTATTCTTTCATGCACTCTTTCTCATCAATCACAATCACAACCTCACCCTCTCTTTTTCGATGCCTGCCTGGCGACAAGCTCCACTGCCCTTCGCGCACCGGTGACCACCCCTGGAAGCGACTGGCCGGGAAAAATGGAGTCACCGACAAGAAAGAGATTATCAAACCGTGTACGGGGCCCGCGAACCTTGAAGAGCGAGGTCTGGGGATATCCACCCACACACCCCATAACCCTCCCTGTATAGCGCTCCCAACTGAGCGGTGTTGCCGCCGTCATACTCCGCACCGCTTCACGAACCGAGGGAAACTGTAAGGAAAAGAGATCAAGCACACGTTCAGTATAGCACCGCTTCAGCTCTGTGTAAGCGCCTTCACCACTCTTTCTCGCTTCAAACCACTGCCCGGGCCGGGTGTGCGTGGAAACCGTTACCGCACAAAGCCCTTCGGGTGCACGGCCGGTCTCACCCGTTGGCGAGGCTGAAACAAAAATGGAGTTCCCTTCAGCAAGCTCCTCCCCATCACCGATAACCTGTATATGATTGGTTGAGAGGGCAGTGAAAAGTTCCGGATCCATACCGAGATAGAGCACAAAAGCGCTCCACTCCTTGCTCTCAATGTTAGTGACCGGCAGCTCGATATCATCTTCAGCAAGCCTCGCAAGGGAGAGGGGTGTGAGATTGGCCAGCACAATGTCAGCAGCAAGAGCACTCCCATCCGAAGTTTCAAGACCGAACACCTGTCTCTGAACCGAGTCAATCCGGTTAACATTTTTACCATAGAGCACAGCACCACCATTCTTGACAATAGAGGCGGCCAGAAGATCCGCAACCGCACCGATCCCGCCCCGGATGGTATAGGCACCCGAAACAGGCAGGTCAAGCGCTATGGCGGCATTAACAGCATTGGCATGCCTTGCGGTTGTCTGCACGGAGATCAGAAGCTGGGAGTCGATAAAGCGAACGAAATCGGAATCAGTGTCAAGGCTATGCGATGCAAGCCAGTCAAGTACATTGCTGGAGATATATTTCAAAAGATGCAGTGTGCCCGGCAATCCACGAAGCGCTTTACCAGCAAGACGGGCAAGATCACGAGGCCCTTTAGCCGGCCAGGAGAGCCCCCCCTCAGAGAGGCTCCAGAGCAGTTTCGAAAGCGTGGCCTGTTCACTCCAGAATGCTTTTGAATGAGGAAAACGCTTAATGATGTCAAACCGATCTGGCGCCAGATCAAGATGAATCGCTTTATGACGATACTGCCAGGCAACCGCTTCGGGTGATGCTGGCCAGACAATGCCAAGATCTCTGCCGAGAATCTCCATCGGCCCGCCGGAATGAAAACCGCAACCTATCGTTGCTCCGGCATCAAACCGGTACCCGTTGCGGGAAAATGTTGCTGCGCATCCTCCGGGATACTCCTGTGCTTCAAGCACGGTCACAAGAGCACCTTTACTCGCAAGCAGTGCCCCTGCGGCAAGGCCGCCAATTCCGGCGCCAATAACAACAACGTTCAGCTCTTTCAGTTCCATAGCACTCCCTTCGGTTTATCACTCCTGTCTTCAAGGATAAACCGCGGAACGCCTTATGAAGTTCTTGGAGAGAAAAGAAGCCGAACAAGGGTGCCCCTGACTAATCCGCCAGCAGCAGCGACACCTCCGTCTTCAACAGCTCCGGCGGAGTAACTGCCGGATCATTGAGATAAACCTCACAGGCTGTACCGTTCGGTGTGAGCTTGTTGTCGGCACTCCATTTCATGAGCGAGTCATAGGCTGGTTCAACCTCGTTATAGGGGCCGATATAGAGCGTCGAGACCGCTTTGCCGGAAGGGGTGGCAGAAGCGATAATGCGGCCCGATCCCTCAACAGGCTTGTCAACGGGAAATCCGAACTCCACCTCAAGATCATCCATATCCATATTGAAGTATAGGGCGAAGGGGGGGCCTACAGGATGCGCACCACGCTCTTTGAGGAGTCGGGCAATTTCACCATATCCCTCTTTGAACAGAAGGGCTATGCCACTCACTTTTGTTCGGGTTCTGATGGTGAGTGCCGGGCGGGAAACAAGATCTTTCAGCTCAGGAGAAAACGAGCATTCGAAATCCATGGTCATCTCCGTTTACTTTTTAAGGAAAAAGGAAAAACTCAAGAGTGAATGCGGGTAAGAGAGTCGGCGTAGCGGGATTTGAACCCACGACCCCTTCCACCCCAAGGAAGTGCGCTACCAGGCTGCGCTATACGCCGATGAGAGATGAGGCTGTAATTATAAAAAAATCCGACGATTAATATAATCTTTTTTTCAACTTTCAGCCCTTTTCATCCCCTGATATCAGTGCAATCAAGCGTGCATGCTGCTCCGGGAGTGATTTTTGTCAACATTCCTTTAGATAACCAACGAAAAAACCGGGGGTCAAGCGATCAGTCAGGAGACAGCCTGATTTACGCGTAAAAAAAATATAAAACCATATCTTAATGGGATTTAACAAGTACGTCTGTTATCAGAAAACACCTCTTGGCAGCACAGCTCAATGAGACACAAGGCAAGCTGCCAACAAGTTATCAACATTCGGTTAACATTAAGGAGTCACTAATCCCTGCCCTTCCATCTTGTAAAGAGGTGCTTCAGATATTCAATGATCGGCGGAAGAATGGAGAGGGCAATTATAGCAAGAATGAGGAACTTGAAGTTCTCCTGAACAAACGGGAGCTGGCCGAAAAAATAACCGCTGTAGCTAAACAGAGCAACCCAGAGCAGTGCACCTGCAATATTAAAAAGGATGAACCTGCTGTAGGTCATGGCGCCAATGCCGGCAACAAATGGTGCAAATGTTCTTATGATCGGAATAAAACGGGCAATAATGATGGTCTTGCCACCATATTTGGCAAAAAAATCGTTGGTACGAAGGAGGTGTTCAGGATTGAAAAAACGGGATTTTTTATAGTTGAACACTTTCGGCCCAATTTTATGACCAATGCCGTAGTTCACCGTATCACCGAGCACTGCGGCAACAAAAAACACCAGAAAAAGCAGGTGCGGGTCAAGCGATGAGCCCTCGAGGGCAGCAAGAGAACCGGCAGCAAAAAGCAGCGAGTCACCCGGAAGAAACGGAGTAACAACAAGCCCTGTTTCACAAAAAATAATGAGGAAAAGAATGGCGTAAAGCCAGATGCCGTATTGAGCGGCAAGAAGCTTGAGATGCAGATCAATATGAATGATAAAATCGATAAGGAAGGCGACCGAACCGCCGAGGGAGTGATCCATGATGATGATGGTGTTTGACAAAACAGAGCTTGAATAATGCGCTCAATAATGTACTCATTGAGCCGGCAAGTAACAAAAATGGACGAAACTCCCCTCAGAGGGTAAAATGAAGAACGGGATTATTGTTATATATTAGAGTTTGTTTTCGATAAAAAGCACAATGCGATCCCATGAGTTATTTAGCGACAGAGCGCTGCCGCCTCTACTATGAAGACACAGCGGAGTCCGATCCATCAAAACTCTCAGCACCGACCGTAATTTTCGTGAATGGCTGGGCAGTCTCCTCTCGCTACTGGAAGCCGCTGGTTGAGCAACTTGCAGCGCACTACCGCTGCATTACCTATGACCAGAGCGGCACAGGGAAAACCGTCATCAAAGGCTATACGCCCAACTTTACCATTGAGGGCTTTACCGATGAGGCGGCTGAACTTATAGAGCATCTCGGACTGCATAACTCAAGAAAGCTCCATATTGTCGGCCATTCGATGGGGGGCATGGTTGCAACAGAACTCTGCCTTCGATTCCGTGACTCACTTGTTTCGGCCACCATTATAGCCTGCGGGATTTTCGAAGAGACCGCATTTACTTCTATCGGACTCTTTTTGCTTGGCGGACTCATCGACTTCTCCATGAATTTCCGCAACATCTTCCTTGTTGACCCGCTCAGAAGCCTTTTCATCAAAAGGGCGGCAACAAAAGAGATCAGCAAAGAGTACCGCGATATCATTATTGAGGATTTCACACAGTCCGACAAAGAGGCAACCAACGCAGTCGGAAAGTTCTCCATTGACCCCGAAGCACTCAGAGCCTATACCCGCCACGTACTGGAAATCGCCTCGCCTGTGCTCTGCTGTGTCGGCATGGCAGACCACACCATTCCGCCGGAAGGGACCATAACCCTCTATGAACGGCGCAAGGTAGAGTCACCTTCACCCACAAGACTGGCAAAATTCACTGACCTCGGTCATCTTCTGATGCTCGAAGAGACCGCCGAATTTGCCGCTGAACTGAAAAAACATTTTGAATTTGCAGAACAATTTTATAAAAAGTCTCCGCAGGAGAGGGTTGATTGAAAAAATCATAATTTGCCCCGAGTGATTGTTATATCATGAACAGATGACTAAAGGAGATCTCTATAAATTGACGTAACTCCCTGCCTGTCGGGAGACAACTGAGTTGTAGAGCGTATCCAAAACCTAAAGAATTAATTGCTACTGTGCGTAAAATATTCCCCAAACTCATTCTCTTTATTCTGGCATCATTCTTTGCCATCACTCTGACCTCATCGGAAGCTTCGGCGGTGAGCAAATTCTTGGGTCTTCCAAGCCTTGAAGAGCTTGAAAATCCAAATCCTGAACTTGCATCCCTTGTCTTTTCTGAGGATGGCGTGCTCCTTCACAAGTTTTTTCTGAAAAACCGTACCTTTATCCCGCTGAAATCCATACCTCGTTCAACACGCTATGCTCTTATTGCCACTGAAGATGTAGAATTCTACAATCACTGGGGAATCGATATCAGACGTCTGGCACTGGTAATGGGTGAAAATATCATCAAGGGAAGAACCCGCTGGCACGGAGCAAGTACCATCACCCAGCAGCTTGCAAAAAACCTCTATCTGACCCAGGAGCGTACCGTCGCCCGCAAGGTAAAAGAGCTTGTTACTGCCATTGAACTGGAAAAAACCTATACAAAAGACGAGATCCTTGCACTCTATCTCAACACCGTTTACTTTGGATCCGGCGCCTACGGCATAGAAGCTGCGGCTCATACCTATTTTGGCAAACCGGCCTGGCAGCTCACACTCCCGGAAAGCGCTTCGCTGATTGCAACCCTGAAGAACCCTACAGCCTATAATCCGGCAAAGGATCCTGTCAGTGCCGTTGGAAGAAGAAATCTTATTCTCTCCCGGATGGAGCAGGAAAAATTCATTACGCCACAACAGGCATCCGTTGCTCGAAGAACCCCGCTTGTACTGCACTACACTCCGGTGAGCCATCAGGGTCTTGCACCATACTTTACCGAGTATATCCGTCAGACCATCAAGCCGACCTCAATGCTTGGCAACATCGACCTCTATCGTGACGGCCTCTCCATTCAGACTACCCTTGACAGCCGTATGCAGAACTATGCACAGCAGGCGGCGGCAGAACACCTTGCTGATTTGCAGGTATCATTCGACCGGGCATGGAGATGGCCTGAAGCTTTGAAGAACCAGATTATCATGGAGAGCGAACGCTTCAAGGGCTATAAGGAGGAGGGCCTTTCAGACCAGCAGGCCATGGCCAAACTCAAAGCTGACACGGCATGGCTGAATGAACTTCTGCGCTCGAAAACAAGAATACAGGTGGCGCTCGTGGCTATCGACCCGACCAACGGCCATGTCAAGGCATGGGTTGGCGGCAACAGGTTTTCACCCGATGAGTACAAGTATCAGTTCGACCACGTATGGCAGGCTAAACGCCAGCCCGGTTCAACATTCAAACCATTTGTCTATACCGCAGCCATCGACAAGGGACTGCCATCAAACTTTATGGTACTTGACCAGCCGCTCGCCCTCAACAGCGGTAACGGCATCTGGTCACCGAGAAACTCCGATGGCTCATCAGGCGGTATGACCTCCCTGAGAAGCGCTTTAAGTCGATCACTCAACCAGGTAACCGTCAGGCTTGCCTATGAGAATCTCACAACGTCCGAAATCATTAGTTATGCTCGAAGGATGGGTATAACCTCATCCATGCCATCGAACCTCTCCATCGCACTGGGAACGGCTGAAGTCTCTCCGCTTGAACTGGCAGGAGCATTCTCGACCTTTGCCAACAACGGCATCTGGAACGAACCGGTTTCAATCCTGAAAGTCGAAGACAAGCATCGCCGTCTTATATCACAATACACGCCGAACCATCGTTTTGCCATTGACTCAACCACCAACTATGTCATGGTCTCCATGCTGAAGGATGTGATCAACAAAGGCACCGGTGTCGCAGTCCGCGCCCGTTACGGGTTTGATGTTGAAGCTGCCGGAAAAACCGGTACAACCCAGAGTATGCGCGATGCCTGGTTTGCAGGTTTCACGCCCCAGCTTGTTGCGGTCGTGTGGACAGGTTTTGATGACGAGCGCATCAAGTTCACCTCCATGGAGTATGGCCAGGGAGCGAGAGCCTCACTTCCAGTCTGGGCAGGGTTCATGAAACGCTGCTACAGCGACCCGACATTGAAGCTTGAAAACAGGTATTTCCATATTCCGGAAACAGTGATTGCTGTACCTATCTCCAACCAGACCAATACCCCTTCCGAGCTTCTCGGCAGTGATGTCTATATTGAATACTACACGCCCAAAGGCTTTAAATACTATCAGTCGCATCCGGTACAGCACTCCAGTCCGCCCGTAGTTGCGCCGCCAGAAGCAACCATCGTACCTGAAGGAGCTGAAAGTAGCGCACCACCGACTCCGAAAAAACCCGTCCCGGTACAGGCAGTGAATCCAGCCCAGAAACCGAAACCAAAACCGGTGGGAGCACTCTGATCTCCCGTTCACTTAACACACAACCGTTTTTTTTATGCAATCGGTATTAGTACTTGATTTCGGGTCGCAATACACCCAGTTGATCGCCCGCCGCACACGCGAACTGGGTATCTATTCTGAAATACTGCCCTACAACACAACCCCTGAAACGATCAGGGAACATAAGCCAAGTGCAATCATTCTTTCGGGTGGACCAACCAGCGTCTATGATGAAAACGCCATTCTGCCTCATGATGGCATCTTTTCACTCGGTATTCCCATTCTCGGCATCTGCTACGGATTGCAGGCCATAGCAAAACATTTCGGAGGAAAGGTTGCCAGCTCCCTGAAGCAGGAGTTCGGGCGGGCCAAGATTCTGGTCAAGCGTGACGAAAATCACGAAAGCCTCCTGTTTCGCAACATTCCCGATTCCGATGTCTGGATGAGTCACGGCGACAAAGTTGTCAACCTGCCGGAAGGGTTCAGAATAACGGCAAGCAGTGAAAACTCCGAGATGTGTGCCTTCGAAAGCTTCGGAAGCAAGGGCGCGCTTAAAATCTATGCCCTGCAGTTTCACCCTGAGGTGCAGCACAGCCTCTACGGCAAACAGCTCCTCTCCAATTTCCTTATTGATATTGCAGGCATCAAACCCGACTGGTCATCAAAAAGCTTTATCGAACACCAGATTGAGGATATCCGTCAGCGAGCAGGCAATGAAACGGTTATCTGCGGCATTAGCGGAGGTGTTGACTCAACCGTAGCTGCCGTGCTGGTGAGCAGGGCAATTGGCAAACAACTTCACTGCGTCTTTGTTGATAACGGCCTGTTGCGAAAAAATGAAGCCGAAAAGGTGATGAGTTTTCTCAAACCACTCGGCCTCAAGGTAACCCTTGCCGATGCATCCGATCTCTTCCTGAAACGCCTCAAGGGCGTCGCATCTCCTGAAAAGAAGCGCAAAATCATCGGGCGCACCTTTATCCAGGTCTTCGAAGAGCATATGCATCACGAGAAGTTCCTCGTGCAGGGCACCCTCTATCCCGACGTCATTGAAAGTATCAGTGTCAAAGGGCCGTCGGAAACCATCAAGTCACACCACAACGTTGGTGGACTGCCGAAACGGATGAAGCTCAAGCTGATCGAACCATTGAGAGAGCTGTTCAAGGATGAGGTTCGCGCTGTTGGACGAGAACTCGGCATTGCTGAGGATATCCTGATGCGCCACCCCTTTCCCGGCCCAGGCCTTGCCGTAAGGGTGCTCGGATCGCTCACCCGGGAGCGACTCGATGTGCTCCGTGAAGCTGACGAAATCTTTATAGAAGAGCTAAAAACAAGCGGCCTCTACCAGCAGGTATGGCAGGCCTTCTCTGTCCTCCTTCCGGTGCAATCGGTCGGCGTCATGGGTGACAAGCGCACCTATGAAAATGTACTGGCACTCAGGGCCGTTGAATCGACAGACGGCATGACCGCTGACTGGGCCCAGTTGCCCCATGATTTCCTTGCCCGCGTATCCAACCGCATCATCAACGAAGTGCGCGGCATCAACCGGGTAGCTTACGACATCTCATCAAAACCACCGGCTACGATTGAGTGGGAGTGATCATTTTATCAAATTTAGCGACTGAGCCCTATGTACCCAACATAGGGGACTTCGGGAAACCGCCTACTGAAAACTGACGTGGGGCTTGACGCCTAAAACGGCTCCGACACGGCGGAGAAATGCCAGACTGACGTTGCGGTAATTTCCTGATTCCAAGCGGGAAATCGCACCTTGTGAGGTATGAGCCTTGCGGGCAAGCTCTTTCTGGGTCAGACCCGCATTCAAGCGGAGATGGATAATCTCCCTGGCAACATCGAACTCCTCTTCAAGAGCATCATACTCCTTTTGAAACTCCTTGTCCTTGAGATTCTCTGCAAGCAGATCATCAAAAATTTTTGTCTTCATCGTGACATCTCCTCTATAAAAATCTTTCGCAGTTTTTGGGCCTTCTCAATTTCACCCTGATCTGTTTTCATCGAGTGATGATAGGCGCTTCCGGTCATCCAGATTCGCCTCAATCAACCGCCGTTCTTTTTCGATTTCCAGCCTGAGTTCCTCTTCCGTCGGAAGGAATTTGAGATATTTCGAGGCAAATATCTGTTTGCTTTCATGTAAAACAGAATATTTGGCCACCGCTTCACTTTTGTCGGAGCATAGAATCAGGCCAATGGTCGGATTGTCACCAGATACTTTAAACTGCTCTTCAAACAAACGCACATAGCCGTCCATCTGCCCAACATCCTGATGGGTCAGTTTGCCAAGTTTCAGGTCAATCAACAAAAAACATTTCAGAATAAAATTGTAAAAGACCAGATCCACATAAAAATCATCATCATCAAACCGGATATGTTTTTGGCGGGCAACAAAGGAAAATCCTTTACCCAGTTCCAAAAGGAAAAATTGCAGATTACTGATAATCGCCTGTTCCAATGCGCTTTCATGCAGATTCGGAACATCTGGCAGATTAAGAAATTCCAGCACCATTGGTGATTTCAACACTTCAACCGGACTGAATGGTTCACCGGGCAACCGCTCGCGATTGCCCGCGATTAACCCTTGTTCTCCATGATGAGCAATAATTCTCTCATAGTATGATGTTTGTATCTGTCTTTCCAGTTGCGTTTTACTCCAACCACACTCAATTGCTTCCCGCTCATAAAATTCCCGTGCCGGAGTGTTCGACACTCTCATCAGAGCGCGGTAATGCGACCATGAAAGCTTCGGTGAAAAGTCTGTAGCGAATTGGCCACCCGGCGGGTGGCTTTTTTGTTGGGCTGCCGATGCTCCTTCCTGTTGAAGAAAAATTGAGAGTCGATCCGGCCATGTCTGATATAGCTGCCTAAAATATTTAACATTGGTTAAAGAATAACCGGATCCATATTGATCAGTCAGTTGCCGTGAAAGCACCTCTATGACCTGTTTTCCGTACACAGCCCGCTCTTTGCCTTCCTGTATCTCAACAACAATTTCCCGACCAATCAGCCAATAAGCCGTGACCATATTGGTATTGACTGACTGCACCACATTGGAACGAGCTTGTTCAAGAATCTCGACAACTCGTTCAAAAAGGGTATCGCCAATTGTCATATCACGAGCCATAGTTATCTACTTGGATTGATGTCATTTCCATTTCAGGCAACAACGGCCTGTAGATCTATTTGACATTTATCTTCACAATTTGCATTTCTTCGATACCGTATTGCATACCGAAAATATGCCATATTTGATATATACGTGCAACTCCTCGTTAAAAGGGACAGTAACCGCCGAAACAACAATCAACAGCCAGTCAACTAACGCGGAAACAGCTCCGGCTAAGAAAGAAATGTAATCACTCTCTGCCTTCGGGTTTTGGGCGCCATTGCTTTCCGGCAGTCCACCCTTCTGATGCTGAAACAATAGCGTCAAACTTTGGTATGTAGGGTTTGATATCCAGAAGCGGTGTATTGTCCAGCATATCGACACCCTCAACGATCAGAATGTTGTTTTCCCGGCGTATTAACTTTACGATAGAGAGCCCTATGCTATTTGGGCGGCATGGATGTCTTGATGCATAGATGCCGTGCGGCTCATCATCAAGAAACGTTGAGCGGACCAATTCGACCAATCCAGCGCGATCAAATTGGTAGATGAGATAGAGATGGAAAAAGGACTCAATATCTTTCAGACCGGCTTCATAGTTCACGAATATCTCAACGCGGCCTGGTGAATCCGATGAATAAAGCGGTTGAATAGGGCACTCCTCCTTTGACGAGAAGGGTGTATGAATGATTCCAATCGGCTCTATTTCCATTTTTTGCACCATCAATTAATGGTCATCAATGCGTCCCGGCGGCTTTGAATGCCAGCGCAAGATATTCAGGAATGTGCTTTGAGTGGATCTCATCCTGTGACATGAGCTTGATGTGACGGCGGAATTTCCCTTCACCTTCAAGCACCCTGTGCGGGTCAGGGAGTGCCGCGCCTTCGCTGAATTCGAGAGAAACATGCTTCGCGTAGGAGAAAATACCGCAGAATGGTTTCCCCGCTGAGAAGAGGAGACCGCCGTATTTAATCTCCTCGGTAATAGAGTCATCCAGCCCAAGCACTGCATCCCGCAATGCCTGCACAAGCTCATAGCGCTCCTCTCCGTGAATACAGAGACTTTCAAGAAATGCTGAGATGCGCTGAGAGCTCATGATGATGCACAAGAGTTAGAGGAAAAAAAGAGATTGAAGGATTTATGGATTGATGAAGGGGGCGAATCCTGAATTATAGTACCTATAGGACCCATAAGACTTATGGAAGATTTAAGAGCCTGAAAGAGGATTGCGCGTGAATTTATTGCTCTTGGTCGTTGCTCTCCATGAACTCCTTTTGGTACTTTATATGCTAAAGAAGCAAACCGCAAAGGGCGGTGGCCCGCCCTCTGACAGTGAAGGTGTGTAAGCTCAGAATGCGCGAATAGCACGGACACGGTCAACGTGTATTTTTGTACCGGCATACTGAACACCGCTGAGAAAATACTGGCCCCATGCCAATTTTGAATTTTCCTCTGTTGAACTCCAGTAATCACTGCCACCAAAACCTCCGACAAGAACGCGAGCGGCAAAAAGCTGGTTCAACTGCTCCTTGTTCGGAAGTACCCAATCGCTGAAGCCGTTCAATTCAAGATTTTCACAAGCTTTTTTGGCATCTTTCCAGGTAAAAAAGCCGTCATACTTGATGCCTGCAGAGTGACCTGGAACATCCTGCCTTGCGGCAATGAGGCCATGCTCACCCGTTTTATCGACAAAAAAAACAATACCTCCACCAGTCGCATCACCGAGAGCTGCCGCATACGATAATGCAGAAAACGTAACCATACTCAGTCCACTAAGCAGTAACACAACCCAGAGGCGGATGATCTGTTTTGGTGCAATGAATTTCATGATAGTTTTCATTGAGGGTTAATAAAAAAGTAACCTTGTCATTAAAAAAAGAGATCCCAGGCAACAAAATCTGCCTGAACATTTTACTCAAAGATAAAGGTAAAATTCATGATCATCAAATTTTACCTGCGGCTTGACAGGGATGATTGAACACCGGAAATAGCACACATACTTTTCAATAATCCTGCAACTTTGTGTATCTTCGCTCAACCTTTTTTTTAGTAACGCAAACGCATACACACACAATGGAAAGAACGCTTACCATCCTCAAGCCGGACTGTGTCCGCAAACAGCTTATCGGTGCTGTTATCGATAAAATCGAACGTGCAGGCTTCCGGGTTGTAGCCATGAAAAAGACAAGACTCACCAAAGAGACTGCCGGTGAATTTTATGCTGTGCACCGCGAACGCCCTTTTTACGGCGAACTGGTTGAGTTCATGTCTTCCGGCCCATGCGTACCGATGATTCTTGAGAAGGTAAATGCTGTTTCCGACTTCCGTACCGTTATCGGTGCCACCGATCCTGCCCAGGCGGATGAAGGCACAATCCGCCAGTTGTTTGCCGACAGCAAGGGTGAGAACATTATCCACGGTTCAGACTCTGTCGAGAACGCAGCAATCGAAGCATCGTTCTTCTTCGCAGCCGAAGAGGTTGTCAGAAGTAACTGATCACTGTACCCTGCAAATACAATAAAAAAAGCGACCACCGGGTCGCTTTTTTTGTTGCTGCTTCAACTCATCAACTTTAACCGCTCTCCATTTCCAATCAATCCTTTGTGCCGGAAAATTTATCTCCTTTAATCTCTGCAAGAATATCGCTGAAGCTCTCGGCATACATCTCCCATATCGTAACAAACAGTGCTGCGATAATAGGGCCGATAATAAAACCGAACAGCCCGAACAGTCCTATTCCTCCGAGCGTACTAAAAAAAATCAGCAGTTCGTGCATTTGCGTGTCGCGCCCGATGAGAATGGGACGGATAATGTTGTCGATCTGGCCGACAACAATGCTGCAGAAGAGCAGGACCCCTATGGCTTGAGGATACTGCCCGGTTGCGGCAAGATAGATCACGGCAGGAACCCATACGAGTGGGGGGCCGAGAACCGGCACAACTGAAATGACCGACATAACGGTCCCCCAGAAAATGGCGCTCTCAATACCGGCAAAATGCAGGGCAAGGCCTGCAAGAGAGCCCTGCACAACTCCTACTACCAGTGTCCCTTTGAGCGTAGCCCTCGTCACCGAAATAAAGCGGTCAAGAAGGCGATATTCATCACTCTTTGTAAGGGGAAGACAGGCGAGAATCCTGTCCAGAAAAAGCCGGCCATCCTTTAAAAAGAAAAACATGGTGTAGAGAAAAATAAAGAGCAGAAAGAGGTCATTGACCGCAGAGACGGTAAATGAGGAGATTGAGCTGAAAAGCAGTGACCCTGCCTGCGAAGCGAGTTCCCCTGCTTTTTTGAGAATCTCTTCACGGTAAAGCGCAAGTTCATCATAAAACGGCAGCGTACGCAGTTGCTGATCAAAAGCCGCAGGCTTCTGAATCTGCTGCTGTATCAAGGGCAGGGCAATCCGGCTCAGGCGGACTGCCTGCGAAGCAACAACACCAAGGAGCGCCGCGAGTGGTAAAAAAACAACAAGAAGAAGAGTGACAATGGTCATGGCCGCACTCAGACTCTGGCGCCCTCGGAACCATGTATTGATGCGGTTGAAAACCGGCATGGCAAGCCCTGAAAAGATGGCTGCAAGAAAAATAGCCATGAGAAAATAGCGGATCATGGCAAAAAAAATGGCCGAAATGAACAGTAAAACAAGAAGAAGTATGACCTGATTGGCTTTTATGCTGTTCATGATTATTGTTGGTTGATTTCGTTCTCCCTCAGGATCACCCCCGAATCCCCTCATCCTAAAACCACTCAGAGTTCTCCCCGGCAAGCAGTCGGGCGCGAACCATTGCAACCGCAAAAACCCCTGCTGTTTCAGCCCTCAGAATCGATTTTCCAAGCGAAATCTCACTGAATCCGGCATCTTTTGCTTTGGCCACCTCTCCCTCTGTAAACCCGCCTTCTCCGCCGATCATGAAAAGTATATTTTTTCCGGCGCACTCTACTTTTGGAGCCTCCGTTGAGGTTTCGTAGGCGATCAGCTTTAGATCATAACCCTGAAGTGCCGTGACCTCTGAAAAGGTGAGCGGTTCACTCAACACGGGAAGGTAATATCGTTTTGACTGACGGGCAGCAGAGAGTAAAATGGTGTTCCACCGTTTAAGCCTTCCCTGAACCCTCTCCTTTGTCGGTTGCGAGAGTGTGCGTGCAGTGATCAGAGGAGTGATGGAAGATACTCCGAGTTCGGTAGACTTTTCCAGAAACCACTCGAAACGCTGCGGATTCTTGAGCATGGAGAGAGCCACACTTACAACGGTTTCAGGCTGGCTGACAATGCTGTGGTCAAGAATCTCCCCTTCGATCGACGATTTTCCCACCTCCATAATTCTGACCTCACAGCGGACACCTTTGCCATCTGTAACAAGAATCACCTCTCCTTTCTGTTTTCTCAAAACACGCGCAAGATGATGAAACTCATCGCCGTCAATAACGATATGAGCCCGGTCAAGAGCGATACTCTCCGCTGAAGTATAAAAGAGTTCCATAATCCATTCACTCCTTTGCAGCCAAAGCGACTGCGGCAATTGAAATTCGTGCAGCACCTCCGTTTCGGAGTGCCGCTGCGGCGGCAGCCATAGTAGCACCGGTTGTCACCACATCATCAACAAGAAGCAGATGATCTGAAGCTATTCCTGCCAAAGCCTGAAATGCACCATCCACATTCTTTTTGCGCGACCCGGCTGAAAGTCCGGTCTGAGAGCGGGTATTGCGTTTTCTCATGAGCAGGTCACTCCGAACAGGTTTCCGCAATACCTTTGCAATACCCTCTGCAATTTTTTGTGACTGGTTATAGGATCGTTCGATTTTTTTCAACGAATGAAGCGGAACCGGTACTATACAGTCAATATCAAGGGTGTCGCTTCCGGCAAGCATCCACTCGCCAAGCTGGCGGCCAAAATTGCCGGCAAGATTGAAAAGCCCTTCATATTTCATTGAATGAAGCGCCTGCTGTAGCGTACTCCCTTTATGAAACAGGTAGTGACACCACCCTTTTTCAAAATTGAATTTTCCTCCGAAACGCGAAGCAATGGTATGACGCAGCATCTCTTCTGATGCTGAGGGAGTTGAAAAAGAGTCGAACTCCGCCATGCAGGAGCTGCAGCAATACGTCTCCCCCGATACCAACCCTTTTCTGCAGACGATGCAGACGTTGGGACAGAGAAGATGAAGCAGCTCTTCGTGCATCATATTTGGTTTGTTATGTTCCGCCGAAGCAGAGCGCTGCAGCACCATACATACCTGCCTTGTTACCAAGACTGGCGGGAACCAGCTCAAGACCCTCATGCATGGATGGAAGTGTGGAACGCCTGATCTGCTCAAGCGCAGGAGTAAAAACAAGGTTTCCGGCAGCCGAAATACCACCGCCGATGACAAATTTCCTGATATCCATAAGCGCCACAACACTTGCAAGCCCGACACCGAGAATAGAGCCAACCCGGTTCCAGAGAGCAAGGGAGAGTTCATCTCCTTCAAGCGCAGCTTTTTCAAGATGGCGGGGGGAGAGCGTTGTATAGTCATGGTTACAAAACGAACCAACCGAGGAGCCCTGCGGACTCTCTTCAATCATCCTGCGTGCAAGAGAGACAATCTGCTCTTTGCCAATAAGACTTTCAATGGTTCCCCGAATACCGGCATGCTGTGACGGACCTTCAAAATCAACAATCATGAAGCCGAGTTCCCCTGCCGTACCGTTCGGGCCACGATAAAGCTTGCGGTTCAAAATGATCCCGCCGCCGACACCGGTACCAAGTGTAACCAGCAGAAAGTCCCGGAATTTCCGGCCTGCTCCAAATACCGCCTCGCCTAATGCTGCGGCATTGGCATCATTTTCCAGTGTCACCGGAATTTCAAGATGTTCAGCATCCTTCAGGCAGTTCCGGAGTGCATCGCGCAGGGGATAAATAGTCCACCCCGGCAGATTTGGTGGATAGCTCAACACTCCTTTTTCAGCATCAACCGCACCCGGCGCACCAAAGCCGGTACCCGCGAACAGTGCGGGATCAAGAGTCCGGAGAGCATCACGATAGAGATCCGCAATGATGGAAGCAAGCTGAGCTACAAGCCCCGCAGGACCCGATGCGATTTCTGTTGCGACACTTCTCTCTGTCAGGATTCCTCTCTCTTCATGAACGACAGAAGCCTTGATAGCCGTACCGCCAAGATCTATACCGATTGCCCAACGGGACATAATTTCCCTCAAATATTAGTTGTTATACGGTCTGATAAATTTCCGTCCGTACTTACCTGATGCAAAAAAGTCAAGAATCTCTATGATTTCGGGTTCCTGAGGAAGTTCCGTCCTCACCTTTTCAAGCGCATTACCGAGAAGAAGCCCTGACTGAAAAAGAATCCGGTAGGCGTTTTTAACAAGCGTAATCGTTTCAGGAGTAAACCCCCTGCGTTTCAGGCCGATAGCGTTCAGCCCCTCATAGCGGAAAGAGTCATGCCCACCGGCCATCACAAAGGGAGGCACGTCAAGTGAAGCTCTGGCAATGCCGCCGACCATGGCGAAGCGTCCGATACGCACAAACTGGTGCACCCCGGCAAGACCACCGATGACTGCATAATCACCCACCTCACAATGTCCACCGAACTGCACGGAGTTGGCGATAACGACATTGTTGCCGATCACGCAATCGTGACCTGCATGCACATAGGCCATGATAAGGTTATCAGAGCCGACAACCGTTTTACCGCTCGCCTTTGTACCCCTATTAAGGGTTACGCACTCTCTGATAACCGTTCTGTCGCCGATATAGAGATAGGTTTGCTCTCCGGCAAACTTGAGGTCCTGGGGTGCTGTAGCAAGCACTGCGCCGGAATGAATCCTGCAATCGCGGCCAATGCGTGCCCCTGAGGCAATGTAGACGTGTGGCGCTATTGATGTGCCATCACCGATTTCAACATCATCATCAATAACGGTGTAGGGGCCGATGGTGACCCCCTCTCCGAGAACAACACTCTTGCCGACGACGGCAGTTGCATGAACAGTGCTCTGCATATGGGTTTATTGCTTCGTTGTTTCAAATTTCTCCATTAGACCCGGCTGCCGTAACTCTCTGGCAAGCTGCGTAATGATGCGTTTGGCTTCATCCTCTCTTCCGATATCGCGATAGGCCCGTGCGAGAACATAAAAGAGTCGGGGATCGGACTGCGGAGATGACTGGCTTCCAAGTTTTTCAAGATACTTAATATACAAAGAGGCTTTCTGCTTTTCACCAAGAGCAGCATAAAGTGCAATGACCGAACCGGCAAGCTCCGGATTTAAAGGATAGTGCTCAAGAGGCAGAAGATGTGCTGACCGGTCAAGAACCTCAAGGGCGAGATCGCCCCTCCTGAGAGTGCGCTTTTTTCCGGAAGCATCAGTGACAGTAATCAATCCCGAAGGATCATCCGCCAGTTCAAGGGCAAGGCGGACAAAGAGCGGCGAGTAGTTTCCGCACAACCGCCTTGCAGTTTCTTCAAGAAAAACCTTCGAATTATTGAGGTTTCGGTAGCGATAAACACCAACAAGATTTCTGTAGAGCAGCACCGGATCAACATAGCTCATCGGATCTGTGCTTTTAAGCGGTACCACGCGGTAGGCCAGTCCGTCAAGACGGAGATGGTTTTCAATGCCAATCATGCTTTCGGGATCGACCGTCAGGGCGAAATAGATTGGCCTGGTGGAGAAGTTGTTCATCAGAATCTCATAGACCGCTATGTCCTGCGGGCGAAGGTAACCCTGACCATCGTAGGTCAGTCCGGGCTTCAGGAGCCATGTCATGGTATCCTGCGGTTCTGCGGGAAGCGACACTCCCCTTTTGGCGGAGTCACGCAGAAGCTGCTGGCGAGCTGGAGCGGAGGGAAGAACGGCATCAACCGAATCAATCGGAACGTAGGTGATATCGGCAATCTCTCCATCACTCAGACTTAATGCAACAGGTTTTGCCCCTCTGGGACGGGTGTTTTTCAACTGATCAAGATACCAGCCGGTATTGGCAAGACTGAGATTGACCACACGCACATCGGTACGGATACCCTCTACCTCCTGAAGGTACCAGAGAGGGAAGGTGTCATTATCTCCATTGGTAAAAAGAATGGCATCTTTTTCACAACTCTGGAGCATATTCCAGGCCCAGTCCCATGGGACAAAGTTGCCAGAGCGGTCATGCACCCGGTAGTTAGCCTGGAGCATCCGGGCGTTGATCAAAAGAAAAGCGACGGTAACCGTCAGCGAAGCAAGAATCAACTGACTCTTCCTGCCTTTTCCCTTGAACCGTTCACTGGCCATCTGCCAGATGCTCTCCACCCCGATGCCTATCCAGAGGGCAAAGGCAAAAAAGCTGCCAACATAACTGTAGTCGCGCTCGCGGGGCTGCGGTTCAGTCTGGTTGAGATAGATAACAAGCGCTGCACCGGTAAAGACAAAGAGGGCTGTAACAACCAGCCCCATCTTCCACTGTCGCCTGAAATGTGTGACTGCTCCGACAAGACCGACCAGAAAAGGAAGGCCCCAGAGCACCGACCAGTCAACTCCGGCTCCCTCCATATCATGCTCACGTCCGATAAACTGCCAGCCGAAATAGCGGAAGTACATCTTCTGCATCTGATAGGTGAGAAAATAGTCGAGATCGCTCGAATACTGCTCATAAAAATATTGATGCACTGGCTCTGGAGACCACCTCCTCGGCCAGAGGGGCATATCACCATACTGGTCACGGTTCAGGTAGGAGAAAAACACTGTCGGGGTCGATGGGTTATTCTCATTGATTGGCGGCCCGGCCTGTGCCCTCACATAGATAAGGGCGTAGGAGGTGTAGCCGACGATAATAAGAAAGAGTGATACCAGAATCGTGTTAAAGAGCGGCATCCGGTTTTTATGTGAATACCAGATACCATAGATGAGCAGGGCGAGAAAAAGGAAAAAACCGGGCCATGCGGTAAGCTGAAAAATTATGGGCAGCCCTTTGATAATACCGATATAGATCAGAAAAAAAAGCCCTGATGAAGCCAGGCAAAGCAGCAGAAATGATTTCAGGGTGACCTGATATTTTTTGAAATAGTAGATAAGGGCTACGGGAAACACTGCCAGCAGACTCAGGAGATGAACGCCGATTGAGAGGCCGATCATATACATGACAAGCAGAAGCCACCGTTCATTGCCGGGCCTTGGCTCTTCATCATACCATCGAAGAATAATCCAGACAATAATTGCCGTAAACAGCGATGACGCGGCATAGACTTCGGCTTCGACAGCATTGAACCAGAAACTGTCCGAAAAGGCAAGAGCAAGCGCACCGATAACGGCACTGCCGTAAGCCGATATCTTTTCAGCGCTGCTCCATCCAGCCGGTTCGCTCTTGCGATAGAGGATAATGAGACGGACAATAATCAGATAGGTGAGACTGACGGAACCGGCGCTTGCAAGTGTACTGATCAGGTTGACCCTGGCTCCGATATCACTGAAAAAGGGAATCATGGTAAAGAGCCTCCCGAGCAGAAGAAAAAGAGGCGATCCGGGCGGATGCGGAATACCAAGGGTATAGGAAGTCGCAATAAACTCCCCGCAATCCCAGAAAGAGAAGGTGGGTGCCATGGTGGCGAGATATAAAAGCTCTGCGGCAATAAAAAGGGTAGCGGCAAGAGTACGATTAACCGTCCGGTGTGTCATAGAAGAAACATTGTCAATAGGCCTGTCCGAAAATAATATCACCGGCAATGAGATCGGCAAACAAAAAACCTTTTCCTGTCAGATAAAGCCTCCCGTCAACAAGCTCTATCCACCCTTTTCCTTCGAATCGTTCAATGATCTCTGAAAGGCGAAGCCCTAATTTATTTTCTTTTCGCAAAAACTCAACACTTAGACCACTGTTTATTCTCAGCGATAGAAAAACCTTTTCGGTAAAGATCTCCTCTTCTGTCAGCACCTCACGAAAAGAGTCCGCTGCCGCAGGGTTGGCGAGGTAGCTGCTCAATACAGAAATATTTGCCGTACGAATTTCACTCTCTGCGGAAACAAAAAAACTGTGCGCTGAAGGGCCAAAACCAAGGTATGGCTGCCGTTTCCAGCTTGCCAGATTATAACGGGAGTGATGATTGCCAAGGCAGAAATTGGAAACTTCGTAATGATGATAACCCTCTTGACCAAGCAGCGACCCGGCATACTCATAAAAGGATGCCTGCTCGCCATCATCTGGAACGGAAGCAACTCCGCTCATGACATTGCGATGAAGCAAAGTCTTCGGCTCCACAGAGAGCATGTAAACAGAGATGTGTTGCGGCCTCAGAGCCACAGCCTGATGCAGATCCGCTTGCCATAACGGTAACTGCTCTCCTGGAACTCCGCAGATAAGATCAACACTGACTGAATTGAACTGCTTCAGCGCCCGTTCAGTTACCTCTATGGACTCAACGGCAGTATGTGAACGACCAAGCGCTTGAAGTTTTTCATCGGTAAAGGACTGAATTCCGAGACTCAGGCGGGTTATCCCGATTGAGCGAAGCTCCTCCATTTTCCTCACGTCGAGATCTTCAGGATTGGCCTCAAGGGCTATTTCAATATCAGGAGTGAAGGTGCAGAGGGAGGCAATATTCTCAAGCCATCCGGCAAGGTAGTGCACCGGCACCAGTGACGGGGTGCCGCCGCCGAAATGTATGGCGCTGATTCTCCTGCCTTTCAGCATCGGGGCACGAAAAGCCGTTTCAAGCGCAAGCGCCCTGAAAAAAGCTTCGACATGCGTTGTGCGCGTTACAAGATAAAAATCACAGTAGACACATCGACTCCGGCAAAATGGAATATGCACGTAAAGAGCCAGCATGGAAGAAGAGGGGCTGTCAGCGAGGGGAGAGAGGGAGTCAGAGTGGTGCAAGGATATACTCCGTAACTGCCTGGTAGAGATCATCAGCCACAAATTCAGGAATGATATTTTTCTTCACACAGAGAGCCTCCTCATTGTGACCGGTACGGACAAGCAGAGGTCTGAGACCTGCTCGCTGACCACACTCCACATCAATGGTTTTATCCCCGATAAAAAATGAAGCACTCCTGTCAACAACAAGACCTTCTGCAAGAAAATCACGTATAGCACGCTCAACCATACCTGTTTCCGGTTTCCGGCACAGTGCGTACCGGTCATAGATCGGATGAGGGTAATCGGGATGGGATGGGCAGTAGTAGCAGCGATCAAACTCTGCATTCCTCATGGAAAGAATCTCATTAAGGTACCGGTTCACCTCCTCAACCTGTTCAACTGTAGCAATACCCCGGGCAATACCGGCCTGGTTGGACACTATAACAATCCTGAAACCGGCCTCCTTTGCCAGAGCAATAGCCTCATCGGCTCGGTCAATCAGGATTAACTGCTCTTTCAGGTAAACATATGAGCCGGTATCCTTATTAATGGTTCCGTCCCTGTCAAGAAAAAGAACCTTTATACTCTCCGACATGCTTTATGGCTTATCAAGAAGTTTGCGATACAACTCGCCATACTCCTCAGCCGAGTTTTTCCAGGAAAAATCACGGTTCATCGCCTCACTGACAATCTGCTGCCAGCACTCATCGTCCTGATAGCACTCAATAGCCTCCTGAAGCTTTCCTGCGAGAGCCTCTGCGGTATACTCATGGAAAATAAATCCGGAACCGGTGCTGCCAGAAAGTTCGTTTATTGTTTCAACAATACCGCCACCGGCATAGGCAACAGGAATCGTTCCATAGTTCATGGCAAACATCTGGATCATGCCGCACGCCTCAATCATACCCGGCATAAGCAGTATGTCAAGTCCTGCAATTGCAAGATGGAAGAAGCTATCAGAGTATTCCGTCTGAACACTGACCTGTTCGGGATGCTCTGCGGCGAAATCCTGAAACACCTTTTCGTATTTCTTGTCGCCCGAGCCGTAGATCACCAACTGAATATCAAGCGCAACAAGCTGTTCAAGACTCGCCTGAACCAGTTCAGCCCCCTGAAACTCGTCAAAATTGGCGATTACGCCAACTACAGGCACGCCTTCACGATAGGGAAGCCCGGCCTCTTCAAGGAGTGTTTTTTTATTGTCAAGCTTGCCATCCATATTCTCCAGACCGAAACGCTTTTTGATCAGCTTGTCGGTAGAGGGGTTCCACTGGCGGGTATCAATACCATTGACAATTCCGTGAAAATTGTCCTGATGCTCTTCAAGAACCCGACCAAGCCCGTAGGTCTGCACACCATCATGCACAATCTCTTCGGCATAGCGCTTGGAAGTTGTGGTAAGCAGATCAACATTTTCAACACCGGTATAGAGCATATTCACCTCATCGTTTTTACAATGAAGTGCGGAGTAAACCTCTTCAGGCAACTGCTTCTGGAACACCTTGAAGGGCAGAATTCCCTGACGGTAGATATTGTGAATGGTAAGAACCGTTTTTATCTCCCTGAAAAACTCATTATCAGCATAGACTGTTTTCAAAAGGAGAGGTATAAGGCTGGCATGCCAGTCATGACAGTGAATGATATCGGGCTTCCAGCCGAGTCGCTGGAGAGTCTCAAGCACGCCGACATTGAAAAAGATCACCTTTTCGGCTATGGCTTTCAGGTCATTGCCGGAGGCTATATCGGTAAAAAGACCATTACGCTTGAAATATTTCTCATTGTAGAGAAAATAGGTCTGGATCTTGCTTGACGGCAAAGCCGTAACCTTGACATTAAGCAGGTCTGTTCTCTCCTTGAGATGTACCTCAATGTCAGACAAGCGCAACACATCGTGCAACCGGAATTTCCGGTCATTGATGGTACCGTATTTAGGCATCATAATACGAGCCTCGAACCCTTCCTCTTCGAGAGCCTGGGGAAACGACGCCATAAAATCAGCAAGCGCGCTGATTCTTACAAAAGGAGATACTTCACCGGAGACATAAAGAACTTTATAATTTCTTCTGGACATCTATAGGTCAACCAATCTATAATTTTTCTTCAAAAACTTTCATAGAACTACATTAGTTTTTAATTTACGAATTTTCACCGTCAGATACAATCAAGCCTCTCTCACCTCAGAACGGACAGATTTTTCATGCAGAGTCAATCAAGGATCATGAAGCTCTTTATCACGCTCCTGATGCTGCTCTCAGCCGGGTGCGCTTCCGACCGGCCACCTTCCGGAGGCCCTGTCGAAAGCACTCCCCTCCAGATTATTTTTTCCGATCCGGCACCCGGATCTGTCAATGTCTCCACAAAAATGATTCGTCTTACATTCAGCAACGAAATTTCAGCACGACAACTAACCGGCTCGCTGCTCTTTTATCCGACTCCCGGAAACTATGATATTTCCGTTAACGGTAGAGAAGCTGAAATCTGGCTGCACAAACCCCTTGAGAGTAACCAAACCTACACGCTCGCTCTTGACAAAAATCTTCAGGATTACCGGGGAAGATCTTTTACTGCACCCTATACACTTGCATTTTCTACCGGTCCGGTCATAGAGAGCGGAACAATCAACGGAACGGTACTCAACGAAAACTGGTCACCGGCAACGAATGCCCTGGTTCTTGCTTTTTTTGATCAGGGTAATTTCAGTTCTGGAGGAAAAGAGCTATTAAGCAGAGAGCCGGACTACCTCGTTCAGGCAGATCGGTCAGGATCATTTGCGTTCAGCCATATCAAAAACGGGTCGTACAGGATTTTTGCTATCGTTGACCGGAACAACGACCGTCGCTATAACTATCGCACAGAGGAGACCGCTCAAAGCAGTACCGAGCTTGTTTCGTCTGACCCCAAAACTTCCGAAAATCTGACGTTAAGAGTTACCGGCCTGCAAAGCGATACCGGCACTCTCTTATCATGCCGATCGACTACACGTGAGCAACTCGAAATAACTCTCTCCCGCCCCGTACTGACATCCTCATTTGATCCTGATAATTTTGAAATCCGCCATGCGCTATCAGGAAATCCTTTACCGGTCACCGCCTGGTACAGCAAAAACCGATCAATGAGCGAACGCGAATTCATTTTGATTACCGCATCACTCAAACCATCTGAACCATACCTTCTCAGAGAGAAAAAGAGCGAAGAATCTGGTAATATTACGTTTTACGGTTCAGACATTATGCCCTCAAAACAACAACTGACGGTAACTGTTCTGCCGGAAAACCGGAGTAATACGGCATACCTTGACAGGGCATGGCCATACCTGGGCAAGGCTGTCATACTCAATTTTTCTCGCCCTGCAGAAAAGATGTCAGTCAGTCGGGCGGTCACCCTTGCTGAAAACGGTGCAAATGGTGAGATCCCCCTTCAGTTTTCTTTGATACCCATCGATTCCCGCACATTTGCTCTGAAAACGGAGAGCGGCTTCAAGCCGGGCATCTCTTACTCTGTGCGTATCAATACCGAAGCTATCGACGGCACTGCTTCCAAACCGGTTGTATCGACATTTCGGACGGCCACAAAAGAGAGCACAGGAACACTTACCGGCACCTGCTCTGCCAATGGCAAGTACATTATTGTAGAAGCAAGAGCTGCCGGCTCAGCTTCTGTGTACAGGGCTACAGCACAGCGTACGAAAAACGGAACATTTCACTACACCTTTCCGGAACTGCCACCGGGCAGCTACACTGTTAGCGCATTTATCCCTTCAGGTAACAAAGAACCGGAACCCTGGCGGTTATGGAACCCCGGCTCCATCATCCCATATCGGGCGGCAGAACCTTTCGGTATCCATTCTGGCGCGGTCATGGTAAGAGCACAATGGACTACTTCGAGTATCGATATCTCTATAAAACAGTGATCGCAGAGAAGGATTCCGCTATAAAATCAAATCACGAAATAAATTAATAGCGGGCCCAAAAGAGAGTCTTGCATCGTTTACCTTTCACTATGTATCTTCCTGCCGGATTTTCACCACTCATCATTAAACCACTGCCAACAGCATGAGCACTCCATCGAAAATAGGCCCCAACTCCATTATCCAGACCGTTGCAGCACTTGAGGCAAAGTACGGGAAAAGTGAAGCTGAACGACTCCTCCGTAAAATCGGACAGGGGTATGTTATCGGCAACCTGCCCACAGAGATGGTTGAAGAGTCGAAATTTCACTCAATGGTGATTGCACTTCAGAAAGATCTCGGTGATGAGATAACAGCCGCCATTCTCAAAGAGTCCGGAGAAAGGACTGCCAAATATCTTCTGAAAGTCCGTATTCCCGGAATCTTCCAGAAACTGGTAAAACTTCTGCCCCCCCGCCCGGCATTCAAAATTTTTCTTTTCGCCATCAGCAAAAACGCCTGGACATTTGCCGGCAGTGGAGAATTCACGTTCAACATGAACCGACCGCCCGAAATAAATGTGAGAGTAACCTACCCGTCCCTTCCCGTAGTCGGCAACTTCTATCTCGGCACCTTTACCGCTCTCCTGCAGGAGCTGGTCAACGAGAAAACAACCATCAAAGCCGACATCCGCAAAGAGAACAACGCAATCAACTGCCACTACCGGTGTGAGATCTGAAATAACGATCAGTCGGATCAGTCAAATCGGACGGATCCGACCGATCATTCAAAAAAAAGGCAAAAAAAAAGCCCGCCAGTGTTAGTGGTGGGCTTTTTGATAAAA
>JAAXXL010000030.1 GCA_013334485.1 Chlorobiaceae bacterium | reverse complement strand
CCAGGGGTTTTCGGGCTGACGCTCAAGTGGGGGTTTCGGCATAATCTCAAGCTGGATAACACTTTTGCATCCCTGACGAAGAGAGGTCGCAACACAGTCCGTACCGGTATCACCGCCACCGATAACGACAACATTTTTTCCTGCGGCTGAAAGAGCCGAAGCAGTGTTATCAAGCAGCGCTTTGGTGCTGGAGCGAAGAAAATCCATGGCAAAATGAATCCCTGCTGAAGCGCGGCCCTCAGCATCAAGATCACGGGGCTTGGTTGCTCCTGTACAGAGCACCACGGCATCAAACTCTTCAAGGAGCTTGTCTGCCGGATAATCGACACCAACCTCTGTACTCTCCATAAAGGTTATTCCCTCCGCCTTCATAAGATCAATACGACGCTCAATAACCAGTTTCTTGTCGAGCTTCATATTAGGAATTCCGTACATCATGAGACCGCCAAAACGATCATCACGCTCAAAGACGGTAACGCTGTGACCGGCCTTGTTAAGCTGATCGGCACAGGCAAGTCCGGCAGGGCCTGAACCAACAACAGCCACCCGCTTGCCTGTTCGAAAAGCAACGCTCTTCGGCTCTACCCAACCTTCTGCAAATGCGCGCTCAATGATTGAATACTCATTGTTCTTGATGGTAACCGCCGGCTCAATAAGACTGAGTACACAGGAGCCCTCGCATGGTGCGGGACAAACCCGCCCGGTAAACTCGGGAAAATTATTGGTTTTCATCAAACGGTCGTAGGCTTCATGCCAGAAACCTTTATAGACGTAATCATTCCACTCGGGAATAAGGTTATGGATAGGGCAGCCTGTCGCCATCCCGCTCAGCATGATTCCTGTATGGCAGTAGGGTGTTCCGCAATCCATACAGCGCGCACCCTGTTTCTGCAGCTCTTCAACCGGCATCTCCTTGTGAAACTCCTGCCAGTCCTTTATTCTCTCCAGAGGCTCCCTGTCGGCAGGCAACGCTCTCTGGTACTCCATAAAACCTTTAACTTTGCCCATATCAATATTTTAATCTTTTCAAGTTCCGCCCTTTTCCAGTATTAATTGCCTGAAACGCGCGATGGATCATGAATATTTTTCTCAAAAGCTGCCATAACTGCGGCATCACCGGTAATACCAGCCTCCTCAACCTCTTTCATTGCCTCCATGGCACGCTTGTAATCGTGCGGCATCACTTTGACAAAGCGTTGACGACTCGTCTGCCAGTCATCAAGAATGGATTGACCAAGATCGCTGCCGGTATACTCGACATGCCTCTCAATCATACTCTGAAGAGCCGCAAGCTCCATCAGATCATCAACCGAAGAGAGCCCGACCATCTCATGATTGCAGTTTTCTGCAAATGAGTTGTCTTTGTCATAAACATAGGCCAGACCACCCGACATTCCGGCGGCAAAGTTACGTCCGGTTTTTCCGAGAATAACCACTGCTCCACCGGTCATGTATTCACAGCCATGATCGCCGATCGCCTCAACAACTGCATTCGCTCCGCTGTTACGTACACAGAAGCGCTCTCCAGCCATACCGCGAATAAATGCCTCACCTGAGGTTGCGCCGTAAAAGCCGACATTTCCGATAATGATATTCTCTTCCGGCAGAAAGGTTGATCCTTTTGACGGATAAACTACAATACGACCGCCGGAGAGCCCTTTGCCCACATAGTCATTGGCATCCCCTTCGAGTTCAATGGTGATACCGTTTGGAATAAACGCACCCAGACTCTGACCGGCAGAACCGGTGAATTTCAGGTGAATCGTATCGTCAGCAAGTCCCTTTGAACCGTGGGCCTTTGTGACTTCATAACCGACAATCGTGCCGACAACCCTGTTGGTATTGCGTATAGGCAGTGTAGCCTTAACCTTCTCCTTCCGCTTGATTGCTGGTTCGCAAATGGAGAGCAGTGTGGTTCGGTCGAGACTCTCATCAAGGCCGTGCTCCTGATCAATTGTGCAGTAGCGGCTCTCATTATTTCCGGCCTCTGCCTGATAGAAAATCTTGGAAAGATCAATTCCCTGTGCTTTCCAGTGATCAACCGTCTTCTTCATGCTGAGCAGTTCAGTGCGTCCGACAAGCTCATTCAGCGTGCGTACACCAAGAAGCGACATGTACTCCCGTACTCCCTCGGCAAGGAAACGCATGAAGTTTTCGACATGCTCCGGCTTGCCCTTGAAATGCTTGCGCAGTTCAGGGTTCTGGGTGGCAACGCCAACCGGACAGGAGTCATCCTGACAGCAGCGCATCATGATACAGCCCATCACCACAAGTGTGGTTGTAGCAAAACCGAACTCTTCAGCGCCAAGCATGGCGGCGATAACAATATCCCTTGCTGTTTTCAACTGACCGTCTGTTTCAACAACAATACGGCTGCGAAGGTTGTTGAGTACCAGGGTCTGGTGGGCCTCTGCCAGCCCAAGCTCCCAGGGCATTCCTGCATGCATGATGGAGGAGACAGGCGAAGCGCCGGTTCCACCGTCATGACCGCTGATGAGCACCACATCGGCATGAGCCTTGGCAACACCTGCAGCAATAGTACCGACACCAACCGTTGAAACCAGCTTGACATTGATGCGGGCTTCAGGGTTTGCATTTTTCAGGTCATGAATAAGCTGGGCAAGATCCTCAATTGAATAAATATCATGATGCGGTGGCGGTGAAATAAGACCCACACCAGGGGTTGAATATCGTACCTTTGCTACCCAGGGATAGACTTTTGAACCGGGAAGCTGACCGCCTTCACCAGGCTTTGCGCCCTGTGCCATTTTGATCTGAATCTCATTGGCACTGGCAAGATATTCACTCGTTACGCCAAATCGTCCGGAAGCAACCTGTTTGATGGCTGACATTCTTGAGTCGCCGTTTGCATCCTTTTTGAAACGCGCAGGATCTTCTCCACCCTCACCGGTATTGCTTCTTCCGCCGAGGCGGTTCATGGCAATTGCAAGGGTTTCATGAGCCTCCTGACTGATCGAACCGAAAGACATGGCGCCGGTCTTGAAGCGTTTGAGAATGGCCTCTACCGGTTCAACCTCTTCAATCGGAACAGGATTCTTGCTCAGGCGTATCTCCATCAGACTCCGGATCGTACAGAGATGTTCGCTCTGGTCGTCGATGAGGTTTTCGTATTTCTTAAACAGCTCATAGTTGCTGGTCCTGCATGAGTGCTGCAAATAATGAATCGCTTCAGGACTGAAGAGATGATATTCACCATTATAGCGCCATTTCCTCTCACCACCGGCTTCAAGGCCTCGATCAACCTTGTTTCCCGAGGGCGGGAAAACGGTTTCATGACGCTTGCGAACCTCTTCAGCCACCGTATCAAGGCCGATACCCTCAATACGGGTCGGTGTGCGGGTGAAATAGGCATCAACAAGCTGGGTATTGAGACCGACAGCCTCAAATATCTGAGCACCGCGATAGCTCTGTATCGTGGAGATACCCATTTTTGCCATGGTTTTCACTACACCCTTGACGGCTGCCTTGACATAGTTTTTGACCGCAACCTTTTCGTCAAGTTTGATATGGCCCGACAAAACCTCAGAATGAATCGTTTCAAAAGCCATGTAGGGGTTGATTGCTCCTGCGCCATAACTGATGAGCATGGCAAAATGGTGTACCGCTCTCGGCTCGGCTGATTCAAGAACCAGACCGATATTTGTTCTTATACCGGCATTAATAAGGAAGTTGTGCAGACCTGAAACGGCAAGCAGTGCAGGAATCGGCGCACGGTCCTGATCAATCTCACCCTTATCGGAGAGAACAATAATATTGACACCCTTGCGCGATGCCTTTTCAGCCTGACGATAAATATCATGCATGGCAGCCTCAATACCCTTGCCTCCACGCTTCACATCATAAAAAATCGGGAGCGTAATAGCCCGAAAACCTGGCTTGTCAATACCACGAATCTTTTCAAGCGCCTGGTTGGTCAAAATAGGGTGCGGCAGCCTTATGCGCCGGCAATTGACCTCTGAAGGTTCAAGCAGGTCACCCTCGGTTCCAAGCATGACCGTTGTCGAGGTGATAAGCTCCTCGCGGAGCGAATCAATAGGCGGATTGGTCACCTGGGCAAAAAGCTGCTTGAAATAGTCATAGAGCATCTTCGGCTTATTGGAAAGCGCAGCAAGCGGGGTATCATTACCCATTGATCCGACCAGCTCCACCCCTTTTTCACTCATCGCCTTTATCTGAAGGGAGATATCCTCCTGGGTATAGCCGAACACCTTCTGACGGGCGGTAAGGCTGTACTTGTCTTCATCGGGATTTTTCATCTGCGGATGATCCGGAAGTGCATCAAGATCAATCACATTCCGCTCAATCCATTCACCATAAGGCTGCTCTGAAGCAATGGTACTCTTGATCTCTTCATCCGAAATAATGCGTCCCTGGGCGGTATCAACAAGGAACATGCGGCCAGGCTGAAGACGGTCTTTACGGAGAATCCGGTCAGGAGCAATATCAAGCACTCCGACCTCGGAAGCCATGATAACAAGATCGTCCTTTGTGATATAGTAGCGTGATGGACGAAGGCCGTTTCGATCAAGTACAGCACCGATCTGCACTCCATCGGTAAAGGTAACCGATGCCGGGCCGTCCCATGGCTCCATCAGACAACTGTGGTACTCATAGAAGGCTTTTTTCTCGGGGGACATGGTCTGATTGGCTGACCATGGTTCAGGAATAAACATCATGGCTGCATGAGCAAGCGAACGCCCTGAAAGCACAAGAAACTCGAATGCATTGTCAAGAATAGCCGAATCGCTTCCATCCTCGAGAATAACCGGCTTGATATCTTCAAGCGCATCTCCGAACACCTTCGACTCGACATTCTTCTCCCTGGCCTTCATCCAGTTGACGTTTCCCTTCAGGGTATTGATTTCGCCATTATGACTGAGATAGCGGTATGGATGCGCACGATCCCAGCTCGGGAAGGTATTGGTACTGAAACGGGAGTGTACCATCGCAATGGCGCTCTCCATGTCGGCGTCATGCAGTTCGGGATAGAACTCCCCGACCTGTTCAGGCAAAAGCATTCCCTTGTAGACTATGGTGCGGCAAGAGAGGCTTGATATATAGAAATAACTGCTGCCGAGCAGCCCTGCGGTATATTTTACCCTTTTGGTTATCCGGCGACGAATGATATAGAGCTTTCTCTCGAACTCAAGCTCAGAAGTGATATCCTTGCCCCAGCCGACAAAAAGCTGCTTGACAACCGGCTCTTCAGAGCGGGCGGTATTGCCGAGAGTCTCATTGACTGTCGGTACTTTTCTGAAACCAAGAAACTTCTGTCCCTCTGCCTGTATCATCAGACGGCAGATATCTTCTATAGCCCGACGCTGTGATATATCCGGAGGAAGAAAAACCATGCCGACACCGTACTGGCCAGGCGCAGGAAGTTCAATATTTATTTCCGCACAGACCCGGCGCAAAAACTTGTCAGGAACCTGAATAAGAATACCTGCTCCATCACCGGTATTCTTTTCACAACCGCAGGCTCCGCGATGTTTGAGATTCTCGTTAATTTGCAGTCCCTGTTCTACAATTGAATGGGATTTGACACCCTTGATGTTGGCAACAAATCCAACACCACAGGCATCGTGCTCAAACTGAGGATCATAGAGCCCCGCTTTTCTCGTAACATTCATATTTTCAGGCACGACTTTTCAAATAGTTTCAAAAAAAAGGCGAACAACACTTCAGAGTGCAGAATATAAGTTAATAAACAAAATATTCCACAGTCACCACACCTCTGCGATCTATGCTTTCGCCTGACCGGCAACCGCATCAACGGCCTTTTTCAAGGCCTCCTGATCGCCAAGGTAGTAACTTTTCAAGGGCTTCAGCTCATCATCCAGTTCGTAGACCAGAGGAATGCCTGTTGGAATATTAACCCCGACAATATCCTCTTCCGAGATATTGTCAAGATATTTGACCAGGGCACGCAGGGAGTTGCCGTGAGCTGCAATAATAACATTTTTACCTTTACGGATTTCAGGCGCTATCGTCTCATGCCACAACGGAAGAAAGCGATCAACCGTATCCTTGAGACATTCGCTCAGAGGAATCTGCGATTCATCAAGTGCCGCGTAGCGGGGGTCTGAACCAGGATAGCGTTCGTCGCCTTTTTCAAGCTGGGGAGGAGGGGTATCATAGCTCCTGCGCCAGACAAGCACCTGCTCGTCACCATACTTCTGGGAGGTCTCGGATTTGTTGAGACCCTGCAGCGCGCCGTAATGACGCTCGTTGAGTCTCCAGCTCTTGAAGACAGGAAGCCACATCAAATCCATCTCGTCAAGAACCGTCCAGAGAGTCCTGATAGCGCGCTTCAGCACTGAGGTATAGGCAACGTCAAAAACAAACCCTGCTTCGCGAAGCAGTTTTCCGGCATTTGCAGCCTCTTTTCTTCCCTGATCGGAAAGGTCAATATCGTACCACCCTGTAAAACGGTTTTCACGATTCCACTGACTCTCCCCATGACGCAACAAGACGAGCTTGATCATACTCTCCTCTCCTCTTTTCAGAATGTTTGGTAACGCAGGAAATCTGCTGATCTCTGCTTTATGGCCTGCAATTTAATATTCTCCTCCTCTTTTCTCAAACTTCATCCACTCCGGAACGCAAAGAATAACCATGAAGGGGTGTGATACTTACCAAACAAGGGATGATTTAGAGATTTGTCAGTAGATTTATAAAACGAAATATGATATCTTAAATAATTTAAATTTTTGCACTGGATACCGGCCTTCGTATTTCCGGTCCCCTGTCCTCAGGGGTAAAGAGGATCTGTAAATGCTATTTATACCGATAAAAAGACAATGAACGTAGACAATTTCAGATTACAGTTAGGTGGAAAAGAGTATGTGCCCATCATTATCGGTGGCATGGGGGTTAATATTTCAACAACTGAACTTGCACTTGTGGCTGAGAAGCTCGGAGGAATCGGTCATATTTCCGATGCTGAAAACGGGTACGTCTGCGACAGAATTCTTAAAACCTCATTTGTCAGTCAAAAACGAAAAAAATACGCCGAATACGTCAACAATCCGGATAAATCGAATGTCGTGTTCGATCTTGAAGAGGTAGCCAGGGCGCAAAAATTATATATAGATCATACGATATCCCAAAAAACCGGCAATGGGGCGATTTTTCTGAATTGCATGGAAAAATTGACCATGAACAACGCCTCGGAGACACTGAAGGTGAGACTTTCTGCCGCTATGGATGCCGGAATCGATGGTCTTACTCTTGCTGCCGGTCTCAACCTTCGCACGCTTGATCTTATACAGGACCATCCCCGGTTCAGGGATGTAAAAATCGGCCTGATCATCTCATCGGTAAGGGCTCTCTCCATCTTCATGAAACGCGCGGTACGCCTTAACCGTCTGCCGGACTATATTATTGTTGAAGGACCTCTGGCTGGCGGTCATCTCGGCTTTGGACCCGATGACTGGCATACCTTTGATCTCAAGACCATCTTTATCGAAGTACTCGACTTCATTAAAAAAGAGGAGCTGAATATTCCGGTAATCCCCGCAGGTGGAATCTTTACCGGCACCGACGCTGTCGATTACCTCAAAATGGGAGCTGGAGCCGTACAGGTTGCTACCCGCTTTACCATTACCAAAGAGTCCGGCCTGCCAAACGAGGTCAAACAGCACTATCTGAATGCCAGAGAGGAGGATATTGTCATCAATATGGCCTCTACAACAGGCTACCCGATGAGGATGCTCATTAACTCGCCTACCCTTCGCTATGCCATAAAACCGAACTGTGAAGGGCTCGGATACCTGCTGGAAAACGGCGGGAAATGCAGCTATATTGATGCCTACTACGCAGCACTTGCAGAAAGAAAACCCGGTGAACCGATCGTTGTCAAAGAGAAAACATGCCTTTGTACCGGTATGGCCAACTATGACTGCTGGACATGCGGGCACACAACCTATCGCCTCAAGGAGACAACAAACCGCCTTGAGAATGGGAAGTGGCAGATTCCCGACGCTGAGGACATTTTTCTGGACTATCAGTTCAGCCGTGACCACACCATAAGGCTGCCGGCACAGGAACCTTTGGCATAGAGAAGCTGTTGCAAAAAAGAGCGGCACCTCCAGGTTCTTCATGATTTTTGTCGGAGGGGGCTGAAGAAAAGTACAACAAGCTGCGGCCATGAAAAGAAAAGCATCGTTATTCTTCTATACCGCATCCATTGCGATCACTTTCGTTGCTGTTGTCTTTACACTCAACCAGTTGAGTACGATGGCAGCAACACTCAATACGCTCCTTCCCGATTCCGGGTCCATTTTTTTCCTTATCAGCACACTGCTCCTGCTTGCGGCTCTTTATAGCGGAATCAGGCTCTTTTCCCTTCCGAAAAAACCGGCACTGCCCAACAATGAAAAGGCAAGAGAGATGGCAGCATATACCGCTTATCTTGCCAAACAGATGCCTGTTCACTCAAAACATCCGGATGCTTCAAACCAGAAAAAAGAGCTTCGATGGGTCAGAACAAATCTCAAGTTCCTCGAAGTCGACTCACTGAACACGGTCAAGGAGATTGCAACCAAGAATTTTTTTGTCGGAGCCTTTGCCCAGAACACCTCCTACGGAACGACGACATCTCTGTTGAACAATATTAAAATGGTCTGGGCTATCTATTCAATTCACAACCGTGAGCAGCATCTCAGGGAGTTTATACTGCTTATCCGCTCAGTCTATGAGTTCCTTCCGCTTGCCGACTTTAAAAAAGAGGAGATCCCGGCTCATATCAAGCCGATTATCCAGTCTTCGTTCAGCAACACCCTCTCCTCTCTGCTTCCGGCAGGAAACCTGCTGACCCCGTTTTTTCTGAATCTTTTCCTTGCCGGTGCAACCAACACCTATCTTACCTGCCTTGCAGGTATCATCGCAACCCGCCACTCCCAGGTTTTATCGGAAGAGGACCAGAAAGAGGTTATTCAGCAAAGCATGTTTGAAGCCTCGTTCATGCTCAAGGAGATCGTCAGGGAGTGCAACCCTCTTTTATCGGTTACCATCAGCAAGGCAGTCAAACAGGCCGGCATCGAAAGCCTTGACACCGTTCAGCCTTCAAGCGGAAGCGGCATTGCCCAGGATATTGTTTCACACCTTGCAAGCTCCCTGAAAAACATTATAAGGGAGAATATTTCGCAGGAAAGGGAAGAGGATTAGGTTTTTTTTCGCAGTTCCCTGAAAAAATCCTGAAGCAGCTCCCTGCATTTATTTTCCATAATCCCTCCGTATACCTCCGGTTGATGATTGAGCTGCCGGCATCCTGTAATGTTAAGAACCGTACCGGATGCGCCCATTTTCGCGTCATAAGCCCCGAAGAGTACTCTGCCCACCTTGGCATTGACAATTGCTCCCGCACACATGGGGCAGGGCTCCATGGTAACGGCAAGGGTGCAATCATCAAGATACTTGCTGCCTATTGTCGCCATTGCCGAAGTAAGTGCGATCATTTCTGCGTGTGCTGTAGCATCACAAAGTGATTCCACCTGATTATATCCCCTTCCGATTACATGGCCATTACTGTCCAGTACAACCGCCCCTACGGGAACTTCCTTCTTTTCAAACGCCTTGATTGCCTCACGAAAGGCCAGTTCCATGAAATACGTAAAATCGATCATACTATTTGTGTAAATATTGATGAGTTGAGCGCTCACAGGTTTTACCGTAAACGTAATTTTCGTTATACTGTAGCTCTTTATGCGATTTTTGGTTCCCCTGCTTTTTAATGTGCAAACTATCGTCAGTAACCCAAGAGATAACAATATGAACATTCACGAATATCAAGGCAAGGATATCCTGAGAAAATTCGGGGTCGCCGTACCGAGAGGAATTGTTGCCTATTCCCCTGAAGAAGCAAAGACCGCCGCTGAGCAGCTCTTTGAGGAGCTGAGTTGTCCGGTAGTTGTTGTCAAAGCACAGATTCATGCTGGAGGCAGAGGTAAAGCAGGAGGAGTTAAACTGGCCAAATCACCCGAAGAGGCATTTGACATCGCCCAGCAGTTGATCGGCCTGACTCTTGTCACCCATCAGACCGGCCCCGAGGGGAAAGAGATAAGAAGGCTGCTTGTCGAAGAGGGTATGAATATTGAGAAGGAGTTTTATGTCGGCATTACCCTTGATCGGGCAACGTCGCAGAATGTCCTGATGGTCTCGACCGAAGGTGGTATGGAGATCGAGAAAGTTGCAGAAGAGACACCGGAAAAACTCCTGAAAATCCAGATTGACCCGCTTTACGGAATACAGGGATTCCAGGCCCGTGAAGCAGCATTTTTCCTTGGACTTGACGGTGAGCAGTTCCGCAATGCAGTCAACTTCATCTCTGCACTCTACAAAGCCTACACCTCGATAGATGCAGCAATTGCTGAAATCAACCCGCTTGTTGTTACCAAAGAGGGCAAAGTGCTGGCTCTTGATGCAAAGATCAATTTTGATGATAACGCGCTCTACCGACACAAAGAGTTTATTGAGCTGCGTGATATCAGCGAAGAGGATCCTTTTGAAGTTGAAGCCTCAAAATCCAATCTCAATTATGTCCGTCTTGACGGAAATGTCGGATGTATGGTCAACGGCGCTGGACTTGCCATGGCAACCATGGACATGATCCAGCTTGCCGGCGGAAAACCTGCCAACTTCCTCGACGTCGGCGGATCAGCAAGCCCGCAGACTGTTGAAGAGGGGTTCAAGATCATTCTGAGCGACAAAAATGTCAAGGCCATCCTTGTCAATATTTTTGGAGGAATTGTCCGTTGCGACCGCGTAGCAGGCGGCATTATCGAAGCCGCAAGTAAAATCGGCCTGCATCTGCCGGTCATTGTCCGTCTCGAAGGCACCAATGCACCAATCGCACAGAAAATGCTTGACGACTCAGGATTGAACCTTATTTCAGCCAACGGCCTGCGCGATGCCGCCCAGAAAGTGAACAAGGCACTCTCCATCTCCTGACTCATGAAGAGTTCTCTGTAAGGAAAAAACCATTCACCCCGCACATTCAATCTGCGGGGTGTTTTTTTTGAGCACATCTATGCCGAAACCTCTTTGCAGTTCATGCGGGCTCTGCTCGATAAAAAAATGGCCCTCCTCCGAAAGCATGCAATGCTGTGTTTTCAATACCGGATGGCTCGGAGAGCATGAAACCGCCCTTTTCGGGCGCCAAAGAGACCCTCTCGATCCGGAGGAATCACGCTTCGGAATAACCAGTTCACGCTTTGTAGGCCGCCTCCAGACCGCTGTTCCTGGCGCCCAATGGTCAGGCATCATAACCCGATTAGCTGAAAAGGCTTTAAACTGCAAACTTGTTGAGGGTATTGTAACCCTGCACCGTAATGAAGAGGATTTTTTCCATCCAATACCAGTACTTGCCGAGTCCGAAAAAGCTATTCAGAAGGCAAAGGGTAGTATTCCCGTCCTTTCGCCCGTGCTCCACTCCCTTGAAAAGGCTCACACCAAAGGGCTGAAACGACTCCTCGTTATTGGAGCCGCATGTCATATTCATGCACTGCGTGACTTTCATCGGCGATTCGACTATCTGCGCAATATGGAAATCTATACCATTGGCATTCCCTGCGTCGATAATGCGAAAGAAAACAAGTGGCCGTGGATTATTGAAAGAATTTCAAAATCACCGGCAACAGCACGCCATATTGAATTTATGCCTGACTACCGGGTACACGTCAAGCATCTCGATGGTCACATTGAAAAAATCCCTTTTTTCAGCCTTCCGGAAGAGTTGAGCAACCCGGAAATCTTTCCGCACTCATGCCTGAGCTGTTTCGATTACCTGAATGGACTTGCAGATATAACGGTAGGATATCTGGCCGCACCGTTCAATAAAAAAGGCAAGTTACAGTGGGTATTGGTCCGCACAGAAAAAGGCTCTGTGCTTAACAATCTGATCGCGGATGAACTGGAAACCTTTCCGGAATCAGGAGAGTGGGAGTGCTTTAAATTTGTAGCGGCTTCGGCAAAAAGCTCTGCCGAAAGTATGAAATGTCAAAAAAAAGAGTTCAGCACAACCCGTAAAATTCCTGTTGCGGCAGGCCACCTGATCTCGGAGTTCCTGTTCCGTACAGGACCCAGGGGCGTTGGATTCGCACATTTTTCTGTAGACCATCACCTTATAAAACACTACTACTTTGTAAAATTCAACTATCCACAGCATCTTGAACGGCTGGTTCCCCGCCATGTATACACCATTCTTGAGGAGTACGGCCTTGAAGCCTGAAACCTGAAATAAAAACAGCGAAGAGAAAAACTTCCTCTCCGCTGCCGAAAGCAACAACATGCCCCTTCCTCGCTCGCTCAATCATTACTCATCTTTGCGTTCATTCATCATCATCATTCAACTGACCTGAGAGCGGAGCTGTTGTTGAAACCATTCCGGAGAGAGCCGAAAACAGAAGCCTCTGTCATGATCGACCCTCTTCACAAAGTAAGACGCGCTTTAAAGCAAAATCCTGCACCTTAATTTCACTTTTTAGTAAAAATTCGTCGGCAATGAAAAAGACTCCTTCCTATTCATAACGGAGCGCTTCAAGCGGTTTGAGTTCGGCAGCTTTCCGGGCAGGCCAGAGTCCGAAAAAAATACCGATGAGAGCCGAAAAAAGTGTAGCAAGCAGAACCGAAACAAGGGAGGTTTTTACTGCCCAGCCCGCAAAAAATGCAAGCATAAAGGAGACTCCGATACCGGCAACAACACCGATAAAACCACCGCTGATAGTAAGCCCGACCGACTCAACGAGAAACTGGAGCATGATATCACCTTTTCTTGCCCCGATCGCCTTGCGCAATCCTATCTCCCTTGTGCGTTCAGTAACCGAAACCAGCATGATATTCATGATACCAATACCGCCTACAACAAGCGATATAGCGGCAATAGAGCCAAGCAGAAGACTCATGGTCTGTGTTGTACTACTGAGCATCTTCTGAATTTCGGTCATATCCCTGATGTTGAAGGAGTCATCATCCGCCTTGAGCCGGTGCCTTTTGCGGATAAGTTCACTGATACCGCTCTTTGCCTGCTCAATCAGGGTTGGAGAGGTAACCTCCACAAAAATACCGCTGAGATAATCTTTGCCGAGCACCCGGTACATAGCCGTCGTCACAGGAATGATAACCACATCATCCTCATCCTGCGGTCCGGAAAACCCTTTTGCCGGAGCTATGCCTATTACGGTAAAATTAATTCTGTTGATCTTGATGGTACTTCCAATGGGATTGGTGCTTCCGAAAAGCTCCTTGACCACAGTAACACCGATAATGGCCACTTTCTCTCGCTTCTGCATCTCTTCCCTGGTAAACCACCTGCCAACAGAAGGTGTTGAGGCCCGCATGGTTCCATAATCATAACCAACACCGGTCAAGCTTGAACTCCAGTTTTTGTTGCCGTAAACCATTCGTGCGCTGCCGTTCACTACTCCTGTGGCATTTTTCACCAGCGTTTTCAGCTCGGCAATATCTTCTACATCAATGGCTGTAAAACGGGCAACAGCTCCTGCTCCCTGTGAAGCACCGCGAATCTTGGCCGACCCACCCCTTATGGAGAGCATGTTGGATCCCATGGATTTAAGCTGCTCCTGCATGGCGGCCTTGGCTCCCTCGCCAAGAGCCATCATGGCAATCACAGAGGCCACCCCGACAAATATTCCGAGTACCGACAAAAATGATCGCATCTTGTTGGCAAGAATCGCCTGGAAAGCCTGGGCCATAAAACCGATAAACCGCCCGTCCTGCCATAGCGACACCGTTCCCGCTTCATGGATTTCAAAGTCTGCCATACTTTCGGTTGAGGCGGCAGGCAATAGACCCTGACGGCGTTCATCGGATATAATAACACCATCTCTCATGGTGATGACCCGTCCTGCATAGTCGGCAATCTCTTTTTCATGGGTCACCATGACAATGGTTTTCCCCTGTTCATGAAGTCCCTTGAAGATCTTCATGATCTCGGCGGAGTTTTTCGTATCAAGGTTTCCTGTCGGCTCGTCGGCAAAAATGATGAGCGGATCGCGTACCAGAGCCCTTGCAATAGCCACCCGCTGCTGCTCGCCACCGGAGAGCTGATTGGGAGTGTGGTCCATTCTCTCTGCAAGACCAACCTGCCCAAGCCGCTCTATTGCCTCCTTTCGAAAATCCCCTTTGAGGCCACTGTAGATATGCGGTAACCTCACGTTCTCCACAATGCTCATGCGCTTGAGCAGATGAAACTGCTGAAAGACAAATCCCGCAACATTATTGCGTAAACCTGAAAGCTCATCTTCACTGAGGGTGTTGACATTCTGACCAAGCAGCAGGTAGTCGCCCTTGTCGGGAGTGTCAAGCAGTCCAAGTATCTGCATGAGGGAGGATTTGCCTGATCCGGAAGCTCCCATGATGGCGACAAACTCGCCCCGCTCTATCGACACTGAAACACCTCGCAGCGCCTGAACGGTACTCTCCCCGATCTGGTAGGTACGGTGAACATCGACCAGTTCAAGCAGATGTTTCTTGTTCACCTCCTGCTCCTCTGGGGAGTAAAGGGATTGGTCCCGCTACTGTTTTTCGGCAGAACAAACGAGGAGTCAGGCAGAAGTACAACAGAGCTATCCGTAATACCGGACAGTATCTCGATTTTGCCGTCATCCTGCAAGCCGGTCTTCACCCTGGTATATCGCTGCCCGCCCTCTTTGCCCGGTTTTTTCTGCATAACCACTGAACTGCCGTTCCTGCTCTGAACTGCCCGCTGCGGCAACAGCAGGGTTCCTGTATGTTCCTCTACTATAATCCGGATGTTGGCACTCATTCCTGAACGGAATACTTCAGGTATGCGGTCAGGAATAACGTCAACATTATAGATACTCACATTGTTCTGCAGGCGCGACTCGTAGTAGATATGCTCAACCACCCCGTTCACCCGGATTTCAGGATAGGCATCCAGACCGATCACTGCCCTCTGGCCTGTTTTTACCCGTCCGATATCAGTTTCATCAACATAGGCTTTGACAATAAGATGGTCGGAGAGTACAAAGAGCGAGTCACTTGTCGTAACGGTCTGACCGGGGTCAACGCTGCGTACAATGACCTGGCCATCCATCGGAGCTATAACGCCGGTTTTTTTGTAGACATTGTTCCAGTAACTCAGTTCGCTTTTCCCCTGCAGTTTGGCTGCATCAAGCAGAGCCGCCCGCTCAGTCGAACTGAGCATGGCAAGAACCGTCCCTTTTTTAACCAACTGACCCTCTTCAACAAGAATCTCCTCCACTCTTCCCCCAACCGATGACTGGATTTTAACCCGGTTCTGCGGCTCAACAGCACCGGTAGTCGATACTGATGAGCTTATGCTGCCTCTTGTCGGGTGGATTTCATCAAAGCGCTGCTCAGCACTTCGGGTTCCCCTGAACAACAGAAATCCTGCCACCCCGGCGACAATAACAGCCACAGTAACGGCGATAATGATCTTAGTTCTCTTCACCTTCAAGCCCTCCTCCTTTTGCCTGGATCCATTGCGCCTCGGCAATCAGAAGATTTGCTCCGGCATTGAGATACTCTTTTTTAGCACTGACAAGATTGTTTTCGATAATCACCCACTCGTTGAAGGTTACGAGCCCGTTTGAGTACTGCGCATTGGCAATCGATGAGCGTTCCATTGCCGCATCAAGAAACTTCTTGCGAACAACCACCAGTTGCCGCGAATCCTGAAAGCTTTTCCAGCTCTCCTGGAGAGTATCGTAAAGCTGCAGATAACCGCTTTTCTGGGCCGCATTACGCTCGCTCACCACCGCCATCGAACGGGATACCCTCGCCCGGCCACTTCCGCCCTCATAAACAGGAATTGAAACGGTAACGCCGGAATTCCAGTCAACGGCATCCATCGGCAGCCGGTCAACTGCACTGCGTCCAAGCGAAGAGGTAAGATAAATCTGGGGGAGAAAGGCACTTTTTGAAGCATCAAGATCATATCGCGCAGCCTTACTCCTTGCATCAAGCTGCTGAAAAAGCGGGTTATTTTTAGCCAAAAGGGCCATATCCGGCTTTGCGGCAGATGACAAGGCCGCAGTAAACCTCCCCTGAACCCTGAGCGGGTTATGCTGATCCCGACCAAGTGCGGAGGCAAGGTTTGACTGGGCAACAAGAAGCGCTCGTTCAGCCTGGGATACCTCAAAATTCGCCTGCGAAAGATCGGCCTCAGCCTGACGAAGTGATCCGATATGTTCCCGGCCACCCTGATAACGTAAATTGATCAACCGTACATTGTTGCGCCGGCGCTCGGCGATCTCCCTTGCCAGCCCGACAAGATCCTGCGCTTTCAGAAGATCAGTATATGCCGAACGGAGAGCAAATCGCAGGTCGGCAGAGACAGAACTGTAATTGTATTTTGCTGCCTTGATCGACTCCTGGGTACTCCTGATCTGATTGGATATTTTGTGCCCGTCAAAAAGAAGCTGCTGTGCAGAGAGAGAGTAGCTGAACGATGAAGAGGAACGTGATGCTTTTGCTGTACCGGCTCTCTCCTGCGAGCTTACCGATACACTGAGCTGGGGAAAGCAGGAGCCCATAGTAATCTTTTTGTCAGCTTCAGCCTGCTGGATAATGGCAAGGGCTGAATAGAGGTCAGGATGAGCTTGCCTGGCCTCACTGACACACTGCTCCCACGTCAACGTTTCTGCTGCATACAGAGGCAAAGGTGAGACAACCAACAGAAGTATCAGGAAATAATAAATTCTTACTTTTCTCATTGACGCCTGTTTCTGTTGCTTGCGTTGATCATGAACAATATACTCCTAACACCACTTTCCTATTTGACGTTCATTTCATTAATAGCTTTCAGTTTAAACTGATAATAATATTCAGGGCTCTATCTCCTGAAAGATGAAGGAAGAAAAATGGAATGTTTTCATGATGCAAAAAAATCCCGTCTGCGAAAAGTGCCGAACAGCAACCGAAAGAGGACCTTCCTCTTTGTCAGCCACTCAATGCACTCATAAACCCTTGTAGTTGCAAGCATTCTATTCACCAGAAATTCCGAAACAGAGTCAACTTCATCTGCCAGAAGATTATAAAATCCTTTCCATTTCCTGCTTTCCCGGGATGGTTCGCTAACCGTATTGAGGAGCAGACCGGTTATGACGATTCCGGGACTGACCGCTCCAAACTGAACACCGGACTCTCTGGCCTCATGGGCAAAGGCTCTGGTAAAGTAGTGGATGGCACTTTTTGAGGTTCCGTAAATACTCATTCCATCAATGACAGAGCCTTTGCTTCCATGCCCCTCCATATTGAATATTTTGCCAAACCCCTGTAACTTCATGCCGTTGAATGCCGCTACGGTTCCGTTGATCACTCCAAGCAGGTTGACAGCAAAGAGACGATTTACAAAAGCATCATCAAGTTCCCACACTCTTTTCTGAGACTGGCCGATACCCGCATTATTCACCCAGATATCAACTTTGCCAAAGCGGCTTGCTGCCGAATAAAATAACAGCTCCATGGACTTCCTGTCGGCAACATCACCCCGAACACCATACACCCGATCTTTATACCTGCTCAAACGACATAACGCTTCATCAAGACGCTCTTGATCAGAACTGTTAAGCGTTACCGTATGCCCTTTTTCAAGAAATCGCTCAGCAAGTCCAAAGCCGATACCGCGGGTACTGCCGGTTATAACAATATGTTTCATAAAAAAATCAATTAACCACAGAGGAGGTAACCTCCGGTAATTTATGAAAATTTAACACTGATCAGGAAAAGCTTCGGTACCGGAACAATCTTATCGACTGGAGAGATGCATTCCGATCATGATGCTTTGACGAAATATTGTATTTTCCAGCGTGTAAAAATTATCATTCAATGATGAGCGCCTCACAATCAACCAGCGTGAGTCCCGACAGGTCGGGACCAGCGCAGCAATAAGCGTAAAGATCATATTAATCGCGGTACCCTGATACCGATCATCTCTATAAGTCCAGCAAATCATGCTTGAAGCCAGAAACCTCTCTCTCACCGTCGGAACAAAAGAGCTCCTCGTCGATACCTCATTCCGGGTCGGCGACACTGACCATGTCGCACTCGTCGGTCTTAACGGCACCGGAAAATCAACCCTTCTGCGACATATAAGCGGAACGACCTATGACAGCGGGCTCATGACCAGTGGACAACTGCTCAAGTCTGCGGAAACCACCATCGGCTACCTGCCGCAGGAGATCAATTTTGATGCTGACCTTGAAAAAACAGCACTTCAGTATGCGCTCCTTGCAAACGAAAGGCTCTGCGTACTGTCAGAAAAAATCACCCGGATGGAGCACGAACTGGCCCTGCCGGAACAGGATTATGAGAGTGAATCGTACCACCAGCTTATAGAACGATTTTCCGATGCCATGCACGAGTTCGAGCATCTTGGCGGCTACACCATGCAGTCCGATGCAGAAAAAGTGCTGGCCGGTCTCGGATTCAGCGAAATAGATTTTCACAAAAAAGTCAAGGCGTTTTCAGGAGGATGGCAGATGCGCCTCCATCTCACCAAACTGCTCCTGCAGAACCCGACTCTCCTGTTGCTTGACGAGCCGACCAATCATCTTGATATTGATTCACTCCGGTGGCTGGAGAACTATCTGGTAAACTATGAGCACAGCTATATCATTGTTTCACACGACAGGTTTTTTCTTGACAAGCTCACAAAAAAAACTCTTGAAATTGCATTCGCACGCATTCATGAGTACAAGGGAAACTACTCCTATTACGAAAAGGAGAAGGCTGAACGCTATGAACTAATGATGGGTAAATATGCCAACGACCTCAAAAAAATGGAGGAGCTCAGGGCATTTGTTGACCGCTTCCGCTACAAGGCAACCAAGGCACGTCAGGCGCAAAGCCGACTGAAACAGATGGAGAAACTCGAAAGCCAGATAGAGTCTCCCGAGGAGGACCTCTCGCGAATCTCGTTCCGATTTCCGAAAGCGATGGCTTCAGGTCGTGAGGTGATGCGGCTTGACGATGTTAAAAAAGCTTACAGCCTGCCGGACGGAACAATAAAGCCGGTGCTTAAGGGACTTGATCTGGAGGTAATGCGCGGTGACCGGATCGCAATTGTCGGTTCGAACGGTGCGGGAAAAAGCACCTTCTGCAAAATCATTGCCGGACAGCTCGATTTTGAAGGCAAGCTCACCATGGGCCACAATGTTTCACTGAACTACTTCGGCCAGCACCAGACGGAAAGCCTCACCCCGGAAAAAAGCATCTACAATGAGATGCTCGATTCCGCACCCAATTCCGAAGCCCAGAAAAGAGTGCGGGATATTCTCGGCTGTTTTCTCTTCAGCGGCGATGCCATCAATAAAAAAATCAGGGTGCTCTCCGGAGGGGAAAAATCAAGGGTTGCTCTGGCAAAAATCCTTTTGCAGGCATCGAACCTGCTGGTCATGGATGAACCGACAAACCATCTTGACATGCGCTCAAAAGAGATGCTGATCGAGTCTCTTGAAAACTACAGTGGAACCTTGTTGCTTGTTAGTCACGACCGCTATTTTCTCGACAGCCTTGTCAACAAGGTGATCGAAATCAAGAACGGTAACTTGCAGCTCCACCTCGGCACCTATGCCGAATATCTTGAGAAAGCGGAAAAGGCTATTGAAGCTGAACGCAAACAGGAGGCTGCCAGTCGACTGAAAACACAGTCGAGCGCTCCAAAAATCAGCGAGAAGGAAAAAGAGCAGGCTAAAAAGAGCAGTGCCGCTAAAAAAGACAAAAAGAGAATTGAAGAGGTTGAGCAGAAGATCAACCGCCTTGAGCAACAGAAAGAGTCAATTGAAACCGTTATGGCTAACGAGGATTTCTATAAAAAGAGCCAGCAGGAGACCGATAAAATCCTTGACGGTTACCATAAATTGTGCGGAGAGCTGAACCTGCTCTTTGCAGAGTGGGAAGAGATCTCTTCATAACACCCTAAAGCCACTTGTTAATGGTTTCAATCAGCAAAGAGGGATTAATCGGTTTTGAAACATAATCGCTCATCCCTGCATGCATACAGATTTCACGATCGCCCTGCATCGTATGGGCAGTAAGGGCGATCACGGGAATTTGGTGATTAAGTACTGATGAATCAGGATTTCGAATAATACGGGTAGCTTCCAACCCGTCCATTTCAGGCATCTGGAGATCCATAATGACAAGATCATACTCCGTAGTCTCAAGTGCCCTGACCGCTTCAGCACCATTGACAACGACGTCAATATGATAACCAGATTTCCCAAGAATACCGGTCACGACCTTCTGGTTGATGCTGGTATCTTCAGCCAGTAACAGCCTGGCTCCCTGCGCTCTCCCCTCAGCCGGTTTTTGAGGAGTTATCTCATGTTCACGACCTTCGTGAGGAGTGCCGGAAGGCTTAGAATCTTCATCAAAATCACTGTCAGCAAAAATAATTGCCGCAATGGTATCAAACAGGTCTGACTGGCGTATCGGTTTTGAAAGACAGGCGGTGCACCCCATACCCTCAATATCCGCCCTGCTGAACTGGGCACCATGAGAGCTCATCATAACAAGCACAGTATCCTTTAGCTGTTCACTCCTTTTGATTGAGCCGCAGAGCGTCGCGCCATCCATATCGGGCATCTGCATATCTATCAAAGCAAGGTGATAGGGCTCTCCGCTCAAAAACGCACGGTTGAGTTCTTCAAGAACCGGAGCACCACCCGAAAACGCTGTAACAAGGGCTCCCCATGATAAAAACTGCTGTTGCAGAACATTGCGGTTGGTTGCGTTGTCGTCAGCAATAAGAATGCGGGTTCCTGCAATAGCATCTTTTGAGTAGCGCCCACCCTTACCACGAGCCTTCTGCTTTTTGAAGGGAATGGTAAACCAGAATTCGGATCCTTCATTTTCCCTGCTGTTCACCCCTATCTCTCCACCCATAAGCTCAACAAGCTGACGGGAAATTGCCAGCCCCAGACCGGTACCTCCGAACCTGCGTGTTGTAGAGGCATCAACCTGGGTGAAACTTGAAAAAAGAATCGCAATTTTGTCATCTGGTATGCCTATACCGGTGTCCCTGACTGAAAAACGAAGCAACTCTTTATTATCAGAACCCGAAAGAAGCTCAACTGAAACAGAGACCTCCCCCCGATGGGTAAACTTGATAGCATTACCGGCAAGATTGTTGAGTATCTGAATCAGGCGCCCGGGATCACCCCGTAAAAAGGGGGTAACATCCGGTTCGGCGGAACAGATAAACTCAATATCTTTATCCCTTGCCCTGACCCCCATGATTGAAGAGAGATCGTCAAGCACATTGCTCAGGTTAAAATCAATAATTTCGAGTTCAAGTTTTCCGGCTTCAATTTTTGAAAAATCAAGAATATCATTGATGAGCCCAAGAAGAAAATCCGCACTTGCCATGACGGCCTGGGCATACCCCTTCTGTTCATCGCTGAGTGGGGTATCAAGCAGAAGACCGGTCATACCGATAACACCGTTCATGGGCGTACGAATCTCATGACTCATATTGGCCAGAAATTCACTTTTAGCTCTGTTTGCCGCTTCAGAAGCATAGCGGGCCTCAACAAGTGCTGTTTCATGGCGGTGACGAACCTCCGCATTGGTAAACAGTTCAGCCAGAACACGCAGCAGGGATACCTCATCTTCACTCCATACTTTCAACGTGCGAACAGCATCAAAACCAACAAAACCGAAACACTGTTCACCATAAATCAGGGGAAGAGTAATAAGCGACTGGATGCCCTTTGATTCCAGTAAACCACGAAGAGCACTCTCGGGGGAGAGCTCCTTCACATTCGGAACATGCATTATCCCGCCCTGACGATGAGCTGCAACCAGTTCCGGTATTGAAGCAATCGGTACATGCTGGAGATTATGAATTTCAGCTTTAATCCCGGGCGCACACCACTCATGGGTATTGCTCATGGAACTGTTGTCAAAATCGTAGCTGAACAGATAAACACGCTCAACACCGGAAAACTCTCCGACAAGTGAAAGTGCTCTGTTGATGGAGTTATCAAGATCATCAATCGGTTTATTGACAAATCCGATTGCGAGATCCATAAGCAGGAGTTGAAATGCTGACCTGCTCCTTAGCTCCTCCTGTATCTTCTTGCTTCCGGATATATCACTATGAGAACCGGCCATGCGGTAGGGGACTCCATCTTTGTCGCGAAGAGCTTCACCTTTGGCAAGAATCCAGAGCCAGGAGCCATCCCTGTGTCTGAAGCGAAATTCGATAGCATATACCGGAATCTCTCCCTTGAGATATCGGTCAAGATTTGTTTGGAACTGCGGTATATCTTCAGGATGCAACCGCTCTTCAAACGTAGCATAGATATTGGGCAGTTCATGGTCTTCATAACCGATCATCTTCTTCCATCTTGGAGAGAGATAGAGACTGTTATCACGTAGATTCCAGTCCCAGATACCATCATTACTGCCATTGACAGCCAGCATATACTGCTCCCGGCTCAGTATCAGCTCCTCTTCCCTTCGCCTTATGCTTCTGTCTGTACGGCTGAGAACGACAGCAAGAAAGCTGTAAAGAAGCGCAAAAACGACAATAACAGAGATAACTGCAATTGAAACAAGACGATAAACTCCTCCATTGTAGGAGGAAATATCCTGCATAATAACCATCTTCCCGGTGACCCGTCCCGAAAAATCCTTGAAGGATTTGGCTGTAATCCGCCATGGTCTCCCCTCCCAATAAGCTTCTGTGCTTTCTGTTGAACGCACAGACATCACAGGCTGAAACTCGCTAGGAAAGCGCCCGAGTGAAGAGAAAGCCAAAACTTCATCAGTGAACCGGTTCCAGTCGGCATAACGCTGAAAAGTCATAACTCCCTCTTCCCACCCTGATTGCTGAAGAAGTCTCTTGTTAATGAGAACAGCAACTGCCCGGCCAGGTTTAAGCTGAAGAGCCTTGAGAATGCTTTCGACCTCTCTGGAGATCTCAATAAATCCGAGATGGTGGCCATTTTCCATGACAGGAATAACCGCACTCAAAACCAGGCTTCCCTGCGGGCCAAGCTCAATGCCACAGGCAAGCTTTCCTGTACGTTGTGCCTCTCGTACCGTAAAGCGCTCAATGCGGTCACCACTTCGTGAGGGATTGTGCACCCGGAGAATACAGATGCGTCCTGTATCAATAAAATTGAGATGTGTTATCCCGTGATAACGTTCAAGCCTGCTATAGAGCGGAGAACTGAGTGAATAGAGGCGGTTTTTATCGTGGTCGCGCAATGCTTCGTTCAACAAACTGTTATGGCTTATTGCCTCAAGTGTTACTGTAAGGCCCTCCTTCGATACATCAATGCTTTTGCGAAATGCCTCAGTAATCTCGGTTTCTGAACGGTGAACATCCTCTTCCAGCCGCTGCTGCTGCTGCCACCACAACAGAATACCCAATGAGACAATAATCAGAGAGATCAGCGCAGCTATCGGCGGCATAAGACGGTGAAGTACCAGACCGGGACGAGCTTCAACCTTGCACGAAACAAGATAAACGCTGGTAAGCACAATCAGAGTTACCAGTATAAAGCCTATTGGAATTGCTGAGCGGGCCGCAAGATCCCATATCCATTCTGAAGCATCGACATCCATGCCGAGTACGGCTATCACATGACCGCTCAGCGGGTCAACAAGGGGGACAAAACCGCTGACCCATGTTCCCCAGCGGTCTGAAACAGGTCCTTCAGTATTTGCCGCATTTCTGATAAAGACCTTCTGCAGAGTTTCGGTAGCCTCACCATATATCTGACCGGCAGGAGAAGAATCAGGAGAACCTGATGGCTCGGAATCAACATAAAAAAAGACACGTCCGCCGTCTGTTCGGCCAAGCAGGTAGACAAAACTGGACCTGGAAACAGCACTTCTGGTGCGGGCAAGCTGTTCCTTGAGTTGCCCGTAAGCCAGCTTGTCAAGATCGGATTCAGACCCATTAAGCATTCTAAGCTGTTCCATATCAATACCCTGGGCAGTCAGAAGCACTTGGCGCAGCAACTGCTCACGCATCTGACGATCAGCATGAACAACAGTCCACCATGAAAGGATTGAACCAAGTACAAAAAGGGTACCTAAAAGCAGTATTGAGATAGAGCTTTTTTTTGTTGAACCGGGTAACAGTGTATTCAGAACCCCCATGGATTTTCAATAAAGAGGTGAATCGCTTCGGATAAAACTCCAGACAATTTTCCAGTGCGGAAGAACTCTATCCAGACAATAATCTTCTCTGTAAAAAGCTGCGAAGTATAAAAAATGCCCTTGCCTCCATAGAGAGCTTTTGGAAACAAAATCTCAACCAACATAAACTCTATAATGTTCTCGAAATCTACTACTTTTTAAACAGCCATCAAATTTGGGTGACTGTAAGGCGATGGATATGCAGGTTTAAGAGAAGATAATGGAGGAAAAGAGAGTGATCAACAAGCGGGTAAACGCTTGAACCCGATGTTCACAACTATTCAATGGATAAGCTGGTACAGTGAACCAGTCTTTGCCTGCGTAAACCGGCTATTGTACCTTGTCGGCGCTGCCGGGTAAAGATGAGCAGTGAGTCCTGCCTGTTGTACAACGATAAAGCTCCATGTGAACTATTGCATACAAGACAAACAGTATACCATCACAAGAATGCCTTAAAAAAAGCGGGTTGTTTTGTCACGAAAAGGCGAACACTGCACTTTCCCTGCAAACTTTATTACATTTGGTGTATGAAATGTAGTCCTTCGCGTTTTTATTTTTACTCAAGCCGCTCAACATGAATCTTTCTGCCGAGAAACTGGAAATCATTCAGAGAATCTGTGAGATTCAAGACAATGACCTCATCTCGTTGATAAAAAACATGCTCACCCGTACAGATGCCTCCCGGTCAGACTGGTGGAACGATATTACTCAAGATGAAAAAGATTCAATTCATCGTGGCCTTTCAGATCTTCAGCAAGGTAACCTCCATGCCCACTCAGAGATAAGGGGAAAATATGAAAAGTGGGTTAATAATCAGGTGAACTGAAGAAGCCTCAAAGAACCTTGACGATATCATCATTTACCTGGAATCCAACTGGACGTCTAAACAGTTGATTCTCCTGTGCCATTTTCCTGACGCTTATCCCCTTTCATCCAGGAACAAAAAGGTTCACCGTTGAGTGTTGTTAAAAAAATTAACCATCAAGTAACACACTATGGAACAACTTCTTGATGTCATAACCGTTTCAACTCATGACGACTACACCCTGGAACTTGTTCACTCCCCTCTCTTCTTCAAGGCTTCTGTCCAATACGGTACTGTCGTTTGGCCGGGTAATCTCGACATGGCACCAGAGACCTTCTGGAGCCGGTCAGTACCTGCTTAAATCCTAATATGGGAACACCGATAGCTTCACAGGTGCCGTTTACTGCACTCCGCCGGAAAATATCCGGAGCCCTACAACACCGGAAATGATGAAGAGGAGAGAGATGATGCGTGCAAGGTCTGCGGATTCATCAAACAGCAGAATCCCCATGATGGCAACTCCTGCAGCACCGATACCTGTCCATACTGCATAGGCCGTTCCGACCGGAATGGTTTTCATGGCAAGAGAGAGAAGCCAGAAGCTTGCGATCATGGCCACAGCCGTCAGGAGCGAAGGAATCGTTCGGGTGAAACCTTCGGTGTATTTGATACCAACAGCCCATCCGCACTCAAGGCAACCGGCAATAACAAGATATATCCATGCCATAGGAAAGTTTTTTCATTTATCAGGGCACCTCTATTAATTGTAGTGAAATAAAGGTGCCATTTAAATTTTAATCCAGCGAAGCATCTTATCCGACTTTCTGGCAGCCTGCATAACTTTCTGAATCTTGAGGCCATCCTCAAAACTCGCAGCATCATGCAGCCTCTTCTCCCCGTTCATGAGCGCCTTGACAATCCTGTAGGCAAAAAAGGCGAACCCTACAGCAAATATACCATGAACAGCCAGAGATGAATGCCTGATCTGCTCCTGAAGCACCAGCTCATCCCATGCAAGCATCGGTTCAACCAGTTTCCATCGGGGAGCATCAATCAGGCTGCGTCCCACTTTTGCATTATCATTTGCAACCTCCCACAGCCGCCCTGCCCCGTCAAGACGAATGGTCTTAAAACTGCCAACCACTTCAAAGGATAACCAGGTGTAGGCGCCAACAGTGGTCACATGCATCAGCGAAGAGCTGCCAAGGGCAACCGATGAGGGGCCGAACTTCATCATCATGGCAAAATGGTCGTCGGAAGTGACCCGGCATGACTTCCCCATACTGTCAGGTCGGAAGGGAATACTTGTTGCGAGATTACAGGAGACCGACGAAATTTCGCCAACCAGAAACCGGTTCAAGTCAATCAGATGAGATCCGATAGCGCCGAGAGCTCCACCGCCTTTTTCCGCATCGCACCACCATGACCAGGGCATATCGGGCCTGTTGCGGGAGGCAAGATTAACCACCGCACGCACTTCATACACTTTACCAATTTCGCCACCGTCAATCATCTGTTTCATGCAACGAACAGCCGGATGAAACCGGAGCTGATGGTCAATAAGCGCAAACCCCGGTGCCAAGGAGGCAGCCTCCACCATGCCGGTTGCATCGGCAACATCAAGTGCAAAGGGTTTTTCGCAGAGCACACTTTTACCGCTCTCAAGAACTCCGGTCACCATCTCCCTGTGCAGAAATGTCGGTGTAGTCACACAAACAAGATCAAGATCACATTGCAGCATGTCACGCCAGTCGGCAAAGCCCTGGGTAATGCCAAACATCTTCATGAACTTCTGACGATGCAGCTCGGTAGGACTCGCCACGGCGGCAAGCTCCACGTCTCCCAGCATTGAAAAGGCCGGTGCCTGTGCAATTCTCGCCCATCCGCTTCCGATAAAGCCTATTTTTATTTTTTTATGCGCCATTCCCTAAAGCTATAGTCATATTTTAAAACCTTTTGCAAAGATAAAACTTCGCGAATACTTCGCAACTCAATTCAGGATCCCACCTTGGAATGCTTTTCCATTCTTCGGGATCTTCTGAATAATTAAGGATAAATCAGATATCTCCTCAATAATATAAGGCGAATATAGCATTTCTTATAGGAAAGCTCACCCCTCTATCTTGTACACAGAGTCAAAACGGGTCAGGACAGGTTGTTTTGATAGTGTCGGGAAAGCGGCAGAACAAAGATTGAGGGTGCCCCGACGGGCATATCGTGATAGAAAAATCGTTTTTACCAGCACGTTGCCCGCCTTTACCGATCTCGATCATTTCGGTAACCTCAACGAAATGATCATCGACAGGATGAGCACTGTAGGCTGCTCGTATGGCGAAGAATGGAATTTATTTCTGCTCGCTTGATCTGCATACTTTCTTCAATATCATAGTCATCCTGCAGGCCTAACCAGAATTTTGCGGAATTCCCGAAATATTGTGAAAGGCGTAGTGCCGTGTCAGCCGTAATACGCCGCTTCCCTTTCACGATTTCGGATATCCGTGTCTGAGGGATCCCGATATCCTTGGATAGTCTGTATGCCGAGATCTCCAATGGAATTAAAAACTCTTCCATCAAAACCTCTCCCGGATGAATATTTCTCAGTTCTTTCATTTCAGTGATAGTCAATAATTTCCGCTTCAAATGCATTCCCTTCAGCCCATTTGAAAATAATCCGCCATTGATCGTTAATCCGGATGCTGTAAAAATCTTTATACCCGCCCGAAAGCTTTTCCAGACGATTCGCAGGAGGAATCGGGGCGGCATAGCGAAAGAGGACAGGAGTGCGTTGGGGGGCGCTAACTAATCGAAGCATGATAGATGAGTTTCCATTGATTTTTATTTCAATGTTGCCAAACAAATATTGCATAACCTGCGTGCAAGAAAAAGCCGATAGGTTCAAGAAAGAGTTGGCCAACTGTTACCATGTTCCTGCCTCTTCAAGTACAACCCCAGTTGCAAAATCGTCAGAATCGCTACAGTAGCAGAACATCGATCAAAAAGTGCTTCCGGGGCGACTCCATGCGAAACGGTATGACGGGAGACATGATCGGCGCCTGACTCTTGACTCCAATTGCGAAATAGTACCGATTGTAGGTACTTCGAAAATCGGGTTGGCAATAGTAAACTCTCCGGAGAGACCGTCTTCTCTATCTCTGTTGCAGCGTTGGGAATGACTTGATTAAGTTTCCCAACCGAGCGACCCTTAACACTCAAGATAGAACGAAGAATGCCTTCCAGTCGAGGATATAGGATACTTATAACGCTTATGTAGTCACGATCTGCGAATCGATGGATCGCATGATCAATAAGCATGCGGTGCTCTGTAAAAGCTGGTGTATCAAACAAGAATACGCTTTCTATGGCGGACTTGGCAATGGTAAGCTCAGCATTTTCATCTACAACTAATGACAGATCACGACCTTCTGCAGCGCGTCGCACCAAATTCTTCAAAACAAGATGCGGGAGAAACTGGAAGGGAAACCACCCTTGCTTGAACATGTGAGCCCATGACGCTTCGGTAATGCGATGTTGATCGCGAAAAATCAAGTTCGAGTATATGTTGCCAAGTTTCGTTGCTAAATTGTAGGGACGGGTTTGAGGCGGCGACAGGAAAGGGCCAAAGTCAAAAAGGATGACTTTTCGCCATCCTGAGGAAAGGAGAACAACAAGGCCACACTCCGCAGGTATTTCTTCTCCGAGATCCAATTCCTCGATATCAACGATGTCATCGTAATAAGCAGGCCCTTTCTTTACAGCACGCTTCACGTAAGCCTTGGAAATAGGTTTTAATTCATTGACGATTGCCGTCGCCGACAAATCCGAGCGAATTATAATCAAAAGGTTGTCGATCTGTGATGCACGAGGAAAAGCTGGGATAAACGAAAATAATGCATCTTGAAGGGACTCTATGCGAGAAATGAAGGCATCACCTTCATCGGAATAGACTACTTCGCGAAACACGATTGGGACTTCTTCATTGCCATCACTGCTTGCTTCGCAAAAGCCGATGATTCGATTCGGGATACGGAATTCGGTTTGCATTTTTTAGTCTGGCCACCAATAATCAGAATTGATCCGCCTAATCTGCGGAGTTTGAATTGTAACTCACACAAGACAACTCATGCCAAAGAAAATGTTGATTAATGAGTCTGCTATCGTATACATAAAAGAGCAATGTACACAGTGATTGCGAATATTCCACTGCTGATGAGATGTTTTATCGACCATTAGCTGACGAAGTCAGATGGTATGGGCGAATTGGCAGGAATGCGGAAGCAGGCAGATTCCTCACCCCGACTGCGTCGGAATTCGGAATGACATAAAAAGAGTGGGAGTACAAGCAAAAAGGGTGACCGCAGTCACCCTTTTAGTATTGCTGTTCAAATAGGAAAATCCAGCTCAGCTAACCTGCTGCGCTTCTTTTGCGAGGCGGGCTTTTTCGATGTAGGTCTTCTGGATATCACGGGAGACATTGTATGCCTTCGAGAGGCTGTCGGAGCTCCAGAGCCTTGCGTCAAAGGCCATGCAGATGTTGCGGAGGAACGGTATACCAACCTCGGTGACGCGCACACTTTTGTCACCCAGCACAACCAGACCATCATTCTCCATATCTTCAAGGCGGTAAAGAGCAATATCAAGCTCTTCGGTGTAGAGTTTCGGGTCAGCCCATGAGGTCTCCTGCTTGCACATCAGGTTAAGGATGTGACGGCGAAGCACCAGATCTTCGTCAGTCAAAAGATGACCGCGATGAAGCGGGAAACGATCTTCGTTCACAGCCTTGATGTAGGAGGTGTCGTCACGCTCGTTCTGAGCAAAAGCGTACCAGGTGTCGCTTATGGATGATGATCCGAGAGCAAGCATCATCTGGGTGGTGTTTTCCGTATAGCCCATAAAGTTACGGTGCAGGGTGCCGTTTTTGGCTGCAATGTAGAGCGCATCTCCTTCAATGGCGAAGTGGTCCATACCGATTTCATGGTAACCGATAGATTCAAGCATGGCGCTGCCCTTGTCATAAAGCTCCTGCTTCACGTCACCAACCGGCAGGTCCTCCTCCTTGAATTTCCGCTGACCTTCGTACATGTGCGGGTTGTGACCGTAGGCATAAAAAGCCAGACGATCGGGCTTCAGCTCCATAACCTTCTGGATGGTATCGGTAATGGTGGCAAG
>JAAXXL010000029.1 GCA_013334485.1 Chlorobiaceae bacterium | reverse complement strand
GGTTATCGTGATGACGAGATCTTTCGGTGTTGAGCTGCTCAATGGATCACTTGCATGAAACGGTACATGCAGTTCCAGTATCTGGCCGTTTGCCAGTGAGTCGTAGCTCGATGCATCAAAGGTATAGCTGCCATTCGAATTGAACGTCAAACCTGCCGGGGCGGGAACATTCAGCGAATACACCAGTGTTGCAGTTTCTCCACCGTCCGCATCCGTTGCACTTACGTTGCCCGTTATTGTTGCATCTTCGATAACAGATGCCGATGCGGCTATCGCTACCGGTACATCGTTCGTTCCGGTTATCGTGATCGTCTCTGTTTGCGATACCGTTCCGCCGTTGCCGTCCGAAATGGTATAGCTCGCTACGATTGTAGAGTGCTGACCAACGGCAAGGTGGTTGAATGCTGCGTTTGTTGGATCAACAGTCAGCGTGCTGCCGCTCAAGCTTACTCCTGCGGGAGCAGTACCACTCGGCAATCCGCCATCCACGCTGTAGGTAACTCCGGTAACGCTCAGTATATCACTGTCATTATCAGTCGCACCGTTAAGCAGGTTCAGGATATAAGATGGATCACCTTCGGCTGCTGTCGAAACAAGCGCACCGGTAACCGTCGGAGCATGATTCTCGTCATGATCACCGCCCCCTCCGTGATGTTCGTCATCTCCGTGATGATCGCCATCTCCGTGATGATCGCCATCTCCGTGATGATCGCCATCTCCGTGATGATCGCCATCTCCGTGATGATCGCCATCTCCGTGATGATCGCCATCTCCGGGTTCATTCACCCCCTTCAACGTCACCACAATCTCTTTGGCCGTCCCGTCTGCGGTTTTAACTGTAAAGGTTTCAGTCGCTGTCGCCTTGTCACCACCAAGAGACTGGAGTTTGGCATTATCCGCCGTGTAGCTCCATGAACCATCTTTGCTGATGCTGAACTTTCCGTATTCGCCTTTAACAGCGTTCTGTGCCACAAAGGTTGAAGCACTATCGATATCAGTGGCTGTCAACTTGCCGTTAACTCCATATTTTCCGCTGTCTTCCGTGATGAGGCCTGTACTTGTTCCAGAGATAACAGCCGCATCGTTGACGGCTGTTACATTAATCTTCAGGCTGCTGGCTGAGCTTGTTGCTCCCGAAGCATGCACAACTTTAAAGCCTATTGAGGTGTAATCCTTACCGTTTTCATCCTTATCCGGAACGAACATCAATTTTCCTGCTGCAATATCAGCAGCGGAGATAACCTTGTTAGCAGCAACATCAACCCAGCTTGTCCCGTTGAAATATTTCAATGATCCATTGCTCTCAGGTGTCGTGATTTTGACACTGAGCGGATCATTTGCAACCGGAGTATAGTTTTTAATGAAATCTGAAATTTTCAGGATAATCGAAGTGTCTTCCTGGATTGTAACACTTGAATTGAAGGGATTGTTGGCCGCGCCCATAATAAGTTCCTTTTTTATAGTAAGAGTTAAAAGATCCACGATAAAAACATCAATGACCCATCGGCTTGACAGGAAAACCGGAAGTCAAATCGCATTTGCGGTTTTTATATGCGTATACATACCACATATACTTTATGGCAATATTTGGTACTAAACCAGTAGGTTGGCGTAAAAAATTTATACAAAAAACCTGTATTATCCTATAAGCAATTTGAAAAACAAAGACACGCCCTGCCTAATTCCGAGAAATTCAGAAAAGTGTGAATTGATTATTTCTGAAGGCAAAAAGTGAACAGGAATGAAGAGAGGCGGCAAGAACCGGGAGGGAAAGAATCTGAGTAAGCATGATTTGGATATAAAAAAAGCCGCCTCATAATCGGATATATGAGACGGCTTTTTTTGCCGAAAAACTCTTCAAGATTTAGGCATTATTGCCGGAAGCAGTGAAATTGTTACCATTTAAATCATTGCCAGCTATACCGACAAGGGTAACCTGCATCTCTACTGTTGTAGCATCACCATCATTATCAAGCCAGACCACTGTATTTCCTTCCCCATCATCAAAATAGCTGATCCCGTTTGCGACAAGATGGTTTGGAGATGCAAAATAAGTGGCAGAGGAGAATGACTGACTACCACTTTTAACACTATTGGCATCAATTGCTTTGAAATCCAGCTTGTCATTAGCTACATCAAAATCATAGATACTATCACCGGTATCATGTAAATCAATGTATTTATAGATGTTAGAGCCACCACTACCACCATGAAGCGAGTCAGCACCATATCCGCCATAGATAGTGTTCGTACCTCCATCACCGTAGATAGTATCGCTGCCGCTGCCGCCATAGATGGTGTCGTTGTTGTCATTGCCATGAATCAGGTCGTTTCCGGAACCCCCGTAAATGGTATCCTTTTCTGAACCACCGTTGATCGTATCATCACCAGCCTGACCATAGAGATTATCATCACCGACTCCACCATTGATCGTGTCGTTACCCTCCTTTCCATACACGGTGTCTTTACCGGCCAATGCATCAATGGTATTTGCCCTGGAGTCACCAGTCAACGTCTGATCCTCCTTTGTCCCGTTTATAGAGAACGGCTTGTCTCCTGAAGTATCAAAATCCTTTGAATCTCCGGTACCGGTATAAGGTGATGGCGCGTCAAGAATGTTCTGCACACTCACCGTGAGGGTCTGCGTATCGATACCGCCATGGCCATCGGCAACCTGCACATCCACCACATAGGCGTTATCACCATCTACACCACCGATATCCTGCGGATTTTCATGGTCGGGAGCAGAAACAAAGCTCAATACTCCGTGGTCATCGATTGCAAACCTTGCGAAATCGGTGCCGGATGTCTCAACAATGCTATAGCTGAGCGTGTCATTTTGATCAACATCGCTGGCATTCACTGTTGTTACGGCAGTCTGGTTCTCATTAACATTGACAGAATTTACAACTCCGGTGATAGCGGGATCGTCATTTGCACCGGTTACCGTGATGGTCAGCGTGCTGCTGCTGCTTGCTCCCTTGTCATCTGTTACCGTGAAGTTCGCGACAACATCCTTCATCTCGCCTTCAGCAAGTGACTGGTATGCCTCGTGCGCCGGATCGAAACTGTAGCTGCCATCGCTGTTCAGTGAAAGACCATCGACTGCGACATCCAGCGAGTAGGTTGCCGTTGCTCCTGCATCAACATCCGTTGAACTCACGGCGCCGGTTACGATGCTGCCATCCTCAGTTGCTGCGGCTGTCGCAACTGCGGCTACCGGTGAATCGTTGGTGCCGGTTACCGTGATGTTCAGCGTGCTGCTGCTGCTTGCTCCCTTGTCATCTGTTACCGTGAAGTTCGCGACAACATCCTTCATCTCACCTTCAGCAAGTGACTGGTATGCCTCGTGCGCCGGATCGAAACTGTAGCTGCCATCGCTGTTCAGTGAAAGACCATCGACTGGGGCATCCTGCGAGTAGATTGCCGTTGCTCCTGCATCAACATCTCTTGAGCTTACGGCGCCGGTTACGATGCTACCATCCTCAGTTGCTCCTGCTGTTGCAACTGCTGCTACCGGCGCATCATTGGTGCCGGTTACCGTGATGGTCAGCGTGCTGCTGCTTTTAGCTCCCTGATCATCCGTGACTGAGTATGTAGCAACAAGATTTTTCGGCTCGCCTGCGGCAAGTGACTGGTATGCCTCATTCGCTGGATCGAAGCTGTAGCTGCCATCGCTGTTCAGTGTCAGTCCTGCTACGGCTGCATCCAGCACGTAATTTGCTGTTGCTCCTGCATCGGCATCCGTTGAGGTAACATAACCCGTCACCACTGCACTGCCTTCCATGGCGGCACTTGTCGATACTACTGCTACCGGTCCATCATTTGTTCCTGTTACTTTTATAGTCTCGGTCTGGGTAACTGAGGCTCCTTTAGTATCCATGACACTGTAGCTCACAAGAATGGTCATGGATTGTCCAACAGCAAGTTGGTTGAATACTTCGTTTGTGGGGTCAACAGTCAATGTGCTGCCAATCAGAGATACTCCTGCCGGAGCTATGCTGCTGGCCACTGCACCGTCTACACTGTAGGTAACGAGACTTCCAACACTCAACGTATCACCACTGTCGACATCAATGGCGCCATCAAGCAGGTTCAGTGTGTAGGATGAACTCCCTTCGGCTGACGTTGATGCAAGCGGAGCTAACACCGTTGGTGCATTGTTGATCGTGCCACCCTGGTTATGCTCCGACTCTTCATGCTCATCGCTTTCATGATGATCATCATCACCGTGATGCGAATCGTCTTTATCATGGTGACCACCCTCACCGTGATGCGAATCATCGTTATCTCGATCCCTGTTGTTTTCGTTCCTGGAGCCTTTCGGCGATTCATCAACACCTTTTAACGTCACTGCAATCTCTTTGGTTGTCCCGTCAGCAGTTTTAACGGTAAAGGTTTCAGTTGCGTTCGCCTTCTCTCCTCCAAGTTCCTGAAGTTTGGCGTTGTCAGCCGTGTAGCTCCATGAACCATCTTTGCTGATACTGAACTGTCCGTATTCGCCTTTAACAGCGTTCTGTGCCACAAAGGTTGCTGCGCTGTCGATATCACTGGCAGTCAGCTTCCCGTTAACACCATAGTTACCGCTCTCTTCCTTGATGAGACCTGAACTTGTGCCGGAGATAACAGCGGCATCGTTTACCGCTGTTACATTAATCTTCAGGCTGCTGGTTGAGCTCGTTTCACCCTTGGCATTAACAACTTTAAAGCCTATTGAGGTGTAATCCTTCCCGTTTTCATCCTTGTCCGGAGTGAACATTAATTTTCCGGCAGCTATATCGGCGGCGGAAATCACCTGCCTCGGCGAAACATCCACCCAGCTTGTCCCGTTGAAAAATTTCAGTGATCCATTAATCTCAGGTGTCGTGATCTGTACTTTGAGCGCATCACCGGCAATCGGAGTATAGTTTTTAATGAAGTCGGCAATTTTCAGAATGACTGAAGTGTCTTCCTGGATAGTGACACTCGTGCTGTAAGAATTAGTGCTGGTACTCATAACATGCTCCTGTTCATTGGTAAGGGTTAATTGAATCGTGTTTTACATAATAAAGCAACTATTATACCAGACTATTTTTATCCAATTTAGTGAGCGAGAAGAAAGCAAGGATGTACCAGTTTGATGCAGGAGTGTTTCAAAAAGCGGATCGGTTATTTCAATAGTTGTCTCTGATTGAACAGGAGGTCAAAACCAAAAGTGGACCGGACGAAAAAACAGTTTGTGATGATCGAAGCCAAAAGCAGGAAGAAAAAAGAGAAAGTGCCGGGGTTGAAAAACAAAACTTTAAATGACAACAGATTCAGATGAAACAGAGGAGAAGGGGAGAAAACTTTGGGTGCTGAATTTACATAAAAATGCAGCGAGAGTATGGTCACGGCGCAAAACCACAACGGCTCCGTCCTGCCATATCCCGTTTTCCGCATACCATTGACTTTGAGGTGGATCACCCTGATTCTGATGAATATTGTGAACCCCGTTTCCGGTGCGGAAGGGTTCACCGAATATGAACAGCTTTCGGGAATGCATCAGCAGAAGTTCAAGATCCCTGAAGGCTACCGAACCCGTTCCATATTTCCAGGCTTCACAGAGAGGGGGCTCCGGTTCCTGACTTTTTTCTACTGATCCCGACTCATGGGTTGCCGAAAGAGAGGTACACGTAGGCTGAAGTTCCGGAGTGCGATAGTAGTCAAGGGCACCGGAACCCGGCTCTGATTCAAGCATGTGCCACCCATCCTTCAGGTGAAGGAGAGGCTGAAAATCTTGCGGCAAAAGCTCTATTACCCGCCACTGAATACCATGGGCATCCCGCTTGCTGTCCAGGTCAACCGGGCAAAGAAAAACTCTTTTTCCGACCAGTACCTTCAGATTGCAGTGGTAGTAGTTTCGCCTGCTGAACGGGTGATCACAATAATATTTATAGAGGGTGCCTACCAGAACACCATAGCCATCATAAAGAGCCATAGCGATACATGCAGTTGAATCCCGCTTACAGAAGAACTATAACAGAAGTTACGCAACTGCCATGCAGAATCAAGCCGGAATTCTACCATTGGAACATTTGTCCTGCTCCGCACGGTTTATCTCATCAGGATGGTTACTTTTAAAACAAGAGATACCGATCCTCACACAAAGGCATAATCCTCCGGTTACACGCGGAAGCAACATTCAGGAAACTGATCACTGAAAAGGCAAAGTGATGACAAACAGCAAACTCTTCAGCGGTAGCATAGCAGATATGGCGGAAGAGGCTGCCGCACTTATCATCAACGAAGCATACCACTCCATTGCTGATCACGGGAAGTTTTCCCTTGTGCTTGCCGGTGGCAACTCACCCCGTCCGCTCTATCAGCGAATAGCTGAGGGTATTGAGACCCAAAAGTTTGCACATTACGGCCTTCAACTGCCTGAAACCTTGCGACCCATAAAGAAAGGGCTACTGACACAAATGCCCTGGAAGCAGACCTGGCTCTTCTGGGGGGATGAACGATGTGTCCCACCTGCTCATCCGGATAGCAACTACAGGATGGCAAAGGAGACGCTGCTTTTCAATACACCTCTTCCGGAAGAGCATCTCTTCAGGATAGATGCAGAACAAACCACTCCTGAACGAGTTGCGGAAGAGTATGAAACGTCAATCCGGAGTTTCTTTTCAGAGCACGGCAATGCTCATACTCCCGAAAAAATTCCGGCGTTTGATCTTCTCCTGCTCGGCCTCGGCGAGGATGGCCATACCGCATCACTCTTTGCCGACAATTCTGAGGCGCTTCAGGAATCAATGCGTTTGGCTATCGCCGTGGATGCGCCGGATGGAAACCCTCCGGGGAAGCGAATCACCATAACCCTCCCGCTGATCAATCAAGCACGCAATGTGCTCTTTTTCACTTCCGGCAAAGCAAAAGCCCGACTGGCGGAAAAAATATATCGCAAAGAGGAGTGCGACCTGCCGGCAGCCCTTGTCTCCCCCGTTAACGGGCGACTCTTCTGGTTTACCGCTCAACCATAGATTCGTTGAGCCGAATCAGGTCCGCCCGAGTGAACAGCGTATAAAGAAGGTTCCTGTCCGCCGATTGCCTCCCGTATGGAGTCTATAATTGCCCACGAGTATTCGACACTGTCCTGACGGATAAAGTTCATCTGCTCTCCTGCCATGGCATCAAGCAGCAGTCGGTGATAAGGGGTCATGCCTGACCCGGAAAACGATGTTTTGTAATCGAATTTCATATAAACGGGATCTGTGACCACCTCTTCTCCGGGGCGTTTTGCTCCAAACCGCAGTGCGATGGTCTCTTCGGGCTGAATCCGCAGAATCACCTGATTGGCCGTATAGCTGCAGCTATCGGACATACCGAAAAAGTTTTGGGGAGGGCATTTGAAAGTAATAACGATCTCGGTCACCGTTTCAGCAAGGTTCTTGCCTGCCTTTACAAAAAACGGAACATCTTTCCATCTCCAGTTGTCAATTAAAAACTTTACCGCTGCAAAGGTCTCCACCTTCGAATCGGCAGCAACATTTTTTTCGCTGCGATAGCCTTCATACTGACCGAGAACAACCGATGTTTCAGCACTGTCAGACGCAAAATGACGGATTGAACGCAGCACTTTTGCTTTTTCATCACGCACAGCATCAGCAGAAAAATCAACAGGCGGCTCCATGGCCACAGCGGCAAGCAGTTGAAGGGCATGATTCTGCATGATATCGCGCAAAAGCCCGGTCTCTTCATAAAAAGAGCCCCGGTCACGGATACCGAACTCCTCCGCAATGGTAATGGATACATTGGCTATGTAATGGCGGTTCCATAACGGCTCAAAAATCCCGTTGGAAAAACGAAAGACCATGATATTCTGTACCGTCTCCTTTCCGAGGTAGTGATCAATACGGAACACCCGCTCTTCGCTGAACACCTCACCAATCACACGGTTCAATTCCTGCGCCGTCTGCAGGTTCCGGCCATAGGGTTTTTCAACAATTATTTTGCGCCATCCGCCGCAGAAAACAATTTTCTCTCCAAGTCCGGCACTTTCAAGGTTCCGCACAATAACCGGGGCAAGAGCGGGCGGGGTAGCAAGATAAAAAAGAAGATTGCTGCAGACACCTCTCCCGGATGAAACATCCATCAACTCTTTGTGCAGAAGATGATACCCCTCAACATCCTCAAGATTGACTCTGACATAAAACAACTTATGGCTGATCTTCAGAAAGGAGGCTTCATCCTGAACAGTGTCAGGCGAGAAGCGTGACAGCTTTTCATACACCAGAGAACGAAACTCCTCATGGGAGAGTTCTGCCCTCCCGACACCGATGACGCGAAACGTCTCCGGCATCTGCCCCCAAAAAGCAAGCTCACAGAGTGAGGGGAAAAGTTTTCGGGTAGCCAGATCACTGTTTGCTCCGAAAATAACAAGGGTAAAGTTATCGGGTTTTGCCTGCATGAGAACTCCTTTATGGCTTGCGGTTAACGCCGTGTCCACCGAACTCATGGCGAAGTGCCGCGACCACCCTGTCCGAAAGATTTTCATCAGAACGGGATCGGAAACGACTGAAAAGTGAAGCGGCAATCACAGGAATCGACACCTCATGCTCAAGGGCAGCTTCAACCGTCCATCGCCCCTCCCCTGAATCGGCGATTCTGCCGCTGACAGATGCAAGATTCAAGTCTTTCTGAAAAGCGCTCACAACCAGATCCATCAGCCATCCACGGATAACCGAACCATTCGCCCACACTTTTGAAACCTCATGAAGGTTATAATCGTAACCGCTTGATGCGAGCAGATCAAACCCTTCGCCCATAGCCTGCATCATACCATACTCAATACCGTTATGAACCATCTTGGCAAAGTGACCGGAACCGGAACTCCCCATATAACCGTAACCGTTTTCCACCGAAAGATCTTTCAGCAGCGGTTCAAGAACCGCATAAGCCGCCCTATCACCACCAACCATAATGCAGGCACCATAGAGCGCGCCCTCAAGACCACCACTGGTTCCGGCATCAAGAAAATGAATGCCCAGATCACCAAGGCGTTTTGCCCGATGAACGGAATCAACATAGTGTGAGTTCCCTCCATCCACAACGATATCGCCATCTTCAAGCAAAGGCATAAGGCGCTCAAGGGTAACATCAACAGGAGCGCCAGCCGGCACCATCAACCAGATGATACGGGGTGAATTGAGCATACCGGCAAGAGCCTCTACTGAACGCGCTGCTTGAGCCCCTTCTTCAGCAAGTGCAGCAACAGCTATATCTGCAAGATCATAGACGACAGCCTCGTGGCTGCACTGAAGCAGATGCCGTACCATATTAGATCCCATTTTCCCGAGACCGATCACCCCGACTTTCATAGTTCTTCATCAGTAATATTGGCAGCAGTCTAATCAAGGCCATCCACCTCACACCATCCGGTAGCCGTGACTCTCTCTTTGAAACGCAGATAACCTGTAGTTAAATCCCGAAGAATTTCATCAATTCCGTTCAAGTCTCCCGCCTTTGCCCCCAGCTCTATTTGAGCAGCATGCCTGCTCATCTCCTGAGCGCCTACAGTCGCTGCTGAACCTTTAATCGTATGGGAAAGGATACGGACGTTCTCAATGTCATGCCTGGCCGCCGCAGCCTGAAGCTCGGCAATCTGAAGAACCACTTCAACAACAAACTGGTCAATAATAATCAGGATAATCTCCCGGTCATTCTGAAGGCGAAAAAGCACATCATCAATAAGAAACACATCATCAATTAAAAGCCCGCTCGCTCCGTCGTCCACTGTACTCTCCAGAACAAACAAATCGGGAAAATACCGTTCCAGAATCGACTGGAAATCAGATTTCTTCAATGGCTTGGCCATAAAATCATTCATACCCGCCTCAAAACACTTCTCTCTGTCTCCTTTCATGACATTAGCGGTCATGGCAACAACAGGAATATCCGGAGAACAGAGCAAGGTATGATCCATCCGGATACGGCGGGTAACTTCATAACCATCTATTTCGGGCATCTGGCAATCCATAAACACAAGATCATACCTCTTTTGACGCAGCGCATCCAGAGCCTCCCTGCCGTCGGCGGCAACATCAGGAAAACAACCAAGTTTGCGGAGCATCGAAAGCGCCACTTTCTGATTAACCACACTGTCTTCAGCCAGGAGAATATTCAAAGGCAGTCGTTCCGGAGTCACGTTCTCCCCTGAAGAGATATTGCTCTCATTTTCTGTGTCCATAGTAGCCCCTGTTTCGATAATAAATGCATCAACAACCGTTTCGTACAGCTCCCTGCGCCTCACCGGTTTTACAGTAAATTCTTACCACAACTGCACATATCTCAAGCTCATAACAGGCAGGTATTCGCATGATCGGAAGGTAAATATAGGCTGGAAGGTAAAGTGCCCCAGGCACGTCACTGCCATGGAACGGCAGAGGGGTTCCGGTTGAGCACTCATTCAGAAAAAGCGTCGCCGAAAGCATAATGGGCACCTCTCTATATTTATTCCGAAACCCGATTACTGCATTGGGTGGTGCTCGAAATCCTCATGTACTACATATACACTCCGGTTTCTGTGCTCCATCCGCCTTGTCCTCGGGCTTCTCACGACAATAAATAGAGGCGCCCTAATGAGAATATCGAAACCTGTCAAAACTTTTGGCTGCTACAACCCGACAGTTTCGATTGACTGCATGACCAGTTTCCTGTAGTGGTCAATAACGACACCGTTAACTGAAGACCATGATTGGGCTTCAGCATATGCAAGCCCAAGGGATCTCAGCTTACTGTACCGTTCGGAATTCTCGTGCAACTCACGACATTTGGTAAAAAAATCCTCAACATCACCGGCACGGGCCACAACTCCGCCTCCCGATCTGTCAACAATATTGCGACATCCGCCACCATCAGAAACAACAGCCGGAAGACCGGAAGCAAGAGCTTCAAGAGCTACATTGCAAAAGGCTTCAGTTGTTGAAGGGAAAAAGAAAATATCACCGCTCGCATAAGCCTCAGGGAGTGCGACTCCGGTAAGGTAACCGGTAAAAACCGCATCAGGCATTCTGCGTCTCATCTCCTCTTCTTCGGGACCGGAGCCAATCAAGACAAACTTGACACTTTTCGCATAACCCGACTCCATAAACCGGTCATATACCTGCATAACCACCTCTATATCCTTGTAAAGGACAAACCTTCCAGCATAGACAATAACACTCTTGCCTGATGCATCCCACGCTTCACGCAGTTGCTCTGAACGTCGTACAGGGTCAAAAAGCTCCCGATCTATTCCCCTTGACCAGATTTCGACATTGTTAATATTCTTGTCAAGCAGTTTGCGACGGACACTCTCGTTCGGAGCAAGGACAACATCGCAGTTGTTATAAAACCAGGTCAGGTATTTCCAGGCAAACTTTTCGGCAAATCCGAGGTGATAATAACTGAGATAAGAGGGGAAATCGGTATGAAAGGCAGAAGCAACAGGTATTGATTTTCTTCGGGCATAGAGAAGAAACTCTCTGCCAATAATATCAGGTGTTGAAACATGAACAATATCAGGATCAAACCTGTCAAGCTGCATCCTTGTTTCGGCATTGAAAAAGCCGACTTTGTAGTCAGGGTAGAGCGGCAGGGGAACAGCCGGCATTTTGTAAACCGTCAGACCGTTGTGATTATCCGCACTCGAAACATCGGGAGACCAGACAATGAGCTCATGACCGTTTTTCCTGAATGAAGATACAAGCTGGTAGATAGATTTAACCGCGCCGTCCTTGTCCTTGACATAGGTCCCCGAGTATAAGGCAATCTTCATAGAGGGAAAAACAAGACAGTATAGAGCGATTCGGTTTCCATTATAACGGCATTATGATAACCCCTTTCCGGAACCGCAAAAAATCCTGATGGAAAGGTAACATTTCCCCTCGAAAAATCCATCAAGAGTGTTGCATTCAAGTCACATCCAGAGAGAGCCTGACTACCTTCGGATGCACCAGCCTTCTGTAATCTTCAAAAGAGAGCCGAAGAAGCTCATTGTGTGACCCGGCATTGAATGCTATTTCATCATCCTCTTCAAGCTCTTCTGCAACATAGACATCCATGCCGTAGAGGTTGCCAAATGGAGGCATGGCACCAATTTCGCACTCCGGAAAAAGACCGCCGAATTCTTTTTCACCGGCAAGTTGAACATCACGAGTTCCTGTCAGTTCACGTAACAGCTCAAAATCAAGCTGACGTGAAGCAGGAAGAACCACCATAGCCATAGTCCCGTCAATAGTTACAATTACTGTCTTTGCCAGTTCTTTTCCCGGCACATGAGCCGCAGCAGCAACATCCTGCGCTGTATATGCCGGAGAGTGACTGAGAACAAAATAACGGACATCGTGACTGTCAAGGAACTCTCTCAATTTGCGGATAGGCATCGGACCCTCACTTTTTTTAGCGGTTCACTGCAAAACGCCCTCTTCAGTTGTCGGAACAGCTCAAACAGGAAAAAAAACACAGGATGCCGATTCTTTTCAGAATCCGATTCTTAAACCAAGCAACACGTTGTGACTTCCGATGCTGTAATTGTTATTTCCGGTAAGCCGGGGATCAGAGGCAGCAAAATATCGGTACTGCGCATCAAGAGTTACAAGTGGAGCAACACTGAATCCTGCTCCTGCACCAACATGCCATGCAAACACACTGTCGCTGACCGTAGCCCCCGCACCATTATGATCATTGAATTGAGCAACACCAAGGCCGGCAGCTACAAACGGCTTAACCGGTGCAAGCGGAAACTCAAGGTCGTAATAGCCATTAGCCATCCAGGTCGTCATAGAGATATCCGCTGCAGAATTTCTTAGCGCATTATTCTGATATCCAACTTCAGCTTCAAACCGGTATTTGCCACTGTCAAGACCTGCGGCACCGGCAAGAGCATAACCGGAATCATAGTTCCTCTCAACGGAGCTCAGCATGGCAAGCCCACCGGTAACACTCACATATGGCATGGCTGCATCGGCAACACGACCTGAAACAGCAAGCAAAATCATCCCAAGCACTATTCCATAAATTCTCTTCTTCACTGACGACTCTCCGTTTCATGATTTTCAGAAATACTCTGACTCTATAACAACAAAATAACACTTTAGAGAGAGCTTGCAAAGTCATCGAACTACCTCTGCTTCTCTTTCCATCCCCTAAGAAGAGGCAAAGCAGAGCTGTAGCCGATCTTCATGATATCCTCAACCTGACTTATACCAAGAAGGCTGAAGGCTGATAGATCCGGCATAATAGCGAGATCCGCCTCGGCAATCTGCATAGCTGTGGTATTACTGATAGCACTATAAAACGCATTAAGCAGCAGATCGATAATGTTATCAGGCTTTTTGTAGCAATGGGCTGAGAGAAGATCCACACAGATAACCGAATCTGCACCAGCGTCAATCAGAGGAGAGATTGGAACATTTTCCATCAGCACTCCATCGACAAGCAGTACCCCGTTGTACTCTACCGGCTTGAACAAGCCGGGAAAACAACTGCTTGCCATGACTGCCATCGCTACATCTCCTTCAGTAAAGAGAAATTTCCTGCCTGCTCCGATATCTGTAGCCACAATTGAAAGCGGTATCCGGGCATCCCGAATATCCCGCTTTCCGAGCAGTTCGGTAACCATAGTGCCAAATTTTCTGTTCGACAGAAGGCCGAACTGAGAAAGAGCAAGACCAGAAAGATCAAACCAGTCGATAGCAAGAGCAATATCACGTATCTCCTCCCAGCTTTTACCGAAAGTGTAAAGTGCAGCAATAAAGGAACCTATACTGGTACCACTAACCATGGAGAGTTGGATATCGAGTTCACTCACAGCCCTGAGTACTCCTACATGGGCAGCACCGAGCACCGCCCCACCACCAAGCGCAAGCGCTGTTTTTTTCATAATTTCTGAAACAAAACTGGTTTTCCTGCAAAATTCCGGAATGATCCATTGATCAGACTCTAATCAAAAAAAGTGACAAGGGTTTTAAGTAACCTGAACTTCAAGCTGCCGTAAGGAGGATAGCGTAAATCAGGATCAGGATAGAGTGACCGCTGCAGAATACTCCTCTGAAAAGAAAAGGTGTCAAAACCAGCCCGTCCATGGTAAGCACCGAATCCGCTGCTTCCAAGACCACCGAAAGGCAGCGTATGCAAACTTGCCTGAAAGAGCAGGTCATTGATGCAAACACCGCCCGACCGGGTTTGCTGCACAACCCGATTCTGCACGTCAGGGTCTGAAGAAAACAGATAGAGTGCAAGAGGCTCTTTTCCTTTCCTGACAACGCTAATGGCTTCTCCGATGCCATCATAGGTAATGACCGGCAAAAGAGGGCCAAAAATCTCCGACTGCATGATCTCCGAATCCGGAGTGACGCCCTCAATAATCGTCGGGGCAATATACCGCTCACCACTATCGGTGGCCGTCCCTGGAGAGGTTGCCGACACTGCAAGCAACTTTTCAAGCCTCAAATAGTTATCAACATGTCCAATCCGGGGGAAATCAGGACTTGAACGGGGATCGGCACCATAAAAATCCGCAATGGCCTCGTGCATATAAGCAATCAGTTCCGCTTCACACGTTTGCTCAACCAGAAGATAATCCGGGGCAATACAGGTCTGACCGGCATTTAAAAACTTTGCCCACACAATGCGCCGCGCTGCCACCCTGAGATTGCCCGACCCGTCAACAATACAGGGACATTTCCCTCCGAGTTCAAGTGTCAACGGCGTTAAATGATTCGCTGCGGCATGCATAACCTCCCTGCCGATCGTCCTGCTGCCAGTATAAAAAATATAGTCAAACCGCGTTTCAAGCAAGGCCCGGGCCTCTGCAACACCCCCCTCTACAACACAAATTGCATTCCGGTCAAGATACTCGGCCAAACCAGTAGCAATGACCGCTGAGGCTTGTGGAGCATGTTCTGAAGGCTTGATAACGGCGCAGTTTCCTGCTGCGATGGCGCCGATAAGGGGCGCAAGAGTAAGGTTCAGGGGGTAGTTCCAGGCACCGATAATCAGCACAACACCGTACGGTTCACGACAGTAATACCCTTTTGCCGGCTGATAGATGAGAGGAACCGCAACCCGGTCAGGCTTCATCCACGATTTCAGATGCTTGAGTGCAAAACGGATTTCGCCCCGAAGATATCCTGTTTCTGTCAAAAAAGTCTCCGCCGCAGATTTTCTGAAATCAGCATGCAGCGCTGCGGCTATCTTTTTTTCCCGCTCAACAAGAAACCGTTCAAGCGCAAGCAGTTGCGAACGCCTCCATAAAAAAGCGCGGGTAGAGCCGCCTTCAAAGGTGGCCCGCAATACCTCAGGATCATACATCCCCATATCCGCCTGAAAAGAGTACGTTATCCCCTGCTTTCTCCGAAAGCACCAAGCAAAGGGCTCTGAAAAACAATGTAACGAAAAAGTCCATCACCCGAACCTTGCCGTCACTCACTCAAGCTGTTTGCCATATGCAATACGTTCTGTACATTAACACTTCATTTGAACCTGACAGAAACGATTGACACCACTTATCTGACAACTATGGAATGGATCACCCAGCCGGAAGCCTGGATAGCCCTGGCAACCCTTACGGCACTTGAAATTGTTCTCGGTATCGACAACATTATCTTTATCTCAATTATTGTCGGACGGTTGCCGAAAAGCGAGCAAAAGAGGGGCAGAATTATCGGCCTTGGACTTGCCATGATAACCAGGATCATTCTCCTTCTCTCGATAACCTGGGTTATGGGGCTTACTGCTACCCTTTTCACTCTCCTGGAACACCATGTTACCGGTCGCGACCTTATTTTGATCGGCGGAGGGCTCTTTCTGCTGGCAAAAAGCACCCAGGAGATCCATCAGAGCCTTGAAGGGTCGGAAGAAGAGAAAAAACGCGGTTCAAGCAGCAGCTTTCTCATTACAATGCTGCAAATCGCCATCATTGATATAGTTTTTTCGCTTGACTCCGTCATAACTGCGGTTGGTCTTGCGAAAGATGTAGAGGTGATGATTATCGCCATCATGATCTCGATTGGCATCATGATGATGGCGGCAACTTCCATCAGTGACTTTGTCGAAGAGCACCCTACCATCAAGATGCTTGCCTTGAGCTTCCTTATCCTTGTCGGAGTCACCCTGCTTGCCGAGGGAGCCGGTTTTGAGATACCAAAAGGCTACATCTATTTTGCCATGGCCTTTTCCATTTCGGTTGAAATGCTCAACATCCGCCTGCGAAAAAAACCCGCAAAACCGGTACATCTTCATCCGAGCATGAATATTGACGGGGAGAGCGCATAAAGGTGCTATGAATACAACAATTGTCCGTATCTAAAAAAGGGCTGAATTGCAGTAGTTGAAACCTCCGTAAACGTTATAACGCTTACGGAGGTTGTGTATTTAATACTGGAAAATACGCCACAATCAGGATCAACCCCAATCAGGAGCGATCACGATGCCTCTTCCCGAAAAACTCTCTCCGGCAAAACTCTACAGAACCTGTAATGCCAGGGAATTCAGTTTTACCACTACCGCCGAACTTGACGGTCCGATAAAAGCTACCGGACAGGAGAGGGCCGTTGAGGCCATTACCTTCAGCATGGGTATCCGCCATGACGGGTTCAACCTCTTTGCCCTTGGACCAAACGGTACAGGCAAACAGAGTGCAATCATGCAATTTCTCGGCACCATTGCCCCCAAAGCACCGGTACCATCCGACTGGTGCTATGTCAATAACTTTGAGCACCCAAGACACCCCAAAGCACTGAGACTCCCTGCGGGAAAAGCCGCAACGATATGTCGTGATATGGAACATCTGGTTGAGGCGCTTTTGACCATCATACCGTCAGCATTCAGCAGTGAAGAGTATCAGGTCCAGGAAAAGAATATCCGTGAAAAATTCCAGGAGCACCAGGCTGAAGCGTTTGAAGAGCTTGAAAAACAAGCGGCTGAACAGCACATCGCACTCATAAAAACTCCGGCAGGGTTTGCCTTTGCACCCGAAAAAAATGGCGAGGTGCTCAAACCTGAGGAGTTCATGATGCTCAAAAAAAAGGAACGGGAGACTATCGAAAATGAGATCATGACTCTGAAAACGGCCATGCAGCTCATCATGGCCCAGATTCCCAAATGGCAGAGGGAAACCCAGGAGAAGATCAAGGAGCTGAACCGTAACATCGCCAATTTTGCGGTCAAGCCCCTGATGGCCGAACTTAAAAACAGCTACGCCTCACTCAGTGATGTCATTGGATACCTTGAGACGCTGGAGAATGACATTATTGAAAACTTCGACCAGTTTCTTGAAAAAGAGCCTGATCCACGAGAGATGCTGCTTGGACTCTCTTCCGGTAAATTTTCACAAAAAAGTTCACTGCTCAGCCGCTACCGTGTCAACGTCATTGTCGATAACAGCATGACCAAGGGTGCGCCGGTCGTCTACGAAGACAAACCTGCCTGCCAGAATCTGGTAGGCGATATTGAACACATTTCGCAGATGGGTACCCTTCTCACCGACTTTACGCTGATCAAACCGGGTGCCCTGCACCGGGCGAACGGCGGCTATCTGCTTATTGATGCAAGACGGCTCCTGCTCGAACCACTTGCCTATGAAGCACTCAAAAAAGCTCTTAGAACACGCCAGATTCGGATTGAATCGCTTGCACAGCTTTACAGCCTTATCAGCACCGTATCGCTGGAGCCGGAACCAATCCCGCTCGACATCAAGGTGATTCTGATCGGCGAGCGACAGCTCTACTATCTGCTCAACGTCTACGATCCTGACTTCAGTGAGCTCTTCAAGGTTGCCGCAGATTTTGACGATGAACTTCCGGCAGATGATAACGGAAAGCTTGCTTACGCTCGCATTATCAGCGCTATCGCCAAAAGGGACCAGCTCCATCATTTTGACCGGAGAGCGGTTGCCAGAGTTATTGAACACGGCAGCAGGATATCCGGCGACTCAACAAAACTAAGTGCACACCTGCAGAGCATCAGTGATCTGGTCCATGAGGCCGACTACTATACCTCCTCAGCCGGAAGAAAGCTTGTCAAAGCCGCTGATGTCCAGCAGGCCATCGACGCAAGAGTGCTTCGCTCTTCAAGAATACAGGAAAAGATCAGGGAGGCAACCCTGAAACACTCCATTCTCATTGACACAGATTCGGAAAAAATCGGCCAGATCAATGGTCTTGCCATCTACTCACCTGGAGGTCAGAGCTTCGGTCATCCCGGAAGAATAACAGCAAGAGTCCGGCTCGGAAAAGGAGAGGTAATTGATATTGAACGCGAAGTAGAGATGGGCGGACCTATCCATTCAAAGGGAGTTATGATCCTCTCAGGCTTTCTCGGTGCCAGATTTGCCATCAACCAGCCACTCTCTCTCTCAGCTTCGCTGGTTTTCGAGCAGTCATACAGCGGGGTGGAGGGTGACAGTGCCTCTTCAGCCGAACTGTATGCCCTGCTCTCTGCACTTTCGGGCGTACCAATACGACAGTGGTTCGCTGTGACAGGATCAGTAAACCAGTTCGGCCAGGTTCAGGCAATCGGCGGGGTAAACGAGAAAATCGAAGGATTTTTCGATCTTTGCAATGCAAGAGGGCTGACCGGCAAACAGGGAGTACTGATTCCTGCAGCCAACGTTGAGAATCTCATGCTCCGCAACGATGTGGTCAATGCTGCCAAAAAAAGGCGTTTCGCCATCTATCCGGTAACCCATGTAGATGAAGGCATCGAGCTGCTAACAGGAACTCCTGCGGGGGAACTGGATAAAACCGGCAACTACCCCACCGGTACCATCAATAGCCTGGTCGTAGCGAAGCTGAACGAGATGGCAAAAAAAATCAAAAAATTCACAGCTTCGGCAAGTGATGAAGATGAATAACCCTCTATCGTCACCACAATGAAACTCCTGATACCGGCACAAGAGAATAGTATGCTCTTCCGCCATATCACTGTCGCTCTCGACAGTTCTCCGCACAGTCTGGCATCACTGACCGCCGCAGCCGAACTCGCAAGGCTGATGCAGGCCGACCTGACAGGTGTTTTTGTTGAAGACATCAATCTTTTCCGGATGGCTGAGCTTCCATGCAGTCATGAGATCCGTATTTACAATTCCGAACCCGAAAAAATCGACACCGCTCAGTTGGAACGATCCGTAAAACTTCTTGCAAGAGAGGCTGAGTCCTCCCTGCAGCGCATCGCCGGGGAGTTTAATGTAGAGTGCTCATTCAGAATATGCCGGGGAGTGGTTTCGACAGAGGTTATCGCCTCAGCGCTTGAAGGGGATCTGCTTGTCCTTGGTCGCAGCGGTCGATCTCCCTCCTGCCGGAAAGGGCTCGGATCCACAGCAAGAAAAGCCCTTGCTGAAGGAAAAAAGCCGATTCTTCTCATGCGACCCGGTTTTTCAGCCGATAAAGGCGATCTCCTTGTACTCTTTGATGGATCAGAAGGGGCAAACCTTGCCCTCTCAACCGCAGTCGCCCTGACAAGAGCCGGCAACACTCTCCATCTGCTTCTGCTTGCAGAGAGCTATGAAGAGAGCCTCAAAATGGAACGGGAACTCTCACACAAAGAAGCACTCAGCAATGCGGCTGTGGAGTTCCATCACCTCCCGATCAATAACGGAAAAAAACTGGTGAGCTACATTCGCATGGCAGCATCCGGGCTGCTTATCCTGAGCGACCGGATGAAGATCACAAGAGAAAGCGTTCATGACCTGGTCCAGGAAATCGACTACCCGGTTCTTCTGGTATAAAAAAAGTGTTGAGTTGCGAGAGCTGAGTGCTGAGCAGGAAGAGTGTCATCAATCGAGCAGCATCCGTTCTATTAATATGGCTGCTGAAACGGAAGCGTTAAGCGATTCAACCCGCGCCTTTTTACCCGAATGCGGAATACGCACAAGCCTGTCTGAAAGCGCCTGAACCTGATCACTCACGCCGTTGGCTTCATTGCCGATCACCAGCACCTGTTTTTCAGGCCGGGAGCTGAACTCCCTGAAATCCTTTCCATCAAGCGAAGCAGAAACAATAGAATATCCAAGCCCCTGGAGCCTTTTGAGCTCCTCTGCAAAATGGTCAACCTCGTAATGCGGAATGGCATACAGGCTACCGGCAGAAGAACGCACAGCTTTTGCGTTGTAGCGATCAACAGTTCCTGCGCTACAGATCACACCGTCAACACCGAACCAGGCCGCTGTTCTTAGTATGGTTCCAACATTTCCCGGATCCTGAACATCATCGAGAGCAACAATAAATGAGCTTCCCTTTTCTCCTTCACCAAATGGCTCGAAATTACGCTGCTGACGAAAAACACCGAACACCCCCTGCGAAGTCGCAGTCTGGGAAAGCTGAGAAGACTCTTTTTCGGTGATAAAAAAAACCTTTCCGCTCCAGGGCTGGGTGAAACGTAGATCCTCAGATTGTGTCTCGCAGATCAAAAGGGCGACAAGCATTTCCTCATCGGCAATATTCTGGCAAAGCTCCCTGACGGTGCGAAGCCCCTCTGCAAGAAAGAGCCCCTCCCGCTCCCGCTGCTTTTTCTGATGGAGTCTGGTATATTTCCGCAGTTTTTCCTTGCTGATAGCCTCCCGTTCCTGCTGCTTCATGCTTGTAGGTCAGTTTTTTTCAGCTTTGAAAAAACCGCCTGGGGATCATGTGAAAAATCGGGCGGCATCGTACCCGCCCGCTTTGAAAGCGCGTCACTGTCAAGCTCGACACAAAAGCCATCCTCCCCGTCACTCTCTGTACTGCTCATACTGCGCTGGATATAGAGATCAAAACTTTCGCTGTCGAGCGAAAAACCGTCGATGACACACTCCTTTTCACCAATACTTCCGCTTTCATCCCGATTATTGAGGCACTCCCCTTCAGTCATTTGAATAAGGCGCTCAATAACCTCCTCCCTTGAAAAACTTCCGGAACTGCCAAAACCGGCTTTTGCCATCTGCCTTTTGAATGCCGCATTATCAAGCTGCTCTACCGCCCGAAGAAGGGTTCCAAAACCGCCATACATCCCAGCAACCTGCCTGATCAGCTCATCGAGCATAACCGTTCCGGTAGAAGCTTTCATCTCATTGTTACCGACAGGCGCCGAAAAAGCGGGCGTCTCAGCACTCACCTTTGCCGCCCGCGAAGCGTGTTCACCCATAAACTCATGGTCAACCGAGTAATCTTTCAGACGATCCTGCATGATTCCGGCACTCTTCTGCCTCAGACGGCGCATCGAAACCGACTCAATATCCGATCCCTCCCGCAACAGCAGGCTTGATACAATCACAATACCTGTCAGCGCAACCGCAATAATAAAAGCAAAAAGTATCAGCTCAAGCCGAAAACCGTAAACCGCTACAACCAGAAGCTCTGCTGCAATGAGACCGGCAAAAAGAAAAAGCAGAAGTTTCAAAAAAAATCGTTCGTCCATAGTCTTGAGGCTTCGTTTTATTTCGTTATATGTCAGGCTATGACAGCCTCCGCAACAAAAAGAAAAGCCTGGTCGGTTGTCATCTCAACAACTGCGCCTGTTTCTCCTTTTGACAATCCATCGAATTTACATGTTCTGGCTCAAATAATAGCAGATCGAGTTACAAAATGCCTCTGATGAAGCTTTCAGGCAGGTTTGTGAAACACCGGGAACAATGGTCAATCAACTCATTCCATTCATTGCAGTCGTGATCAACGCTTGCCGCATTCCCTGAGGACGTCGTTCAAAAACAACCACACTGTCATAAAAAGCAATGCAATCCGTAGATTTGGTGAATGTTGAGACCGGAAGAACATCTCTCGAATGAAAAGCATTCAATTCGTCCAGTTTACCCTTTGCATATTCCATAAAACTGCCACGTTCTCTTAATCCACCGCCATATTCAGCCCAATAACAGGTGTGCATATCTTCCACCATATATATTCCGTTGGGCTGAATTCTTTCGTAAAGCAACTCGAACGATGAGACCATGTGCTGCATCATATGACTCCCGTCATCAAGAACAATATCAACCAATGGGTACTTCTTGAATATCTCTTTGATCAGATCGGGATCATCCTGGCTTCCTGTAAAGATTTCTACACCATCACTCTCATGAACCTTGCATTCAGGGTCGATATCAATGCCAATAATTTTTGAATCCTTGCCGAAATATTCTCTCCACATTGCTAACGATCCGCCCCCAAAAACTCCGATTTCAATCATGACTGGCCCTTTTCCCCTGAATCTTGAGAAATGCCGCTCATAAATATCGAAATAGTGAACCCACTTATGCAGCCTTTTCGTCGAGTTACTGAGAAAGTATTTGTGAAGGAAACCATCGCTGGTGATAGTCATTGTATTGCTGTTTGAAATTTGGTTGATTCAAGAATACTGTCATAAATGGTTTTAGTTCACGTACACATTCTTTCCAATCAATTAACCGAGCGATCCGCCTGATCTGAGGTTTTTTGAGCTTTACCCTATACACAGTTACTGCACTTGATTATTGAGATAACGGCCGCCTTGTCACGAATCTCTGCCCAAGGACGATAATCCTCCGAACTCCACCACTGATTGAAGGCCTCTTCTCAGGCCACTCCTGCAGTGCAATTGCATCCCAGGAGAGTGTACCGTGAACCGGAACATTGTCGATTGAGCGGAACAGCACCCTGCCCCCAAACTTTGCTAATGTAGGAAGGTAGCCTTTGACATAGCACGAAAAGAGCTCGCTGTCAATCACGCTGGCCAGAACAAGACAGGTGAACATGCATTTTCTCCCTATAAGAAGCATTATAACTGTTATCCATTTTGATGGGAACTCAAAAGGGGAGAGGCGATTCGACAGTTGCCTCTCCCCTTTTGCACAAAAAAGTTCTGATGGTAAAGGCTTCTCACCCGAGCTTCAACTGGCGCTTGGTGGCCTCACACTCAAGCTGCGGAATCTGATTGTACTTGCCCTTCTTCAGGTCGGCACGAACTTTAGTCAGCAGATCAGCTCTGGAAAGTGCATTTTTGCATGCATACATCTCCTTGCAGAAATAGTAGGTAAATGCGCCATGCCAACCGCCGGAAATATTGGCATCCGCACTGGTCTGATCGGCACGGCAGCCAGCCCAAAGGATATGATGAAGCATACCTTTTTCAAGTAATCCCCGACGAAGCCCGCGAGAACGCTTGCTGTCAACCTCAAGGAAGGCTTTAAGCGAGGGAGGCGGCAGATAGCGCGGTGTACGATCAAGCAGCATATCAATGGCCTTCAATCCGGTACCGCTGTGGCAGGTATCAAGATAGACCTCTAAAAGCACATTCGGCGGCAATTGAATGAAAAGATCACGCAGTTCATCATCAACGATAATGTGGTTTGTATCCCACTGGCTTCCGGACTGGGCCAGGTCATAGGTACAGAACGCCTCATCGGCCCTGTCGGGTTCATCACCGCTCAGATCCGGCACCTGTGTTCCATGGCTTGAGAAGCTGAAAACCAGATAGCTGTACTTCCCCGCCTTGGCTCCATCCACCATCTCTTTCAAGCTGCTGATGATGGCAGCTTTTGTGGCCTGGGCATCCGTCAGCAAAGTAATGTCAGTTTTTTTAAAGCCGAGAAGTTTTTGCAGCAAGGTTGACATTTCGTTGGCGTCGTTAACACAGCCCTGCAACGCAGCACTTGGATAGTTTTTGAATTGATTGATTCCGACACACAATGCTTTTTTGTTCGAAGCGGCCATAGCTATCCTCCTTTAGGGTGAGCTGGTACTGTAAGAAAAAAAGACCCGGCTACCAGCTTGCCGAGTGTTTCTTTGCAACGTTATACACGATATAAATCACTCTCTTTTATACCAACTGCCCGGAGTAATAAAAACTTTAAATGATGCCGTCCCTTCGCTTTTTATCGTTAACATCCAGGCCCATCTGGACGGACTTGTATCAAAAGAAAACACAGGATCAGAGACAACATCTCGAGAAAATACGGAGTGTATTTTCTCGAGAATTTCAGAGGGTGGCTCCTTGAAAAACGATGCATTTATCCAACTCATGCTATCGTGAGAAGTAGAGCCGAAAATACCTATTTTAGCCACTTGGCCGGACAACTCAACCTGAGCAATCCCACAGGCTAAATCACCCGATAAAAAAGGTACAAGCCAGAAAGCCGAAACGCCTTCTGGCGAATATACCATCGCAGGAGTACCTACCTTCGCTTTACGTAAGAGCGTAAACTTGCCATCGTTGACAAGAGGTGATTGCTCTCTTGCTCTCCCAGCAATCTCTCTTATTATCTCTGAGTTCAAATTCACGAGCGATAAATCTGAAATTACCAGCTAAAGACTATGGGTATATCAGGCGAGTCAACACATAGTTTGTATGCGTAATTGAATCCCAGTCTTCCCAGTATACCGCGCCACCCACTTTATAGTCAGCATTCCATGGCCACGGATCGTAGATATATAGCTTTTTATCTTTAACCCCATCACATAACCACCAGACAGAAGAATACCCTGCGCAAGCTCTTGCATGACCAGAAATACCCGATTTAAACGGGCGAAGTGCGTCGATTTGATCTCGTGCAGTCTCCCATGTGGGTGCGCTGTCAAAAGTAGCATCAAGATGGTTACCAGTCAATGCTTCATAGCCAGCGCTCTGATCAGAGGGACAGCCTCCAGAACTATATCCCAGTTCAGGTGCTATATCGTCTTGAGTATAATAGTATCGGTAATAACAGAGAATCATCTGACAAGTAGCAACTGCACAGTAATCGTTTACTTGTTGGGCATGTAAAGAAAAGCAATGATGCGATCTGCTCTCATTGTAGTTGTAATGGCTACAAAACTGTAGTTCTCTGGTAATATTTAACTTTAGTTTGCAAATAAAGTCTTTGATATCCAAAAAGGGAGCCAACTCACCTGCTGATCTGAGATCCTTCCGAGCCTGCTCCGAAATTGACAAGCGCCATTTATTTGATTGCTCATAACGTCTTAATCGCTCTTTACGCATTTCCTCTGATATCGAATCATAAAAAGACCAGGCAAATGCACCTTCAATTTTAGCATTTGATGCTCTTTCTGAAATCAGGGAATAATCAGCCACATCAAATATTAAACGAGTTTTTTTCCCTTTCACATCTGAAAGTTCAAACAAAAGACCCAGTTTCGGATAGCTGTAGCAGACAAGCTTGGCTGTGCTGATTTTTTGTCGTGGATATTCCTTCCTGATCCTTGGAGTGATTCTTTTTTGCGCAGATTCAACATTCCAATATCTTGATCCTATTTCATAAGCAACAACTGGTGAACCAATGACTTTGCTTGCACTTGCACGAACAAAACCAACAGTTTCAACTCCGTTCTCAATGGCAAAATCATAAAAAAGAGATTTCCCGTTAACATCAAAAATCTCTAAAGGTTCCTTGTTTACCTTAAATCTTGGCCAATCGCATAGTCCCGGAATTCCGGCAGTCGAATTTCGTAATACTGACAGTGATACATTCTCCAAAAGCTCATCTTTAGAGATATAATGAGTTTCTTCCAAATATTTCTCATTCATAGATTGCTCTCCTTTTAACTTTTGATTGATTGAGCTTTCAAGAGATAGCTCCGACTCCGATATCCGTAGGAACCGAATTAGTAACAGTAATTATCGCAAGTAGATGCCGGACAGCAAAAGGATTGTTGCCCGGCATAACATCTGATGAAAAAGCATACCTTACTTTACTGTACCCTGTACTTTTTTATTAATGAGTGCCGTCAATGTTTTTACTGACACAGCAATCCGGGACTGAATCTCCGCACGGGACACCCTCGAAACCAGATTAAGTGAATCCTGCATCGCCAAAAGCACGGCAAGCTGCTTGAAAATATTTTTCCATACAGGTCCGGGATCGTGCGGTTTAGGAGCATCTACTTCTTCTCCCGGATAGAGCCGATGCCATGTCGCCTCATAGATTTCAAGAAATGTCAACGGCAATTTATGCCTATTCTCCGTTCCAAAAAATGCAATGGCAACAACGAATGTTTGAGCACCAACCTTCAGATTATTACCGTTGATGACGGGCTTTGAACCCGGCCCAAAACTCGACAGGACTGTCCAGTTGAGAAACGGAACATTCTGGATATTCGCATTTGAAGTGATGGTTTCATCCGAAACAGTCGGAACAAATCCGATATCGTTGGCTACTGTAGTCAAGCCTTGATCCGGCGAAACAGTCACGAAGTCATTTGTAATCTTTGGGTCATAGAAAAACTCGCCAGTATCAACGTTGAAAGAGTCGATATAGGCGCCAGGTCCTCCTGCCGACCCTGTCGGGATATACCAGACAGTAACATGGACATCGCTCTTTCCTATGTTAACCTTTACCATTTTGTCAGCAAGCGGAGCGGGATTTTCAAAATCCGGAGGAGGATCAGATGGAGTCGGAATGTAGAATGGATTCGGGTAATTACTGATAATATAGTGACCGTTCGCTGATCCTGATACCGAAACGAAAGCCAGGGGACAACCATCAAGTAAGGCCGGAACCAAAAATGAAGATACTGCACCATCAGGTTTATTGTCAGGAGGTAACGCCTCTGCTATGATGTGAAATTTAGGACCGGGACTCCTGCGCTTCACTCCCACGTTCCAAACGTAATAACTGACATACACATTACTCATAATGCACTTTGCATTGATATGGATAAAATAGCCCCGATGTTACGCAATCAGGATTTCAACGTACTTTCTTAACGATTGTTAATGATCACAGAACAAAAGCGGCTTGACGACGATTTCATCTCTTTTACTGATGTTATCCGAAGCCAAAAAGAGCAGAACAATTCACCCTACCTTATAACATGGAGTCTGCCGCGAGCAACCCGTGTTAACGAACGTCCTCTATTATTTCGCTCTCAATAGAGTCTAATCCGACCGTAACCCTTTTCGAGTCTGACAATGCAGTTTCAAGCTTGCCTAACATGTCGTTAAAATTACTGTTCTTCTTCATGATACGATAGAAACGGGCTGACTCCAGAAAGACGATTTCAACAAAATCGGCCTCATCGTTGCTCCGAATATTGGCAACCGTCATATCGCGGCAATAGCGCTCGATTTTTTCATTGGTGCCACTATTGTTCATTGATACATACCGGTCAAGCAGGGGGTTAAAGCATGATTACAACGTCCTCACGACAACAGATGTGCCATGTCATGCATAAAAATCAAGAGCTTATTTATAGATCTTTTTGGTTCGCAATAACGATTGATCACTCTCATAATGAGCGCAACACTCATCTAAGCGATTTTTATGCATGACACAAATTCACAATGGCTCATTATGGACAGGTTTGCAAATTCTGATAAGCAATGAGCGTGGCATCAGTGGAGACATAGTTATTATCCGTACCATATTGCGTACCGGCATAATTGGCTGGCCAATATGCCGATCCCGGTTGTATGGAGTACATGGAGACCTTCGCATTCGGTGCACAGGTTGTGTTTGCCTGTGCCGAAAGCCAGGTGCTGAGTGGTACTGGTTTGTCGAACATACTCGGATCTATAACCATGGCCTGGGTAAAGGTAAATTTCCCCAACTTGACAACTACACGAATGAGCGGAGCAACGTGATACCACCACGTCACGCAACAACCTCCCCACATTGACGCCTTTACAGCCAGCGTATCGTTACCACTATTTGCAAAACTAAAGACTTTTTCGCAGCAGTAATGGTACTTAGTGGTAATTATCCAGCGCATTTTATGGGCTCGGGCATAACAACCATCACGGACATACTGAAACGGGATACAAGGATTGACCGCATACGGTCCGGGCAGATTGCACGATTGTTGAGCGCAGTAGTCGAATATCTCCTTTGCTTTCAGATAATTAGGAACAACCTTGGTACAAAGTTTAAAAACAGGGGGCTTAAGGTAATGATCAACAATATTAAAGGTAGAGTGATCGATTTTTGAAAGATCAATAGCCTTTGGTTTTTCCGGGTTCTCAAGCCTGAGTGTTTTCGATAAAAACTCTTTTACTTCAATATCGGATGGCGCAATAATTTTATTGATAAGGTTACTTTTCGAATCAATTGCCACCTTTATCGGCCTGTTTTTGCCAAGCACTGCATTGATTTTCGCAATTGCCGACTCATCGCCTTTGAGAGTTCTCCCAAGTTCGAATATTCGGGGACTTTCATTAAAAAGAAATTCCTTGATTGTGCCATCCGATGACTTGCGAACAGCCGCGACTGTAAAAAGATTATCTGATGCCATATGTTGTTCCTCCTGTTAGTTTATTAACTGGTTAAAACCTGGCCATATAGTTTTAGCAGAGGGCAGTACTGAACTTTGCGTGAAGAATGCAGATGTTTTGGGCGTTGATGGCTTAACGGAGAGCTGGCCACATCAACAGAACAACTGTTTGCGATAATAGGAGTAATATAAATAGCCTGTCAGCGTAAATCAAATGCAGTCACAAATTTCTGCGCTATTGGGATTTTTCATGCTGTGCAGAGAACCGAACATTACCGCAAGCGACGGATGGAGGGCATCCGCCGCACGGGTTCATGGTGATGGGATCACTTTACATTTTCTTTGGTTCCGCTACTTGATACGGCAAGCATGATACCAATGCCAATTGCAATCATGACGCCGATAGCTGTCCAGACTGTTCCGACAGTCTCAAGAACATCCAGTTGCCAGAGCGCAGCAAGAACTCCGCCCATCAAAATCACATAACCAACAAGGTAAATTCCGGTCCATTTCATAACCATCCTCCCGATGAGTTTATCATGAATTCGCTCCTGTAAATCTGCATCCGTTCGCGTTATCGCACAAATGTCACATAGATCATGAGTTCTAAACCATCTGCGCCTCCTGAGAGTTCAGAGAGACGGCTGAGCGAGCTATCGGCAAAACTCCGTTGCCGTTTATTGGTCAAGGTAAAGGTCAGAATTTAAAGTCCGGTCGAGACGGTGGGAGAGGAAACACATTCAAAAAAAGTGCCGGTATGCAGGGATATCTCTGGCGGGATGATGTGAGTTGTTATGTATTCAGTTTTTTCAGCAGCCAAGCCATGTTCTGCCCGAGAACCTGCATGGTGTGCAAACCATCCTTGTCTTCCGATACCTCCCCTTTGTCGAATCCGATACCGGTATTCCAGTAACACGATCCCGGGACAACCATCTCCTCAATCAGGAAGAAATCCGTTATGGTATTATAAACGTTAAGAGCTCCCTCCCTGCTGGCCGACACAACAGCCGCGCCAACCTTGCGCCTGAACATGTTACCGTTAGCGCACCCGACAGCCCCTGCACGGTCTATCAGTGCCTTGATTTCTGTGGTAACGTTGGAAAAATAGGTCGGAGACCCGATAATGATGCCATCAGCCTCCAACATCTTTTCAATACAACTGTTTATGATATCACTCACAATAACGCACCGCTGATTTTTGCTCTTCCAGCACTCATTGCACGCCGTGCATCCCCGGACAAGCTCCCCGCCAATCCTTATGATCTCCGTCTCTATCCCCTCTTTCTGAAGCTCACCCAGCACACAATTGACGAGAATATGCGTATTGCCACTCTCCCGAGGACTGCCATTTATCGCAACTACTTTCATTTAGAGATCCCTCGTTTTGCCTGCCTGATGTTCGGCAAATGCCTCATTGATAAGTAAATCGAGTTTACCGGCATTTGAATCATCTTCCAGTTGCTTATCCCAACGTTCCTGATCGAATTCAAAAAACCAGTCGCGAAGTTTGGCAAATGAAGTATCATCCAATGAAGCGATTTGTTGTTCCAGTAGATCAACAAAAGCCATACACCCCTCCCTCGTTTATTAAAGGAAAAATAGTGAGACGGAAAATAATAATCCACCAGGATTGGGACTAATTCGACCAGCGGTTGGTCGGGCTATCTCGGAGTCAAGACGTTATAAACATGAAGCGGTTCGACCTTGCTGAAAGCTCGGTCTTCAGTTAAAAACAGATGCTCGAATTCAAGTGACAAACAACAAGCCGCCTGAATAGCATCAGGAGTTTTCAATCCAAAACTGGCACGAATTCTTGTTGCACTATCAAGCACTGTGCGTGACAGATCAACAATTTGTAGACTCTCAGTAGAAAAAAATTCATCATAGCGCCTCAACACCGCCGTGTTGTTGTCACGCAATGGAGCGACACGGCACTCAAGCAAAGCGAGAGCGCTTACTGCAATACTGACATCTGCACAAGTATTGTAAAGTGTTTGAACTGTTTGCTGAACTCGTGCGGAAAGTATAGCATCACCTTCAATGAGGTAGATGAGGACGTTGCTGTCAAAAAACAGAATCACCGCCCCTCCCAGGAACTCCGTTCTTGTGAAATTTGCTTGTCAATTTCTTCTTGTGAACGGGTACCGACAGGCTTGAAATCCATTATCCAGCGGACAGCATCCGCATTATGCTTTCCGGATGTTTTTTGAACCAAAGTCTGGTACTCAG
>JAAXXL010000028.1:24855-30502 GCA_013334485.1 Chlorobiaceae bacterium | reverse complement strand
ATCGGTAAAGGTGCGACATCACCAGATCAAGAGCTTCCGGTTTCATGCATGCAAGCGAGTTGTGATCCTTCCCGTCAAGAGTGCCGTGCATGTGCAGCACTTTTGCTCTGGAGAGGTAGCATTCGAGGTACTCACCGGTCGGAAAGCCGTAGAACTCAAGATGGCCGACATCAAGCGTAACAGAGAGAGCGAACTCTTCAATCACCGGCCAGACCAGCTCAAAGGGGTAGTTGAGGTTTTCTGCACAGAAGTTCGACGCCGGTTCCCCGCACCCGTCAAGAAGCATCCGGAGCGATTCGCGAAGGCCGCCGGTAAAATCCCTCTTTTGACTCTCAGAAAAGCCGTTGATATCCTCACCCGGAGCTGATTCAAAGTGCAGAACATAGGCCGATTTCGGCAGCGTACGGGTCAGCTCGATAATCCGGAGACATTTTCCGACCGATTGCTTGCGCACTGCTCTGTCGGGACTACCGAGGTAACTGTCGAGCGGAAGATGAACCGAGTAGGTAAGAGCGGACTCTTCAGCGAGGGCTCTAAGCCTCTGCATATCTTCAGGAGAGGGAAGGTTGCTGAACTCATCAGATTCAAAGAGTACCAGTTCGATATCGTCCACCCTCTCCCTGAGGTATTCAACATTGGGAATGATATCTGCCGGGATGATATAGGAGCTTGTTCCGAAACGGAAGGGAAATCGCTGTTTACAACTCATGGATTGAGGGTGTGATGTTGCTGGAGCATGCTCATCAGCTCCGGAATAGTTTGCCAGTTGACGGCACCTGCGCTCAACATACGCTTCGATAAAGCAAGAGCAGCTTTACCCTCGGTATAGTCACGCCCGGCAATATCCGAAGCAAGAAGAACAGTTTTGCCGTTGTTGAGCGCACCTTCGGCAAGCCGGAGGTTGACAAGGTTACCTGAACCGAAAGGAACACTGCTCAGAATCACATAATCGGCAGCATCAATCATTGTTGATGCCTCACTGATGGCATCGCTGCCAACAGGAGAGAAGGGCTGTTCGAGTACCGCCCTTATGTTGAGCGCCCGTGCCGCTTCTGCATCGGAATCGAGGCGGTTGAGCACACCGGTTGTCACCTCGTACCCTTCAATCAAAAGCCTGCGATAGAGTTCGAGTCCGCTCCCTCCTCCGGCAATGACATGAACCGTTTTGCCGAGTTTGCGGCGTCGCCGAAGCGTATCCTGGGCACCCGAAACCTGGAGATAACCGGTATAGGGATCCTGCTGTACTCGCAGTTCACAATTATAGACACGGCTGAGCAGATCCGCCTGGAGCACCTCTGCCGGTGTCCCGGCTTTTATCAGCGCACCCTTGTCCATGAGCAGAAAACGGTCCGAGATGCCGGCCGAGAGCGTCAGATCATGGCTGACGAGCAGGATGGTCATCCGTTTTTCACGGTTGAGGTTCATGAGAATCTGGAGCACCTCCTGACGGTGATTGATATCGAGATGGGCGATGGACTCGTCAAGCATGATGATTTTCGGCTCCTGGGCAAGCACCATGGCAAGGGCAACGCGCTGCTGTTCTCCTCCGCTCAGTTCCGTAAAGAAGCGGTCACGAAGTTCCGAAACATCGGTATAGATCATGGATCGCTCAACAATGTCGTGGTCGAGCGGAGAGGGTGAGCCCCATGGCCCGATTGAGCTGATTCTTCCGTTCATGACAATCTGGCTCACGGTAAACGCCATAGGTGAGTCGATTTTCTGGGGCACAACGCCGAGAAGTGAAGCCCGCACGGCAGGTTTCAGGTGCCGGACATCCTGACCAAACAGCTCCACGGTGCCCGATAACGGTTTGAGCAGCGCGGCAGCAGTTTTCAGGAGTGTACTCTTGCCGCAGCCGTTCGGGCCGATAAGGGAGACAAACTCCCCTTCCGCAATGGCAAATGAGACCCCGTCGAGTACCACTCTCTCCTTGTATCCGGCCGATACATTATCAAATGTCAGTGCGTTTTCACTCATACAAGGGCACCCACTAAGCTATCCATGCCTGTTTCATTCTATGTTGCAGTATAATCAGAAAGAATGGCCCCCCCGCAAGAGCGGTCACAACCCCGACAGGAATCTCTACCGGAGCCATAATGGTTCGGGCAACCGCATCGCAGAGCACCAGAAAAGTTCCCCCGCCGAGAGCTGAAAGGGGCACGAGTCGGCGGTTGTCCGGCCCGAAAAGCGCACGCATGACATGGGGCACAATAAGGCCCACGAAGCCGATCATACCGGAGAGCGAGACCGCTGTGGCTGCAAGCAGTGTTGCACAGAGGAGACCGGAAACTATGATAAGATCTGCATGTACTCCCTGATAGTGGGCCATCTCCCTGCCGAGTGCAAGGGCGTTGAGCCGGGGTGAGAGGAGCCATATTCCGAAAAGAGCGGAAACGATAAGACCGAGAGAGAGGAGCTGCTGGCCGGTGGAGACAGGCTGCAGGCTGCCGAGCATCCACCAGATGACGTTATGCAACCCCTCTACGCTTGCGGTAGAGACCATGAACATGATAATGCTTGAGCAGATCGAACTGACAATAACACCGCTGAGAATAAGAGAGTAGACCGAGGGCTGACCGCTTGACCCCTGCCGGGCTATGCCGTAGACAACCATCAATGTCAGAACTGCTGAAACAAAGGCGACAACCGGAAGGCTTAATGAGAGTATAACACTCGAACCCGCAAGGATGCTTATGGTTGCGCCAAGACCCGCTCCACCGCTGACCCCGAGCACATAGGGTTCGGCGAGAGGGTTGCGCAAGAGAGCCTGAAAGACCACGCCGGAAGCCGAGAGCGCGGCGCCGGTCATCATCCCCATCAACAGACGACTGTACCGCAGTGAGAGAATTGCGCCTCCTGCCGGAGAGTTCATATCGGGCAGCCCGATACCCGAGGGGCCGAAGAGCAGCGACAGCGCGAGAAGCAGCGGAATTGCCAGAAGAAAAAGCACAATGCGGAGCCTCGCTTTTTGAGGCTGATTGCTGGTAAAGCTGTTGTCCCGACAGACCCTGGAAGTGCTGCTCTGCTTCATGGCTTCAGTTTTCCACGCCTGCAGAGGCGGCAATCCCCTGCTGGAAAGCATGTTTGAGGAGGGTCATCTCCGTAACGGTATCAGCGGCGGCAACAAGCAACGCCGGAGCATTGCGTCCGGTAAGCACAACAATTTTCCCCTCCCTGACACTCCGGAGTGCTTCAAGCAGCGGTTCAATGTCAAAGAGCTGCTCGCCAAGGGCATAACAGACCTCGTCAAGCAGTACAAAGTCATAATCGGGTGAAGCAAGCGCTGCAATGGCAGCATCAAGACCTTCACGGGCGGCACGCCGGTGGCTCTCCATTTCAGGGCTTTCGCGATCCCTCGGCAGAAACCCGAGACCGAACTGCTCCCACTCCACCTCCTGAAACCGGCTGAAGAATTTCTGCTCACCGACCGAGCTGTCAGATTTCACAAACTGTATCACTCGGGCTTTCATGCCGTGCCCAAGCGCACGGGCGAGCATGCCGAACGCCGCTGTGCTTTTGCCCTTGCCATTGCCGGTGAAGAGAAGGATTCTTGTTCGTTTCATTTCGTCTATCGTTTCGATTGGTGTTTGGATGGCATCAATATGATATGATTGTTCAGGACGGTTATGCGTTGTTGTAGGGGTGAAAAATCTTTCGCCCCTACGAATGTAATTTTAACAATATCCTTACCCCGATCCCGCACAAAAGAAAGATAATCGCGGTTGTGCGCATCAGGGTTATGCTTTGGCGGATTGTTCGGGGTGTGCACTCCCCCGTTCTCACTCCGAGAATCGGGGCATGGTGCAGCTCTCCACCGTAAGACCTTGTGCCGCCAAACTGAACTCCGAGCGCTCCGGCAAATGCGGCTTCAGGGTAACCGGCGTTCGGACTTGCGTGGAGTTTTGCTCCCATTCGGACAGCAGGAAAGATATCAAAAACCCGGAGTTTATTGAAAGCTGCCCCGAGCGCAATAAAGAGTAACGCTACTCTTGCCGGTAACCAGTTGGCAAGGTCATCGAGCTTTGCCGATGCCCACCCGAACTCAAGATAGCGTTCGTTTTTATAGCCGAAAGTGGAGTCGAGCGTGTTGATGGCCTTGTAGGCAATGGCTCCAACCGGGCCGAGGAGCAGCGCATAGAAGAGCGGAGCGGTTACGCCGTCCACACTGTTCTCCGCCACACTCTCCGTAGCTGCAAGAGCAATTTCACCTGCATTCATCTCCTGTGTATCGCGTCCGACTATACAGGATACCTTTCGACGTGCCTCTTCAATGTCACCGGCTATAAGCGCACGCTCTACTGCGGCAGCATGATCGCCAAGATCGCGGACGGCAAATGAGGTGTAGAGCAGGTAGATGCTCATGGCCACGCCTGCAAAAGGGTGCAGTTTTGTGGCACAAGTGATCAGGAGCCATGCTGTTCCGGCAGAGGCTCCGACAACAGCAATTGCGGTTGTTATACCGGCTACCCGCAGCGGGAGGGGTGAGCGACGCATCAGGGATTCAATCCGGAGGGCAAACCAGCCTATCCCCCTCACCGGATGCGGCATCCATCGCGGGTCACCGAGTGCGAGGTCAAGCAGGAATGCTGAAGCTACAAGAGTTTCCGAAAGTGCGTCTGTCAACTCAGTTCTCCCTGTTTAAACCGGCGGCACCCCGTACAGCAGACAGAAGACGGTTATTCTCCTCCGGCAACATAATGGCAAAACGGAAATAGTTAACCTCAAGCCCTGCAAAGTTCCGGCAATCCCTGACATGAATCCCGACCGAACGAAGATACTCCAGCAGTTCGTCCAGAGAAACACCTCTCTGCCACTGGGCAAGAAAGAAATTGGCCCTCCCGCCATAGAGATACAGCCCCTCGATTTCAGAGAGTGCGGCAGCAACTCTTGTTCTCTCCCTGAAGATCAGCTCACGAAGCTCCCGGTCAAATCCGTTGCACTGCAACAGCCGGAGAGCGACCGATTCAGCGACCGTATTGACCGTCCATGGCTCCTTGTAATCAAGCAGATGGCGAATGATTTCCGGATGTGCAACAACCGCCCCAAGCCGCAAACCGGGCAGGGCATAGAATTTTGTGAGCGAGTGAATGACAATGACATTTTTCAGTGCATGCACTTTCCCCATGAGGGAGTTATCCGGAAAGGCCGCGGTAAACTGGATAAATGCCTCATCGACAATAAACCATTTCTCCGGAAAACGGCTTGCAAGGGCCATTACAATTTCAGGGGGGAGTTTGGTTCCGGTTGGATTATTGGGATTTGCAGCTAAAAAAGCATCGGCATCTGCAAGCGCAGCGGCAAGTTCTTCAATGCCCGGCAAACGAAATCGGTTCTCTCTCTCAAGATGAATATAGCTGATCTCGGCACCGGCAACTCTTCCTGCCCGCTCATAGTCATAAAAAGAGGGCGAGAGCAGGAGCAGACGACGAATGCAAAGTGCCCGCGGAACGAGGTAGATCCCTTCAATGGCTCCGTTCAGCGGAAGGACCGAAGCCGGGTTGAGTTCGAATTTATCCACATAAAAACGCCGTACACCGCGACCATCAATTGAGGGGTAGTGTCGGGGCTGCATATTATCAAACGAAAGTTCACCGATTGGAGGAAAGAGCGGACTGATATTGACACTGAAGTCAAGCACCTCGCGACC
>JAAXXL010000028.1:0-24845 GCA_013334485.1 Chlorobiaceae bacterium | reverse complement strand
CGACCCTCGGCTCTCTCTTTGCCTGCCCGTGCACCACCGTGCTCGTGATGAAAGAGTGTTTTCATGGTTGTGACCGATCAATAATGCTGAAAACCTTGTCAAGATCAAGATTCATGGTGAAGTGTCCGGCAAGACGCTCATAACTCTCCACACTCACGTCACTCTCCTGCCCTTGCGGCTGGCAGGAGGGCTCAGAGCGGCGAAGAAACCACTCCTTTACCCCTCTTTCACTGAAAATACCATGAAAATAGGTTCCAAACACCTTTCCATCACAACTTACTGCCCCGTCAAGGTCATTTTCCGGATTATTGTTCCGCTCCGAGAGCCGGATAAACGCTCTGCATGCACCAGAAACGGTGCTTCTTCCCATATGGATTTCGTATCCTGAAGCCGGGATATTGCCCTCAATAATGGTTCCTTTTGCGTTTGCAAGGCATTTATCCTTCTCAAGCACGGTTTCAACATCAAGATAGCCGAGAGCCTGTGCTGTTCCGGGAGTGCCTTCAACACCATGAGGGTCGGCAATAGAATTTCCAAGCATCTGGTACCCTCCACAGATACCCATGATGAGGCCGCCCTCTTCCCTGAACTTGCGAATCTCTTTCTCCCAGCCCAGAGAGATGAGCCATGCAAGATCACCCCTCACATTTTTCGAGCCCGGAAGAATAAGCGCCTTGTACCCTTTCAGGGATCTTGGATAGTGGAGGTAGTGCAGCTCCACCCTCGAATCATTTTCCAGTGGAGAGAGATCGGTAAAGTTGGAGATATGGGGGAAATAGATTGCGGCAACGCCAATCTTACCTGGCTCAAGTGCTCCAGTCGGGTCAACTTTGGTAGAGAGCGGCACCGCATCTTCGGCATCAATGCTGAAACCCCTGAAGTAAGGAATAACACCGAGAACCGGAATGCCGGTCATCTCTTCAAGCATGGCAACGCCATCGCGGAAAAGGGAAATGTCTCCCCGAAAGCGGTTGATGATAACCCCTTTAACCAGAGCCCGGTCTTCGGGCGGAATAATGGCGAGAGTCCCGGCCACCTGCGCAAAGACGCCTCCGCGATCGATATCGGCAACAAGAATGACCGATGCTTTTGCCCTTCGTGCAGTTTTAAAATTGACAAAATCCCTCTCATAGAGATTCATCTCCGCACAGGATCCGGCTCCTTCGATCACGACCAGCTCATGCTTCTTCATCAACCGGTCAAGACTTTCAAAAGCAGCCTCCGACCAGCGCTGAGTATTGCCGAAGTACTCCCTCGCTGTCCGGTCGGTGCAGACCTTTCCCTGAAGCACTACCTGGGCGCCGGTATCGGAGTTGGGTTTCAGCAGTACCGGATTCATATCGGCAGAGGGGGCAACACGTGCGGCTTCAGCCTGGGCTATCTGGGCGCGTCCGATTTCGAAGCCGTCATACGTAACGCCGGAGTTATTCGACATATTCTGCGCCTTGAAGGGGGCAACATCAATACCGGCATTGCTGAATATCCGGCAGAGGGCAGTCGCTACGATGCTTTTGCCGACGTCAGAAGCGGTACCGAAGATCGCCAGCGCCCTTGATCTATTTTCACCTTTTACCATGTTTCGTAATGAACCAGTGAGTCAAGCTCCATTCTCGGCAGCCAGCCTGCCTGCTCAAGTTCCGGTGTTTCATGAAAAAAGCTTACATAGCCGACACAGAGCCAGGCGACAGGAACAATATGCTCCGGAATACCGAGTACTTCACGGATATGGTCGTGATGAATGATACTGACCCAGCCGACACCGAGGTTTTCCGCCCTTGCCGCAAGCCAGAGGTTCTGCACGGCACAGACCGAGCTGTAGAGATCCATCTCGGGGTTTGCTGTGCGACCGATCACCACCTCCCCGCTGCGCGTTCGGTCGCAGGTAATGCAGATGCCAAGAGGGGATTCCATAATCCCCTCCAGCTTTAACGAGCGATACTGCTCCTGCTTTTCGTCGCAGAACATTGCCGCAGCTTCGGCGTGAGCAACCTCAAAACCATCCCTGACCTTGCGGCGAACATCAAGATCCTTGACAACAATAAAATCCCAGGGCTGCATAAACCCGACACTCGGCGCATGGTGAGCCGCGTCAAGAAGCCGCGAGATTACCTCTTCGGGCACCGGGTTTGCAAGAAACTGCCCCCGCACATCCCTCCGGCTGTAGATGACCTTGTAGAGTGCATCCCTTTCCTGTTCGGTAATGGTCATATTCATAACTATACATTGGTTATTGACTTCAAAAGTTGCGCTCCTGCATTTCCCTGTGTTAGAGCAACGTTATAAATCGTCGTGAGCGGTTTGAAGATTTATGAACCACGAAACAGACGAAATTACACGAAATGGCAGGAGCAATTCCTTGTGGTCGCCCGGCAAATTACTCTTCGTCCTTGTAGTCCCTGCTGTCCTTGTTGTCCTTGTTGTCCTTGTTGTCCTTGATCTCTTTTCGAGCACCGACCAACGAAGGAATCGGATCGCGTAACAGATTTATAGAGGTGCTCATTAAAAGGCAATCTTGATTCCTGCATAGACCGACCTTCCCGCAGTAGCATAACCCCAGGCCTCTTCGTACCAGGTATTGAATACATTGTCGATACGTCCGTATAATTCGACCTTTTCGGACAGATTGTATGATCCGTTCAGGTTCAGAAGAACGTAGTCCGGAAGCTTACCGACAGCCGTTCCACTGCTATCCTTTGCTGATGCAACTTCTTTGCGCTCATCTACCCATTGCAAGCCACCACCGATTGCTGCAACTTTGCTGATCTGGTATCTGCCGGTAAAGCCAACCTTGTTTTCAGGACGACGGACAAACTGAAGGCCAAGCGGATCTTCTGTCTTGTTATGGGTATAGTTCAGAGCAAGCTGCAAGGCATCAAGCGGACGCCATTCAATAAAACTCTCAATTCCGCGGGATTTTGATGAACCTGCTACCTGAGCATATTTCCATGTCACCATATCAAAATCAATCCTGTCGTCATAGACCGAACGGAACCAGGTGACCCCTGCCCGGAGGTTTTCACGAAAGCGGTGTTCAATGCCAGCATCAACGCCCGTGCTTGTTTCAGGCTTGAGCGTTTGTGACCCATAATCAGAATAGAGCTGATAGAGTGATGGGGCAAGAAACCCGGTGCCATAACTTGCCTTTACCGTTGTCTCTCCGATCCTGTATGATGGCGCTACTCTGGCCGTTACTTTACTGCCGAATATTTCATGATCCTCATAGCGGACTCCTGCCACAAATTTCAGTTTATCAACGCTCCATTGATCCTGCAGCCAGATATTTCCAGAGAGCACCGACTTGTCGATCAAGGGTGCGCCCCATACATAGTCATGGTAATTCATACTCTCATTTTTGCCGGATAAACCCAGTGTCAGCATATTGGAAGCTGTAACCTGCATATCTCCCTGCCAGCCAATCTCCTGCATCTTGCCCGTAAAGGTGTTTGTTTTAACCCCATCGTTATTGAAATCTGACCTTTCCTCACTTGTCAATTGAGCAAAAAAAGTTGATCCAAGCGTTTTTCCGCAGTTTTTCAATGCTACCCGGGCAACATATTGCCTGCTGTCATTATGCTGCTCCTTCAAGCCGGTTGGGTCAGCAATGTAACCGGTTGGCCAGACGTAATTAAAACGGTCACCGGTATAACCGTTTGCCGATTCATCATACCGTACTGAAGCATCAGTATAGCGGAAAGTGGTCTCAAGAAACGATGAGGGTGAAAAATCATAGGAGTACGATCCTGATAGAGTCGTGTTTTCATATCCATCATTTTCGCTGGTATTGCCGCTATGCGGAATACGCTGATTGCGGTCGTCAGCAAAAGAGAATCCATCCGATTTCAGACGGGCAAGAGCGAGTGAGTATGCGGATTTGCCGGTTTTTCCGCTCACGCCCCCGTTGATTTTATACGTCCCGTATGCTCCGCCTTCGATACCGGCATAGGATTTCAGGGGGCCATCGCCTTTTTTGGTCAGGATATTGATAACTCCGGCAGTGGCATTGCTTCCGTACAGCACACTGAGTGAGCCTCGGACAACCTCTATCTTTTCAACGTTATCGAGTGTAAGATTGGAGAGGCTTGCCGTACGGTTTGTCGTAGCCGGATCGTTGACCGGTACACCGTCAATTAACACAAGCGTGTTTTTGGCATCGCCTCCACGAATAAATAGAGAGGTCATGGAGCCTGGTCCACCGTTAGCGGAAACATCAATACCCGCTACACCTTTGAGGATATCTTCTACCGTATGCTTTCCGGAAGCCCTGATCTCTGCTGATGTAATGACCGTTACCGATGCGCCCCCGGCATTGCTGATGGAGTTGATGGTTTTTGTTGCTGTTACAACCGTCTCTTCACCGGTAAAATGTTTAGGCTGTTCTTCAGCAAGAAGCCCTTTGCTGCTCAAAAGAGCGGCCATCACGACGAGAAATACTTTTTTGTTCATTGAAGGAGTTTACCTGTTTTCAGTTTTTTTAGTGAATTAAACTGACAGGGGTATTTCAAAGGCGGCATATAACCGAAATCGACACTGCTTGCTCAAGATTTCTGCAACAGGTTTTTGACATAATCAGAGTGACAACCGTTCAATGAGACTTGACGGTTCGGGAATATCAAAAAATGTTGTGCAAAAAGATCAAGCGATGAGCAATGCAAAAGAGGTACAGCTTTGCCCCGACTATAACCCGTAGTCCGATCTTGTAATGCAAATAATAACTGGCAGGTCTCCTGACTATCACGGTCTCAATCCGTTCCGGCCTTCCCACCGTTCCCCCTGGAGGAGAACATGCAGTGACCTGAAACTACCGCCAAGAGCTTGTGCATGAGGCCATGCAGAGCTTTTGCGGTTACCGTTGTACAGTTGCGGGTACAGTTTACGATTTTCACGTAATTCCCTATTCTCCGGCTTTTAAGCCGGCACCAGCTACGACGAAAGAACAATGTAATGCTGACATAGATAAGAAATTCCCGACAAAGAAGCAAGCTTCATCAATCCGAAATATCCTGCGTAAGCTATCCTTCACCCGATACCCCGGCGTAATTGTGCTGCTTTCAGGCAGCTTATAATCGCCCTAAAATCTCCTCAATCCGCTCTCTTCTGTACCTGAACACCTCCTCAAGTCGCCGGGAAACAATCAGCGTGTTGACGAACTCACCAAACAATCCCATCGGCAGGGCGTACTCAAGAGCGTCAACCATCTCAACACCGCCGGTAATCTCTCTGAACGTGTGTCGATGGTGCCAGTATTCATAAGGACCGGAGTTCTGAACATCTTCAAAAAAATGGGGTTTCGATACCGTTGTGATCTCTGTTTCCCACCTGACGGGAATCATCATGAAAGGATAGAGGGTGTAGGTAATGATCATCCCCTCGTAAATCTGCTCCTCACCTGTTCCGCTGGTGATGGTGACCATCATCTCCGGAGGAGTGATCTTTGCCAGATTGGCTGGATTGGAGAAAAAAGCCCATGCCTCCTCAATGGAGACCGGAAGCTGCTGAACATAAAGAAGATTGTGAAACTCCATTTTACAAATAAACCAGTTCCTCTTTTTGAAAAGCTTTTATACTCTATAACCGCAAAGAGGAATGAAAAGTAGCAGAAAAAACCAGGGAATCAATAATAACAACAGATCACGCATGATCACAATTTATTACGTAACCCGCTCAAAAGGTTTGGGGGCACCGCCCAACGCAGTAATCGGGTTTCGGAACAAATTAATAGCGATGTTACCGTTCCGGTTCATCACAGGCAGTAATACTCCTCGCTATTCTCTTGCAGTAATGGTGCACCTGTTCGAGTACATTGATGAGTTCCATATGGATATCATGGGTAATTTCCGATTCATTTACCCGTGCGACTCTATTCATATGAGCAATCTCAGCTTGAGCGACAAGTTGTTTGAACTCTTCATCGTGCATAATGAGTCTGGAAGGATATCGGGAGTCCATCTCCCTGAGAGACTCGGCAAGCTGCTCCATGTCATTGGTGACGTGCTTGAGCAACTCCGTCAGTTCGTGTTTACCCTCTTCTGTAAGCTCGCTTTTCAGCCACTTTTTCCCTGCAAAAAGCTTACCTGAAAGGGTCTCAATCACATCGCCGATTGATTCGATATCCTTGACAATACCCATCAGGGCAAATACCTCCTTTGAATCCCGTTCATTCAGTTCCTTTCGGGCAATTTTAATGAGATACTCTGAAACGCGTTTTTCAAGAAAGTCAAGTTTCTCCTCTCTCATGATCATGCCACCAAGAACTGAAAGCTTCGGGAATACCACATCACGATCGGGACCGCTCCGGATAAAGGGAAAACAGGATGCCCCAACCATTTTTGCGGCAATACTGGCCATTCTTTCAATTTCTGCGCGTGCGTAACGGATTGCAAGCGTTGGTGTTGCCAGTGCCGACTCCTTGAGATACCATATTGAAGGCCGCTGCCTTGTTTCCTCAGGATCATCAGGCAACAACCAGTTAAGCAGCTTGTCGAAACCTGAAAGAAAAGGGAGCAGCAGAAGGGCCATGAATATATTGTACAAGGAGTGGGCATTGGCTATTTGGCGGGGAACTTCCAAAGCAACCATGTCGGAAGCTAAACTCTCTTTTGAAGGGGAGATTGAGCGGATAAAGTCAGCATATTCAGGAATAAAAAAAAGAAAGAGCATCACTCCGGCGGCATTAAAAAGCACCTGTGCAAGTGCCACCCTTTTGGCCGCCCGAAGCATTCCCGATCCGGCAAGTATTGCTGTTATACAGGTGCCGATATTGGCTCCAAGCAAAAGGGGAATCCCGGCATCAAGAGTAAGCGACCCCTCTTGTGCAAGCGTAATGACTATGCCGATAAAGGCTCCGCTGCTTTGAACAAGCGCGGTAACGATTACGCCTGCCATAACAGCGAGCAGTGGATTCTCCAGATAACGAAGTGCTGATAGAAACGGTGCATAGTCATGAAGGGGTGCAACCGCTTCTGTCATGAGTTTCAGTCCGAAAAACAGAAGACCGAACCCCGAAAGAGCTTCACCGGTAAAACGAAGAGATTCGGATTTCCCCAATCTGTTGAGAGCAAAGCCTGCTGCAAATATTGTCAGAGAGTAGTCGTGTAATCGAAAGGCAAAAAGCTGGGCCATGGCCGTTGTGCCAATTTCCGCACCGAATATGATGGCGAGAGCCTGAGTGCTGGTCATGAGCTGCGAGTGAACCAGACCTACAAGTGTCGCGATAATGACACTGCTGCTCTGGGCAATCATAGAGGTAAATGCTCCGACAAGCACTCCATAAACCCGATTTCCGGTCACTTTTGAAATCAGAATACGAACCCGATCACCCGAAGCTTTTTTCAGGCCGGTGCTCATGATTCTGATGCCATAGAGAAAAAGTGCCAGACCACCGACAAAGAGTGACACTACAGAAAAAAGCGAATACGTACCATCCATTTGTTATATCAAAAAACCGAAAATAACAAGAATCCCTTTCTCCGGCAGATTTATCTCTTTGGATTATCTTTGGGGCAGGAATCCGGGATCGACCAGATCGTCAATCACCTTGTTTGCTACGCTGCTGTTCGTGACCATCTTCTCCTTCACCAGAACAGGTACCGCTTCTCTCAAATGGTTGAAGTCTTCCATTGCCGGAACGGGGCGCGAAAGATCAACCTTGCTGAGAGTCACTTTCGCTATCGGTAATGAAATTCCGGATTCATCAGAGTAGATTATCGCCAGATCATCAGGATGGGTTACCGCCCACTTGCGTACGCGTTCATATATTCTGATGACACGCGAAACCGTTTCGGGGTATTTTAACGCAAATGGCTCGGTTATTGTCAAAAAGCCGTTACTGTTGAATGCTTCGTTACGGTAGATCACACGGCTACCGCTCTCCAACTGGCTTGAAATGCCATAGGGATCAATGCCTGCCCAGGCATCAACCTTCTTGCTTTCGAGTGCAATACGCCCCTCCTTGTGATTCAGAGGAATAATTTTAACATCACTCTTCTGCAAACCAACCTCATGAAGTGCTCGAAGCAGGAAAAAATAGGGCTCTGTAACAGGGGTTGCTGCAATTTTTTTGCCCTTTAAACCCCGGACTGATTTAATAGGTGCATCACGAGTGACGACAAGCGAAATCCAGTCGGGATGTGAAAATATATAGACTGCCTTGATCGGACTTCCTTTTGCCTTGTAAAGAAGACTGGGCAGTGCAGAAGTGGAGGCAAAATCAACATTTCCTTTAGTCAGAAAATCCAGCCCCTCATTGCTGCCTTCGCTGAATATCCACCGGACGGCAACACCCTCTGACTCAAACTCCTTTTCCAGCCAGCCGAATTTTTTCAGGACGTAGCTGAGAGGATTGTAATCGGCATAATCCATTCGTATTTCCGAAGGCAAGGGTTCCGCCGGGAGTTTTGACGGCACAAGCAACAGGGCAAGCAAGCTTATACAGGAAATTACTCTCCCGATAGCGGTATGTCTCACAATAGATAACCTTTTCATCTTTTTGCTCCTCTCTGGATTGCTGATGCGATTTATTAAAAGTCCCTTTTACTACGCTGGTGTTTAGCGTTGTGCGGTTTTCAAAAACATCAGCTTGCTGAAATTATTATAGAATTGCTGAGCAAGATCCTGATTAAGCTCTTTCAAACGGGAATAGACCTCCATACCTTTTTGGCGATTGCCATGTTCAAGGTAGTTTTGGCCAAGATTGAAGAGAACCGCATTATGATCAGGGTCAATAGCAAGGGCTTTCAGATACGCTTCTCGCTCCTGAATCTCCATCTTCGATTTGTTATACGCAACACCGAGGTAGAGCCATGCATCAACATAAGCCGGGTTAACTACAATGGCTTTTCTGTATGCTTCTATCTGTTGGGCATCCTGACCGGCCATGCCATAAGCCTGACCCAGTTTTATCAAATATTGTGCATTGGCTGGAGAGAGTGAGGCAGCCTTCCGATATGCTTCTACAGCTTTGGAGAATTGACCGGCATCACGATAGGCATGACCCATATTATACCAGGAAACGGCGTCACCGGGAGTGATCCGCAACACCTCAAGGTAAGCAGCAACAGCCTGTTCATACTCTCCATTCTGAACACAGGCATTGGCAAGATTGACCCATCCGAGAGCATAATCATTGTTGAGTCGTACCGCCTTTTTGTAAGCTTCTATCTTTCTGGCCTTCTGTCCCTCCCGGCCATAGGCGGCACCAAGATCGGCCCAGTATTGCGAATATTCAGGACGAATAAGGACTGCCGCCTGATACGCTTCAATTGCCATGGTTAAATCTCCTTTCTGGAGATAGGCAACACCCAGATACCCCCAGGCGTTACTGCTTGTCGGCAACTGCCTTGTCCACTTCTGGCAGAGTTGGACCATGCCTCCCCAATCCTGTTTTTCCTCCAGTGCAGTGACTTGATAAGTCCATTCAATATCCGTAGCATTCACTTTTGATTCTACAGACTGACGATTCGGAAGATCGACAACCCACTCCACAGGGAGGGCGAAATTCAACTGCTGGCCCTGTTTGAAAAAATAGGTCGGCAGCCCTATCAATCGCGAATTTTCATCAAACAACCCCCCTCCGCTTGAACCGAGAGAAATTGGTGCCGTTGACTGGATATAGTTTCCTTTATCGACAACCCTCAATCCCGATATGATGCCATCGGAAAAGGTCAGCTCAAGTCCCTGAGGGGCACCAATGGCATAGACTTTGGTGCCAACCTTGAGCTGATTTGTATTTCCAAGGGTGAGTTGGGAGGCTTGCAGGCCGGAAACAGTGAGGGCGCATACATCCCTGAATCTGTCGGTATAAAGCGCTTTGGCCGGATACTCTTTTTTCTGGTAGATAATAGCCAGCCGTCCGGCTTTATCGATGACGTGACAGTTTGTTGCAACATTTCCGGAAGGAAGAATAATACCGCTCCCCATGCTTTGCAGCTTGTTGGAGCTGTCATAGTTCTGTACAACCACCACGCTTCCGGAAATATCCTGGAACACCTCGGCGGCAGTTTTTGCTTCCCCCTGTTGCGGTTTGGCTGCTAAAAGAAATACAATACAGCTCAACAAAGAGACGATCTCAACGGCATAATGATGTAACTTGATGCGTTCTGAACGTGAGCCGGTTTCAGGTGCCCGGCTCAAAAGTGCTTTGATGTTGTTTTTCATCTGAACAGGATGTTACAACGCGTTTTTCAGGATTCAATCTTTGATGATAAGTGTACTTGAAACGCATACCGATCACTATTCCGGTGGTCTGTTCCGGGTGTTCATCTCATCATTCAAGCCCGGACGACTCTCCGGCACCTTTACCGGAGTCCCTTCCCAGGATTTGGCTATGGTTTTGCCAAACTCGAGTATACCGGAAAAGGGCTGTATCTTGAAGTAGGTTCCAATCCCGAAGAAGAGAGATAGAATGATTATAAAAACAAGCTCTCCGGGACTTTTTATCCCGGCAGCAGTTTTTGCTTTCAGGTAGGAGAAGAATGCTTTCCAGTTAATGACGAGAAGATGAAAGAGTGAAAGCAGGGAAAATGCAAAACCAAAAATAATGTGCTGGTTCTGCCACTCCCCTTTTGTCAGTCCGATCATATGCCAGGAGGCAGCAACGGGACCCCTCCCCGAGGGGCCGATATAGAGAATTATTCCTGAAACAAGAATCATCAAAAAAGAGATGAAAAGCCCGAAGCTGATAAAAACTCGCCAGGTGAAAGATTTCAGCGCACTCTTTTCCATGATTTACTCCGGTTAACTGATTAAAATTATTCCGCTGATCCACGTCATCTGTATTTATCGAGTCATCATATAGCCATCGGGATCAGCGGAAACTTGGGACTCCATTTTTTTTAAGCAATGGAGCTGATAGTGGATAACGGTTTATTTTTTTCTCCTGCAAGCTGTAGTAGAGATCTTCGTAGTTCCCGACCATCTCTGTGAGTGAAAAACGCCGTTCGAACTCCTTACGGCAGGTTTTACGTGACAATTGATCCACATTATGTATAGCATCAATAAAGTCAAGCTTGCTGTTGCAGATAAATCCGGTTTTGCCATGCGTAATAACTTCCGGAGCTGATCCGCAGCCCCTGACAATTACCGGTGTGCCGCAGGCAAGGGCCTCAATCATTACAAGGCCGAAAGGTTCCGGCCAGTCAATGGTGTTGAGCAACGCTTTGGCGTTTTTGAGCAGTCCAACCTTCTGGCGGTCATCAACCTCACCCACATAGTCAATAAGCGGATGATTGAGCAGGGGTCTGATTTTTTTGTCAAAAAAGTCCTGATCGGTCGGGTCAATCTTTGCAGCAATTTTTAGTGGTATATTGCAGGCTCTTGCAAGCATGATAGCCAGTTCCGGCCTTTTCTCTTCTGAAAAACGACCGAGGTAGAGAAAATAGTCGTCAGGATGTTCATTGAACTCAAAAGAGGATGCGGGATAACCATGGTAAATAGTTTTTGCCCAGTTGATATCCGGAACGGGCAGCCTTTGCGAATCGCTGATAGAAACATAGGCCTGATCCGGGTAGAGGCGCAGCATATCGCGGTAGTTGCCCATATCAAGCCGTCCGTGCATCGTCAAAACGGTTGGAATCTTTGACTTGTATGCATAGGGAAGAGTCAGATACTCAAGATGGGAATGGATGATGTCAAACTCCATGAGCATCTTCTCATAAACCCTGCTTAACATCATCATGTTGACGATAACCGGCGAGTAACTTTTTCTTCCAAGCCGGAGGGCTTCTTTTATCGGAGCAACAAGCTTTGCGCTTGTCAGGGAGTCTCCCGAAGCAAAAAGGGTAACATCATGCCCATTAGCGACAAGTCCCTCCGTAAGATGATATACAACCCGTTCGGTCCCCCCGTATTTTTTTGGTGGTACCCGTTCCACAAGGGGAGCAATTTGAGCAATGCGAAGTTTTTTTCTCATTGCAACACTCCGGAAAGCGGCAGACACATCTCAATCGGAGGGATCAACCGTTGCGTATTGACAAGAGATTTGCGCCCGAGCGACAACCACCATCGAATGGTTATAAGTGGCTTTCCGATGATTTTTGAGATATCCCTGTGCCTTATTCCCGGTAATTCCGATAGTAGTACCGACAGTTTTATGTCTGCAAACTTTTGACGCAGTGACTCTTCAGTATCATCCATCAGCACTCCGAATTTCTCTGCTGAAGGATCTCTATCAATGTTAATAGTGCTTAAATAGCATGATCTGAATGTTTTATATATCTCCTTTTCAGACAGGTTCTTATCGATCAACTGATAGGTTTTGTTGACAAGTTCATTGCTCTCTGTTTCTGATCCGGTCATCCAGTAGGCCAGAGTGTAAATATTGTTCATCAAATCGAGTGTCGTTCGTTTACTTTGGATCATTGCTCTCTCCATTTTGGTTAACACCTCTGTTCACCGTTCTCCTTACCCATCACGTATTCACTCTTTGCATTCACATAATTATCAAGCAATCACACCCATTTGAACCTCTTGACATCAACCCGTTTCAATGCTTGACTTTATCTGCAAGATCACGGATTGAACTGCTTAATGAACGCAGTACACTCTCCACGCCATCCTTGAGTTTTTCCCATGCCTCTTCTCCTGCATCACCGAGTTCTTTCAGCTTCCCTTTTGCTGTTCCAACTCCATGATCAAGCTCTTCAATCTGCTTGGCATAGTTGACCTGAAGGTCGGCAGACGCACTCTTTGCTTTGGCCTTAAACTCAGCCAATCTTGCCTGAGTGAGCTCCAGTTCAGCCTCTGCTTTTTTTTGGTATGCTTCTTTCATGCTCATGATAGATCTCCCTGTTTTCCATAGTGTCAGTTATCTGAAATCCTTCTCTGCTACCCATCTGAAACCGACTACTCCACTGCATATGCAACGAGGTATGCATGTGCAGCGAATCAGTCGTTACGTCACAATAACCTGTTCATCAGTTGCGATTCTGGTCGTTGCGCTGCTGCTGAAGAGTTCTCCTGGCATTTTCATCGCTGCGCTGCTGCTCAAGGATTCTCCTGTTGTTTTCATCGGTTCGCTGCTGATCGAGAGTTCTCTGGGCATTTTCGTCGCTGCGTCTCTGGTCAAGTATTCGCTGGTTATTATCATCAGTCCGGTTCTGCTGCAGAGTTCTCCTCTGTGAGTTTTCGCGGCGCCGGTTCTCAGTGTCACGATATCTCCTTATATCATTAATACTGTAACGTCGGATCTGATATGGAAGCGAACTTGAGCGGATATAGCTCCATGGGCCGCGATAGCTCGAAGCGCGGAACCAGGATCCATTCTGATTGACATAGTAACGCCCGCCATAGTAGATGATGTCATAGGGACTTCCGAGTGATACTGAAAGCCCGCGATTTCTCAGACTGATAAAATTCGGTCGTGAATCAATCACAATTGAAAATTGTGGACTCACGGCTGCTTTTACCTCTGAGGATGGATTGCCGAGCAACATGCCGGTAATACCGGCTGCAAGCCAGATTGTTTTTTTCATCGTTTATCTCCTCTGTTAACATGTTATGCATTTTGATGATACCACTTGACTGTTGCTGAACGTTCATCAACAAATCAGTTGCACACCTCTGTTCCGGCACTTCCGGCTTAAAAAATCTCTCTACCAGTTTCTCTTCAAACGTTCCGCTATCACGCCATGCCACTCCTTCAGGTTATTACCGTTTTGGTGATCAAATGCGCCGCCCCTGAATGACACGAACGAGAATCACCACTATTGCTATGACCAGAAGAGCATGAATAAGTCCTCCCATGGTGTATGAGGTAACCAGACCAAGAATCCAGAGGATAACCAGGATAATTGCAAGTGTTTCGAGCATGTTGTCTCTCCATTTAGTTTATAGTAATGAGTTGACCGCATGGCAACCCTTGATGCCTGTAAAAAAGAATCTTCCCTATCCCGATACATCTTCATCAGAATAAAGCTTTATAAAACAATGCTATACTATCTACTATGTATATATGAGTACAAAAGGTCAGGAAGTTCAAAATGCGCAAGCATCGAAATGACTGCCTTTTAGACTATACAACTGTTGAAGAAACAGCTTCTGAACAGGAAGTATTGATGGTGATGATAAGCTCCCTCCCTTCCCTGTGATTCATTATACACTATAATCCGGTCTACACATAAATACTTTACATATTAAAGCGATATAAATAGAACGCAATCACGTTCAAATAAATTCCATAGTTGAAGAAATAAAATATCATCGGTTATATATTATTTCTTTCACTATGGTTATCGGGTTTAACGTGGCATCGGACTCTGGCGTCATTGCTCTCGTCGATCGCACAATGACAGCTCTTTTCTGAATATGGGGAAGAATAAGTGGTCACAGGGATTTACTTGCCTCATGGAAGATGAGGTTCCATAAGGCCTGGCCATGAGGGAAAAGAGAGGAAGGTGTGGCTGCTTTTAGGGAATGATGGATTATGTTCCCAAAAATGCCGTTATACACGCCTTATATCGAACAAAGGCATCATGACCTTTTGGTGTTATTTTGTAGATGGTTTGCGGTTTGCGGGCAAGCAAGTCTTTGTCGCACTTTATATAATCTGCCGATTCAAGCATCCTCATGTGAACGCTGAGGTTGCCGTCTGTGGTTTTAATCTGTTTTTTGATCTGAACAAAACTTGCCTCGTTTGCCGTGTAGAGATAAGAGAGTGCGGCAAACCGGATTCTGGCATGAATAACCTTATCGATCTGATTGTGGTTAAAGTCAGAAAACGAATCGCTTTTCGATTCGCTCTTGCCAGCATGTTTCAATTTGCTCAGCAGTGCATTTTTTTCACGTTCTACCCGCTTTTGCATGGTGATGTCTGAAACAACAACACGACACTCCTTTCCATCCTGACTCAAGATCGCATCAATACGAACCGTTCGATTATCATGCTCATATTCGTCAGTATGAGAAGTAAACGGGTCTTTTGAAGCTATTGGATGATTGTCGTCACTCATGAGCAGGAGTTCACAGGAACGACTTTTTGGCTGACTGAAAACATCAAGAAGCAATGCATTGAATACTGAAAGATCTTCAGGCTCAACAAACCTGCCGAACCGGTCACCGATAAGTTTCGATCGCTCAACACCAAGCAACTTTGTTGCGGTCAGATTGACCTGACGTATGGTACCGTTCTCTGTCAGTGTAAGATAACCAAGAGGAGCTAATTCATAAAGCTCGGTGTAACATTCAAGACTCTCTTCAAGTTCGGCTCTCGTTTGCAGAAGTTCATCCTGCTGCATTTCAAGTTCAATCTGGTGAACAGCAAGTTCATGAACAACCCGTTGCATCTCCTCATGCGAATGTGCAAAATCCGGGTATTTCCGTTTGCCTGCACTCAAAAGTGTTTCAGCTTCTTTTCGTAATTCTGTCAGATGGGCTGAAATTGCATTGCTCTTTTTCATGAACTTTTCATCCGTTTTATTCAAGGCTTCGATAGTAATCCCAAGGATTTTAACCTGAATGCGCGTTATTCAGGTCATAACAGCATCACCCACTGACAGTATCACTGAACCTTTAAATGAAATCAAGTTCGTAGTTTACGAAATATTTATCAAAACAATCCCCACGAGTTTGCTATAGTACTCCCTGTTTTGAACAAAAAACTCAAATAATTGATTAACTAAACAACTATTTCGACTGAATCTCCCTTGCTCATCTCTTGAACAATGAAGATGCAGACTCAAACAGCCGTAACACAGTTTCATGGTTTTGTTCATGGTAAGAGATGGTCACAACGCCCTTCCATCTCGCGGTATAAAAAAAGCAATGCAAAACTGAACTGATTACTCAGCAGCAGCCTTGCATTGCCAACCTGACGAAGAAAGAACAACACACACACACACAAGAACAAATATCACCAACTCCCTCTCAGGAGCTGACGTCAGGCAAATGGTTATTCAGAAACAAAGTGTGCTCTTCTGTTCTGAGCCCATGCTTCCTCATTGCTGCCAGCAGCAAATGGTTTCTCTTCACCGAAACTGACCGTCTTGAGACGAGCAGCATCAACGCCGAGATTAACGATGTAATCCTTTGCAGCATTTGCGCGTCTTTCACCAAGAGCGAGGTTATACTCATTGGTTCCCCTCTCATCGCAATGCCCTTCAACAACAACGCTCTTAGCTGAATTTTTCTTCAACCAGTTGGCATTGGTATCAAGCTGGGCAACAGCATCCGAGCGGAGTGCTGACTTGTCATAATCATAAAAAACATCACCAAGGCCAGGTATAACAACTGCGGCTGGAGGTGGTGGAGGTGGTGGCGGCTCAGGTGCGACCACGACATCTTTTTCACAGCAGCATGCACCGAGAAAAAGCATTCCCGGTACAAACAGGACTCTAAGGAGCGGTTTAAAAGGTTTCATTTTTTTATTATTTAGTTTTTTGGAGACAGGCACAGGTACAAAAAAATCAACTGCATGTAACAGGGTCACTTATTGGCGTGTGTATCTCAGCTCCACAGCACCCTCGTGTATCTTTCACCGCATAGTTTTCGTTTTGTTATTGCTTTAATCAGAAAAGCTATACTATCAAGAAAAAAAGAAAACGGCTCGAGAACATATTCATTTACTAACTATACCAATAATATCAAGCAATTAAAAGTTCAATTATTGTTATCTATGCCGGGTTTTATTTGTCTGTTATGATTGACGCTCTCTTGAAAAGGTCAAAATCTCTCAAAAAAAACGAAATTACACGAACAACGGGAAACTCATGGTTATAAGAACAGCAAGAGTTTCATTGAAGGCACCTCTATTTATTTATTCCGAAACCCGATTACTGCGTTGGGGGGTGCTCGAAAGCCTCATTTACTCCGGTTTCTTTGCTCCATCCGCCTTCTCCTCGGGCTTCTCACAACAATAAATTAAGGTGTCCTTTAGCTGTTTCTTTCAAATTGAAATCGGATTTTTCTGTATTATTATCGCTCCGATGAGTCTCATAACTTTTCTTTAATGAGCTGTTCTCTTCTTTCAGGCTCAATCATTCTCTGTCAGTATAGCGATGCCTAACATTCGTAGCCACTTAATTTTAAAAATTTTTTTTATTGTTCTTCCCGCATTCTGGTCAGGATGCAGTCAAAAAGAGGCAGCGCAATCCCATACGCCACAAAACAACCAGCGAATTGTCAGCCTTGCTCCGAGTATAACGGAGATGATCTTTGCTATTGGAGCAGGTGATCACCTTGTAGGTCGCACCAGTGCCTGCGACTGGCCCCTATCCGTAAAAAATGTCCCTGTTATCGGAGCCTTCGGACGTCCTTCGCTTGAGCTTCTCGCATCAATAAATCCGGATCTGGTTATTGATGTTGACCTTGCAGAAGAGGATAGCGGAAAAAAAATTACTTCGCTCGGCATTCAACGCGCTACCATCACCTGTAAAAAACCTGATGACATCCCCTCTGCCTTGATAAAACTCGGGAAATTGACCGGCCACTCTCGCCAGGCAGACTCTCTTGCAAACGCCATTACCAACGGGCTTGCGCAGTTCAGTAAAAAAGCTGGAAATAAAAAGCAACACAATCTGGTCTATCTTGAAATCTGGGATGATCCGCTCTGGACGGGAGGAAAAGGAAGCTATACATCAGCTTTAATCGGCTATGCCGGGGGAAAGAATATCGGTGACGTGGTAGACAAGGAGTATTTTGAAATCTCACAGGAGTGGGTAGTTGAGAAAAATCCTGATATCATTGCCTGCATGTATATGTCCAAAAGTTCATCTGCTGCCGGAGCGGTCATGAACCGTCCAGGATGGCAGCACATTGCCGCAGTAAAAAACGGCAGGGTCTATGAACGGTTTGACAACAGTATATTTCTTCGTCCCGGCCCGAGGGTGATTGAGGGGATCCAGCAGCTTTATAAAACAATTAATCAAAACGATGAGTTGTCGAAATGATTTATTGGCTCTCTCTGTCAGAAACCACCGGTAATTTTTTATCTTTGTGGCTTTAGCGGAATAAAAAAAGCATGCAGGTATGAAGCGCTCCCCACTGGTCATCTTACTTCTTACTGTTCTTCTGGATCTCATCGGATTCGGAATCGTGCTGCCGCTTTTGCCGACCTACGCAAAGGATCTGGGTGCCAATCCCTTCATGATCGGTCTTATTGCTGCGATTTTCTCCATTATGCAGTTCATTTTTTCCCCACTCTGGGGAAAGCTGAGTGATAAAATCGGCCGACGTCCGGTAATGCTCATCAGTATCTTCATAACCGCAATCTCCTATCTTGTTTTCGCGCAGGCAAGCACAATTCCACTGCTCATTTTTGCAAGAGGCCTCTCCGGCATTGGATCGGCAAATATTGCGGCTGCACAGGCCTATATCACCGATGTGACCGACAGTAAAAGCCGCTCCGGAGCAATGGGAATGATCGGGGCTGCTTTCGGAATAGGATTTATCATAGGTCCGCTCATAGGGGGGCTCCTCAAGCACAACTACGGTATTCAGATGGTTGGTTACGTCTCAGCCGCACTGATTGCCTTTGATTTTATTCTGGCAGTTTTTCTGCTTCCCGAGTCCAACACCAATGCGAAAAAACTGAGTTTCAGCTTCCTTAAAAAGGGTAAGGGTGAAAATGCACCAAGACACTCTCCAGCCTTTTTCCTCGGAGAGAAAGCCAGAGAGTATGGCGATGGACTGAAAGTGGTTATTCAATCCCCTCCCCTTTCGCTGCTCATGCTGGCGAACTATGTCTACACCTTTGCTATTGTCAACATGCAGGTCGCCTCCATCCTGCTCTGGAAGGAGTATTTCAGGGCAACTGATGAGCAAATCGGCTATATCTTTGCCTATGTAGGGATCTGGTCTGTAGTCGTTCAAGGCGGACTTATCGGAAAGCTCATCAAAAAACTCGGAGAGCACAAACTCTTTTTGTGGGGTCATCTGTTTACCTTTGTCGGCGTCTTTTTTGTCCCTTTCGCTCCAAGAGATTCTCTTTTTTCTCTCGGACTCATTATCCTTTTCTTTTTTGCAATCGGAACAAGTCTTGTGTCGCCGATTAACTTCTCCATGATATCGCTCTACAGCTATAAACAGCAGCAGGGGCAGATTATGGGGCTTTCACAGTCAGTAAACTCTCTCGCACGTATCATGGGGCCCTTCAGCGGGAGTATTCTTTACGGAATGAATTTCCATGCCCCTTACGTTGTAGCCGGAGTTCTTACGCTTCTTGGCACCGTCATGGCTGTCAAACTGTTCAAGTACAAAATAGATGCGCTGGAACCGACTGCGGAGGCGGGTTGAAATTCCCTGGAAGGCTGGTTTGGTCACTTTTTTGACAGAGGAGTACAAGAGATGAAAATAGGGGTGATCGGTGTTGGCAAGCTTGGCGAGTTTCATACAAAGCTGCTGACAGAAATTGCGCAGGAACAGCCCGATGTAGCATGTGCAGGGGTTTTTGACCTCGACACGAACCGTGCTGATGAAATGGCCGGCAAGTACAGGGTCCCCCGCTTCAGCTCACTTTGTGAACTCGCCGAAACGTGCGATGCCGCCGTTATTGCAACAACAACAAGCTCACATTTCAGCATTGCCTCGCAGCTCCTTGAAGAGGGCCTTCATCTCTTTATTGAAAAACCGATAACCACAACCGTCGAGGAGGCCGATGAGCTTATTCGGCTCGAAAAGGAGAACGGCGTTCGCATACAGGTCGGGCACATCGAACGCTTCAACCCGGCCCTGCGTGCAGTAGAGTCCTATATCGGTCGGCCTATGTATATCCAGGCCGAAAGGCTGAGCGGATTTTCACGGCGTGTTACCGATGTCTCTGTTGTCCTTGACCTCATGATTCACGACATTGATCTGGTTCTCTCGCTTATTCCTTCAGAGATCAAACACATTGCCGCATCAGGAGTGCGGGTATTCTCCAACGAGCTCGATATGGCAACGGCAAGAATTGACTTTGTCAACGGTGCTACGGCAAATGTAACAGCCAGCCGGCTCAGTCGAAGCAGAATGCGGAAGCTCCGTTTTTTTGGAACCAACCCTAAAAGCTACGCTTCACTTGACTTCACAACCGGAAAATCTGAAGTCTTCCGGCTTGTAAAGCCTGAAGAGGCCACCTCTAAAAATCCGCTGAAATCATTTGCGGCGAGAAAAATCCTTGAGCAATTCGGCGAAATCCAGGATGCCATGCAGGGTATGGTACTTGATTATATCAATCCTGAAATCCCGAAAGTCAATGCCCTGCGCGATGAACTTGAGCACTTCATCAATGCCATCAAAAACAGCACTCCGATTGCCGTCACCTCATCCGATGGAAGGCGGGCAATTATGGTGGCCGCCAAAATCACTGAAGAGATCGCTGCCAATGCAGCTTCGTATGAATGACAGACCATTTTTCACAGCACACTTGTAATGACCACACCCCCTCAACTCCGACTGCCTGAAATACTCTACCGTATAGGCGATCTTGCGGATTCATGCGGCATAAACTGCTACCTTGTAGGCGGGTATGTTCGTGACCTGATCATGCGGAGGCCCTGTAACGACATTGACATCATGGTTATCGGCGATCCGGTGCCTTTTGCCAAAACAGTACAAAGCGAACTGCACGGCCGGAATTTCGTTCTGTTTGAACGATTTCGCACAGCACAGCTTGAGCTTTCCGACCCGGAGCAGGGCACCTTCAAGCTCGAACTTGTAGGCGCACGCAAAGAGTCATACAATCCGGATTCGCGAAAACCGGTAACACTGATCGGAACGCTTGACGATGATCTCTCCCGCCGTGATTTCACTATCAATGCCTTTGCGATGGTGCTTAACCGTGAGGGTCGCAATGAGATTATCGACCATTTCAGTGGACTCGACGACCTCAAGGCTGCCATTCTTAGAACACCGCTTGATCCTGAGCAGACATTCTCGGATGATCCGTTGCGCATGATGAGGGCGGCACGATTTGCCGCGCAGCTTGAGTTCAGGCTTCTTCCTGAGGTTATTGCTGCCATGAAAAGCATGCGTGAACGAATCCGGATTGTCTCGATAGAGCGGGTCAGTCATGAGTTTTTTAAAATCATGCAGGCACCCCGTCCATCGGTCGGGCTGATAATTCTTTACGAAACAGGGCTCATGCACGAAATACTGCCTGAAATTGCCGCCATGGCTGGTATTGAGCAGGTGGACGGCATGGGCCATAAGGATACGCTCTTTCACACCTTTCAGGTGGTAGACAATCTTGCTGCACACAGCGACAACCTCTGGCTGAGGGTTGCTGCACTGCTTCATGACATTGCCAAGCCGGCAACAAAACGATTCAGCAAATCTGCAGGATGGAGCTTTCACGGTCATGACGCCGTCGGAGTCCGCCTTGTTGCCAAAATATTCCGCCAGATGCGATGGCCTCTTGATCCGCTTGACTACGTCCAGAAAATGGTACGGATGCACCATCGTCCGATTCCACTCTCGAAAGAGGAGATCAGCGATTCGGCTATACGACGCCTTATGTTTGATGCCGGAGAGGATTTACAGGATCTTATGAACCTCTGCAGGGCTGATGTGACCAGCAAAAATCCGAGAAAGGTGATACAGATCATGAGCAACTTCAATAATGTGGAGAAGAAAATTGCCGAGGTTGGAGAGAAAGATCTGCTTGCCCGGTGGCGCCCACCGATAAGCGGCGAGGACATCATGAATACCCTGGGCCTTACGGAAGGGAAAGTGGTAGGCATCATCAAAAAAAGGATGGAAAACGCGGTTATTGACGGGTTTATCCCCTATGAGCGCGAAGCTGCCCTTGCTTACATAAAACAGCTTTTCAATGAGTTATCGGATGCGAATAACGCTCATGAATCAGAATGAACGCACTTGTGGTTTTTCATCAATCAGCGCATTATATTGCACGCATTGAAGCGTTTTATGAAAACTCAACAAAACTTCTGACCGGTTCGGAAAGCTTTTTTTACCGTCAACCCCCAAAATCCACCTACCTTGATAGCACGTTATTCACCCAAAGAGATTTCAGCAATCTGGACAGAAGAGGCAAAATTTCAGCGCTGGCTTCAGCTTGAAATAGCCGCAGTAGAAGCTCGTATGGAAGCCGGCCTTGTGCCAGAAGAGGCTCTTGCTGTTATCCGCGAGAAGGCAACCTTCAACGTTGATGAGATTCTTGAGATTGAAAAAGAGACCAAACACGATGTCATTGCCTTTCTGACCAACGTTGCCGGATATGTCGGCCCCCACTCCCGTTATATTCATGAAGGGTTGACCTCATCTGACGTTGTTGACACCTGCCTTGCCATGCAGATGCGTGATGCGGGGAAAATTCTCATTGCCGATATCGAGCAGCTTGTCACCGTGCTCGCAAAACGGGCGCAGGAGTTCAAATACACTCTTGAGATGGGTCGTACCCATGGCATCCATGCCGAACCGACAACCTTTGGTCTGAAACTGCTGCTCTGGCACCAGGAGATGCTTCGAAACCTCGAAAGGATGAACAAAGCAGTCACAACGATCTCTGTCGGAAAAATATCGGGCGCAGTAGGCACCTATCAGCACCTCTCTCCGGACATTGAGGCGGCAGTATGCCGTAAACTCGGCCTCGAACCCTCGTCGATCTCCACACAGATTCTCCAGCGCGACCGCCACGCAGAGTATGCCACCACCATGGCCATTATCGCCTCATCAATCGAGAAGTTCTCTGTTGAACTTCGACACCTTCAGAGAACAGAGGTTCGTGAAGCTGAAGAGTTTTTCAGCAAAGGCCAAAAAGGCAGTTCGGCCATGCCGCACAAGCGTAACCCCATCACCTTTGAACGTCTGACCGGCATGGCCCGCGTTGTACGTTCAAACTCCATTGCAGCAATGGAGAACGTAGCCCTCTGGCACGAGCGCGACATCTCACACTCCTCTGTCGAGCGCATCATCATGCCCGACTCAACCACAGCCCTCTGTTACATGCTTCGCACCTTCAGCGATGCGCTCTCTACCCTGCTGGTCTATCCGGAAAGAATGGAGGAGAACTTCAACTCTTCATACGGCCTGACCACTTCACAAACGCTCCTGCTTTCACTTACCGCAAAAGGTCTGACCCGTGAAAATGCATACAGAATGGTACAGCGCAACGCCATGGAGAGCTGGTCAACAAAAAAACACCTGCGCGATCTTGTGCTCGGCGATGAGGAGCTGATGAAAAACTTTACACCCGAAGAGGTCGCAGAACTTTTCAGCGCCGACCACATTCTCGGAAAGCTGAAAACAAGCGTCGATACCATCTTCAAGCGTAACGGATTCTGATCGTTCACTCACGCCGTATCATCACCACAAGAAAAGCCGCAATGAATCCCGTTGCGGCTTTTTTATTGCTCTATGTGCCTGGCCAACCTCGCAGCTTCCCCGCCCAGGCGTCAATTTATTTGCCGCTGTAAAAAGTGCAGTCGGGGATTCCTTCAAACAGGTTAAAAAAAAATACCCAGATAAGGATAAAAAACAGCAGCCGGCTTTCCTGATTCTGCTCTGTTCAGGGTATCTCTTTTCTGTTTTTTGAATCCTTAAAGATCACGGGGGTTATCAATAATTTCAAATGAGATCTCTTTTTTGTGATCATGAAAAACGATGCGGATGTAGTGCAGGTTTTCACTCCGGAAAATATCCGCCCCCTTTTCTGATGCCCTGAGAATGATATGCCCTTTATTATGACCAAGCTCTTTGGCAAAATCACTCCATTTCCTGAACACCAAATTTGTATAAAAGTCGCCTTCCCGGATAGCCAATACTTCAGAATCCGTAAGATCGGTTATCAGCTCCGGAGATGCGAGCAGCGACATCTCTTTTCATATCCAGATACTTATAATTTCACAGTGAAATGGCAGATAGAGAGAGTTTTTAGTAAAAAACCCCTCTTCTCCGTTGCTGATTGCATTCAGAAAGCTTTTCATGATATCTGATTGTTAAATAGTGACAAAGTCACCGTCAATAATTGAAAAACAGAACCCATAACAACATAAAGATCGGCAAAAGGATTGGCAGAGAGTATTTATAGATGTACTCAAGAAAATCGGGAACCTCGACATCGGCCTGCTCGGCAATGTTTTTAACCATGAAGTTAGGAGCATTGCCGATGTAGGTCAGGGCACCAAAAAAGACCGAAGCAACAGAGATCGCCATGAGATAGATATCCGACGTGAGATCTCCCGAAACCGGAGAGGCTACGCCGTTGGCGAAGAGTTTAACATCAGAAGAGAGTCCGATATCAAAGCCGAACTTCCCTAAAGCACCGGCAAAGAAATTCAGATAGGTCGGAGCATTATCAAGAACGCCCGAAAGCGCTCCGGTTAGCCAGAAAAATCGTGATACCGAGAGTTCACTGGCATGAGTTTTTGCAAAATCAGCAATAAGAGCCAGCGCAGGAATCATGGTGGCAAAAATACCTATAAAGAGAAACGCAACCTCCTTTATGGGCTCAAAGTTGAACTCATTACCCTTGAATGCTTCCTGATTCGAAAATTTATAGGCAAGAAAAGCAATCATAAACATGATCACTTCCCGGATGCCGAACGGCAGATGAAAAAGCTCCTGAATACTCGGAAAACCGGTTATCACGGCAGGATCAAGAAAAACCGCAATAATAATCCCCACAAGAAAAAATAAATTCCTCTTTCCGGTTATGCTTACTCCTCCTTTTGTCCCGGACCCCTTTACATCGCCAACTCCTGCTCTTGCATCAAGAATTATGAAAATAACCAGAAGTCCGGCAACAGATATGATCCATGGTAACAACACTTTCGGCAAAACCCAGAAAAATGGCACCCCTTTTAAAAAGCCAAGAAACAGGGGTGGATCACCGATTGGAGTCAGCGCACCACCGATATTACTGACAATAAAGATGAAAAAGACAATATGAAAGGCTTTGAGACGACCCTCATTGATGCGCA